>MEMM01000125.1:0-5086 GCA_001767925.1 Alphaproteobacteria bacterium RIFCSPHIGHO2_12_FULL_63_12
CTGAACGCCGCCATGGTGTTGGTCCGGCTCCGGCGCCAACGTCGGTGACGAACTTTGTGCTCTGATTTCCCTTGCTCGCGTGGTGGACCAACACCATGGCGGCGTTCAGCTTTAGTATGGCCCTGTCTAGTTTATTATAGAGCACGGCCATGGTGCCGTTGTCGTTTTCGTCCGTCTTCGCTGGATAGGTCCTGTAAAGAGCGTCGATGATTATGAGGCTTACCGGATGTCTGAAATTCATAATATCCTGGCAAATTAAATCCACATCCCGCAGACAGCCGCGCATGATGAGGTAGTGTATGTTGTCCCCAAAGGCGTCGAGTTGAAATTGCCGCTCTTCGACTATTTTCTTTCCGCGCTGTGAGATTGTTTCGGGATGGAGTTCGTTATCAAGAACTAGAACAGAACCCTGGCGAACGGGGAACCCAAGCCAGGGATTGCCCGATGCGACTGAGATCGCCAGATCCATTATCAGCCATGTTTTTCCGCGCTTGGCCGCAGAGATAAGATTCATAATCTCGCCACGGCGCAAGAGGCCTTCCACCAGCGGATCGCGATAATCCTTATACTGGTGAATCAGTTCCCGGAGGGTCCAGGACTCGGGCGGCTTATAGGGTTCCGCCCTATCGGCCGCGGTTCCAACAACGCCGCCAAACCGATCCATTCCAAGCAGGTCGGCAAGATCGCTGTTGTCGATTCTACCCAGAAGAGACCGAAGAATTTTAAGTTCGTCTTCCTCAAGTTTCATGGAGTTTCTCCATGATGAGGAGGCCGTAGTCCTCTAAGCGCCCGAGCGTGATAGACTTTAGCTTCCTGGCGTGCGGATAGAGCGCCGCAAGAGCCCTGTTCCGAAAGGCGCGGCCAGCGTTTTGAGTCTTTCCAAATTTATCCACGACATCATAATCGTCGTCATAAATAACCACGACATTCAATCCCGAAAAGCGCGCCGCCATCTGCTCCGTCCAGTTAAAGGACTCGCCGCCCGAGTATGCTGTGGAGGGGAGTCCGGCGCTGGCGGAGGCAAAGGCCTTTAGCTCGCCAGGGCAGAGGAATAAATCATCCGAGAGCCGCAGTTGCGGGCGCCAATACTCCGGGGATGGAATGAAGTCGAAGTAGGCTTGTCTATTCTCGCGGCCGAACGGAGCCCACCCGCTCTTGCGGCCATGCTTGGGGTTTTCTTTGTGTGCCTTCACGGCACAGATGCTTCCATCGGGTCCTGGAATCGGGATCGTCCAGAAATTATGCGTCGGATACGAATGGCTGGAGAATTGATATTTCAATAGAAAACCAAGCTTAAAATCCGACGCCACGGCCAAGGAGATGCCGCGATGGAATGTTTTGTCAATATAATCAAAATTGGCGAGAAGGGACTGATGGGATAGTTTAACGAACTCGTCAACCTCCTGGCGATCGACTACGGGGACCTTGACTTCGGCGTCGCGCTTCGGGGCGGGTCGCGAAGGCGCGGGCCTATACTCTCCGCGCATCAGTTGACGAACGATGTCCCGCACGTCTCGGCCTTGCCGTAGGGCCATGGCGTCAAGAACCGTTCCAGAGCGAGAGCACGCGCCGCGGCAGTTCCATACGTAGTCGCCATCCTTGCCGATAAATATAGTCATCGACGGATTCGACCCGTCGCTTTCGTGAAACGGGCATTTATAATTACGATTCCACCCCTTAAACTCGATGCCGAGTTCCGAGATGAAGAGCGTGTAGTTTTTCTTGGCCTCTTCGACCGGGTTCACGCTATGCGTTCTCCCGGCAACAGGCCAAGTCTTCGAGTCGCTCCCGATAGATTCGCTCGTACGTTAGATGGTGCGCGTCGGAAAATGGCCTCTCAACACACCGCTCGCAATATCCTCCGGAGCGGTGTCGAACGCGCTCTCTAAGGCTGATCCAGTATTCGCTCTTAAGGTATTCCGAGTAGAGGGCGTCCACGTGGCACCGTTAGACAGCCTAGCGCGCCCCGGCTGTTGAACTTGCCGGAGGCCGGAAGCGGGGATTTCTCCCCACCGGGGCGCGCTAAGTTGTTAGGTTTCTGGTTGGCCGAGTCTCCGCAAGTTCAACGGAGTTCTTAATACGCTTTATTTTCTCAACGTCAATTACTTCTTCCGATATTTGGCTATTTGCGCGAATCTTTTCAGCTTGGCGTCCATGAACCTACTTGCTTCTTCATAGGTGGCCTTTTCGGGATTGGGATATTTTTGCGCGCGCAGGAATTTAATCTGTTTCGGCGAGGCGAGGCCGCCGTCCTTGCGCTTGAATACGGCGTCGAGCAGTTCCGAGGCGTGGCCCTTGTTGCGGATCGAATGCGGATCGAAGCCCCAGTTCGCCAAGGCGGACAACTGCTTCTCGCTAGGCGCGTCTTTGCCCCAGGGCATCTCGCTCTGCGCCGACTTGTCCGAGAGCTTCTCGTTTTTAATGGCCAACGCGAACTCAATCGCGTCCATGAGCCGCGCGCCCTTGTGTTTATTGGCTTCCAGTTCCTTGCGCAAGCTCCCCTCGCGCTGAACGAGCACGAGATCAAGGGCGCGCTGCGCCAATTGGTCGAGATCCTGCGGCTTACACTCCGTCTCGGCCAGCTTGGTCATCACCTCTACGTGGTCCGCAGCAGCAGCGACAAGAGACGAGGGCCGGACGATATTGTGTTTTTCATGCAGCCAAATCATATCGAGGATCAGCGCGTTGGGCTTGAGGCTGCCCGCGATGGCCTTCTTCCGGGCCTCCGGCGTTTCAAGGCCGTCGATGACGCCGGGCAGCGTGCGCGTGATTCTGCCGATGGCTTGAGAGTAAAAGACGAAACTCTTCGTGGGACGCAGCACAAGCACGCAATCCGCCTGCGGAATATCCACTCCAACCGAGAGTAGTTGCGCGTTGGATAGGACATTCAGCGCGCCGCGGCGCAGTTTATCCTGCAACTCCGCACGATCCTCCGATGTTCCATCCACATGCGCGGCCTCAAGGCCAACCTCGCGACAGCATTTTACAAATTCGCGCGACGTGTCGATGAGCGGCAGAAAGGCAATCGTCCTGCGTTGCGGCGCGTACTGCTTCAGCGCGTGCGCGGCCTCTTTCAGATATGGGCGGATGGCGCGATCAAGTTGAATCTCATCGAGATCGCCGTCCGTGGTTTTCACGCCGGCCAGGCTGACGGAGATGGGCACGGTCTGTGTTTTCAGCGGAACTAAGTAGCCCTCGCTAATCGCGCGCACGAGCCCATACTCGTCGGCGATGGATTTATAGTACGACCCCATCTCTCTTTGGTCGCTGCGCGATGGCGATGCCGTGATGCCAACGATGCGCGCGTGCGGATCGAAGTACCTCAACACGGACTGCCAACCGGGCGATAAAGAAATATGCGCTTCGTCGCAGACGACGAGCCCAAAATAATCGGCCGGGAATCTTTCCTTGCGCCGGATCATGGTTTGAATGCTGCCGACGACTATGGGGGGCGCTTCGCTGCCAAAGAGATCAGGCTCGCCGAGATCGGCGCGGGACTCGGCCTTCTCCACTGCCGCCTCAACGCCAGCCCAAGTGCGGCAGTGCCCGCGCAACTGCGAGCAGAGTTCTTCCGTGTGCGCCAGGAGCAGCGTTCGCATCGGCAGGACGCGCCGCGCGAGTTCCGCCGCGGCAGCGCCCTTCCCCGTGCCCGTCGCGCTGACGATGATGGTCGGCATCAGGTCTTCAGAGCACTTCTCGAAGACCTTCTCAACCTGAATGAGTTGGTATGGGCGTAGTTTCATGGGCTCCCAAAAGCCCGGCCCAGGTGATCCGCGAGCGACGGAGCGATGCAGCGAGGAGAAGAAGCAAGCCACACCGCTTACCTGGGCCGGGGGTCATCCGCCTGTGGTTTGATTCTGCTCGTCAGGCGATCTGATCTCGGGGAACTTAACGACCTTTCCGCCCAATGCAACCGGGATTTGAAACCAATCGAACGTCCGCGCGACCTGCCTATCTGTTTTGGCCGTAGGAAGGCCGTGCCAAAGCCCCTTCTCGATCAACCACGAGCGCCGCCACACATCGACCGTAATCCAGGAGTGCATGTCTTTCTTGCCGAAGGGATCGGGCATTCGGACGGGCAAGCGCGAGCGCACGATCCACGGTTCGCCAAGCACGAGGCCGGCGTCGATCTCCTTATGCACCTGCGTGAGGCGCGGGAAGCGCACGTAATCGCGGTCAAGGCGGTAGTCCCGTATGAGCGCGAGACAGAAGGCCGTGCGCGTGAAAATGGCGTCCTGTTTGGGCCGCTCGACGTACGGCCACTGATTGTACTGAAACTGCTGGACCAGCGGCGCGTACGCCTCCTGCGCCATTAAGCGCAGGTAGAAGAACATCAGGAACGCCTCTTTGCGCTCATGTAAGGGCAGCGCGCCGTCTTCCTCGCGCATGACATCCAGCGCCTTGCGCGTGCGGTTGAAGGGCACGCGCGACACATCCATGACGTGCGCGGCTTCGGCCTGCTTGAGCGCGAAGGCGAACCGTTCGCTCAGGCCGTCGATCTGTAGACGGGTCTCGGCGCGAGCGCAGAACTCCGCGATGGCCGCCAGGGTGAAGCCGCAGCAGATCAATGCGTGCACAAACGCGGCGTCAAGGACCTCTTTCGTCAGGTCGTCCAGCGTGACGTTAAGGCTGTACGAGAGCTTAGCGCGGTCGTCCACGGTCAGCCCGGCGAAGCCCTTCCGCGCGTAGTTGCTCGCCCACATGAACTGCCGCGGCGGCTTGAAATCGGCCAGGGCGGGCACCGCTTCGAGCTCGGGCTTGAACGGCTTTAGGTTTTTAGGCTGGACAATGGGCCGTCTGTTTGGTATTCGTCTCTGCACGACGCGAGCATATCCCACCGTCAACGACTTTTCAAGGAGCAACGGATGACTGTATCGCAGGCTACGCCGGACGAGGAAGATCCCAACGCACTAAACGACGAAGAGCCTGAGAATGTCCCGCCGCCGCCCCAAATACAACAGCGCGCCGTGCCGATGCAGCAGTTCGTGAAACCGACCGCAGGAGCGCGCGTCGAGACGAAGATCACGCAGGACTTCCAGCCAGGGCAGTTCGCGCGCCAGATTCCCGGCCTCGTGCGCCATCCCTC
>MEMM01000125.1:5141-6136 GCA_001767925.1 Alphaproteobacteria bacterium RIFCSPHIGHO2_12_FULL_63_12
ACATTCAAGGACGAACTGAAATTCAAGCAGCGCAAGGATTATAAAATCTCCGTGACGCGCAAGGCGCCGTTGGCGTGGCGCGGGCGCCGCCTCAACACGACGGAGCCGGTCGTGCGCGATTTATCGTTAATGACCATCGAAGAGGTGCAGGGCGCCGTGCGCGACTCTAACGGCGGCGGGAGTTACCGCGCGGAGATCGTGGACGAGCAGGGGATATACCAGACCCGCTGGGACTTCTCGATCGCCACGACGGACCATCCGCCTGTCGTGGCGGGATCGGCTGACAACGGCGACCACGACGCGGTGGCCACCGCGTCACCCGAGCAGGCGGAACTGCACCGTATTCGCGTCGAGATCGAACGGCGCAAGATGGACCGGGACAACGAGCGCGAGGAGATGCGGCTGGCCGACGAGCGCGAGGAGCGTGAAGAGGCGCGCAAGAAACGCATCGAGGCGCGCACGGCGAGTCCGGCCTTGGCCGCGCTGGAAAAGAAACTGGACGACGCCGAGCGCCGTTGGGAGAAGTCGCGGGAGGATGCGGCGCAACAGCACAAGGAATTGATGCTGACGATCACCACGCTTCTCACCAAGAAAGACGACGGCACGGGGGCCATGGCCACGATCATGCCGGTATTACTGGAGAGCATGAAGGGTTCGCGCGGGGAGCAGGTTGAGATCGCGAAGGCCAACGCGGAAGCGGCGAAAGAGAGCGCGAAGCTCCAGGCCGAGGCGATGAAACAGTCGGCGGAAGTGCAGGTCAAGGCCATGGAGGCGTCCAGGGCCTCGGACAAAGAGTGGATGCACTACGTTATGAAAGAGTCGAAGCCCAAGGACACGCTTGGCGATCTCACGAAGTCCATGCAACTTATCGACGCCATCCGGGACCGCTTCGGTCCCGAGGACCTTGGCGAGGGCGAGTCGCCATGGGCGGCGCTGGTCCCGAAACTGCTGCCGCTACTCAGCGCGTTCGTGCAACCTGGCACGGCCTTCGGCCG
>MEMM01000125.1:6155-6725 GCA_001767925.1 Alphaproteobacteria bacterium RIFCSPHIGHO2_12_FULL_63_12
GGCCTGCCGCACGGCCAGGTTCCAGCCGGCGATCAACTAAATCGTCTGGCAAACACGCTTGCGCCGCTGCTCGCGCAGCGCCTCAGTGTCGCGCCGGCCCAGCCGCAAGCCGTGCTGCCCGCCCCACAGTCCGCGCCGTCGCCCCTGCCGACGATGGGCACGACCAGCGAGATTCCGCCCGCGAACACGGGCGGCGTGGTCAATCTCGATCCTCAGGTACGTCCTGCGGCGCCGGAAGCGGATGTAACTCGGAACCCCTCTGCGGTCACGTCCGCTCCGGCGTCCGCGGTTCCTATGGGCACGACCGCGCTCGCCGAGGATGATCTCACGGGCTCGAATCCCGCCGAGCGCCTGCGGGAGATGGTCGGGGACACGGTGCGAACGATGCTGGCCGACGCCGTGGACCGGCGTCACGAGGCGACCTGGGTGGACGACGCCCTTAGATTCTGGAGCGGCACGTTCCTGGACACGATTAGCAACGCTTCGGACGACGGCGCGCGAATAAATCTGATCGGGCAGTACGCCGATCCCCTGGCCTGGAAGAAACTGATGGACACGCTGACGGACATG
>MEMM01000126.1:0-2599 GCA_001767925.1 Alphaproteobacteria bacterium RIFCSPHIGHO2_12_FULL_63_12
AGCGTCATCTTGCCGGCGGCGTGCGCAGCAATCTGCATGGCGCCGCCCATGACGCCCATTCTGGTCGCCAGCATCGCGCCGAGCGTCACATAGGCGAGCTGCGAGATCGTCGAATAGGCAAGGCGCGCTTTCAGATTGTCCTTGCGCATCGCGATCGCCGAGGCGAGCAGGATCGACGCGGCGGCAATCCACAGATAGGGCGTCGCGGCGCCGGATTGTTGCAGGAAATCGATCCCGAAAATGTAGACGGCGATCTTGAGCACCGAAAAGACGCCGGCCTTGACGACGGCGACCGCGTGCAGGAAGGCGGATACCGGCGTCGGCGCCACCATGGCGTTGGGAAGCCAGGGATGAACCGGCATCAGCGCCGCCTTGCCGACGCCGAAGGCGAAAAGGCCCATCAGGATCGCCGGCAACGCGCCAGCATCCGCGAGCGGGACGGCGAGCACGCCGCCCGGCTTGAAGTCGGTCGTTCCCGCGATCGAATAGACCCAGACGATCGCCGGCAACAGGAGCCCGATCGACGTCGCCATCAGCACGCCGAGATAAACCCGCCCGCCCCGCCGCGCCGCATCGTCGCCCTTGTGCGTGACCAGCGGAAAGGTCGACAGCGTCAGCACTTCGTAAAAAATGAACAGCGTGAACAGATTGGCGGCGTAGGCGATCCCCATCGCGGCGGAGATGGCGATGGCGAAACACATGTAAAAGCGCGTCTGGTTCTTTTCGTTGTTGCCGCGCATGTAACCGATCGAATAGAGCGAATTCACCGACCACAAAACGCTGGCGAGAACCGCGAACATCGCCCCGAGAGGTTCGGCCATGAATTCGATCGGGAGCCCCCCCGTCACGGTGAAGACGAAATAGCCGGGGCGTCCGCCGTCGCCGACGGCGAGAAAAACCCACAAGGTCAACGCGATCAGCGCCGCGCCGGTCAGCAGCGTCGCCGCCTCGCGCAGGTTCGGCGCGCGGCCGAGAAGCCAGATCGCAATCATCCCCGCCAGCGGCAGGGCGACGGTCAGCGCGATTGCGTCGCCGGGCGCCATCATCGTCCGCCCCCCATCAGCGTATGCGCCGCGCGTTCGGCAAGATCGACGGTAAGTTCTGTGTGAAGCCCGAAATAGATGTTTGCAGCGACGAGGAGCGCCATCGGAATGATCATCGACAGCGGCGCTTCCTTCACCGCAGTCGCGCCGGCGGGCGCCGGCCGCAAGATCATCACCTCGATCACCCGGCCGACATAGATGACGCTAAGAAGGGACGAGGCGACCACCAGAAACCCGGCCCAGGCGCGCCCTGAATCGAACGCTGCGGCGAGCAGCTGCCATTTCGAGATGAAGCCGACGGTCAGGGGAACGCCGACCAGCGAAAGGCCGGCGATGATGAACGCCGCCGCCGTCGCCGGCATCCGCCGCGCCAGCCCCGCATAGGCGCTTATCGAATGCGAACCGACGCGCAGCATCACGCAGCCCGCCGCCATGAACAGCGCGCCCTTGATCAGGCCGTGATTAAAGAGGTGCACAAGGCTCGCGGTCAGCCCCTGTTCGGTCGCAAACGAGACCCCGAGCAGCATGTAGCCGATCTGGCCGACTGACGAATAAGCGAGCATCCGCTTCACGTCGTCCTGAAAAATCGCAACAATCGACGCGAAGAACATGCCGGCGATCGCCAGCGGCATCAGGAGATAATTGAACGCCGCCTCGATGAACGGAAAATCCGGGCCGATCACCGTGTAGATGAACCGGATGATGACGTAGACGGCGACCTTGGTCGAGGTCGCGGCGATGAAGGCCGAAACCGCCGACGGCGCATAGGCGTAGGCGTTCGGCATCCACAAATGCATCGGGAACATCGCGGCCTTGAGGCCCATGCCGACGAGCACGAAAGCAAAGCCCGCCTCGATCATGCGGTTACTCTCGCCGGCGAGCTGAATTTTCAGGTCGGCCATGTTGAGCGTGCCGGTCGCCTGATAGAGAAGGCCGAGGCCGATCACGAAAAACGTCGCGCCGATCGTTCCCATGACGAGGTAGTTGAACGCGGCGGTCAGCGCGCGTCGGTCTTTCTTGGCGCCCATGGCGACCAGCGCGTAGGACGACAGCGAAGAAATCTCGAGGAAGACGAAAACGTTGAACGCGTCTCCGGTGATCGTGACCCCTAAAAGTCCGGTCATGGAGATGAGGAGCGCCGCGTAAAAGAGGCTGATCTGACGCAAGTTTATTTCAGAGCGGATGCTGACATAGGAATAGGGAAAAACCAGCGCCGCGACGCCGGAGACGAGAGTCAGCACCAGCGCATTTGCAAGATCGATGCGGTACTCAATACCGACCGGCGGAGCCCAGTCGCCAAGATGATAGGAAATCGGACCGACCGTCGCGACGGAATAAAGAATGGCGACGCACGCGCCGAAAACAGCCCACGAGACCAGCGTCGCCCAGATACAGGCGATCCGGCCGCCGAATTTGTCCGTCGGCATCAGGATCGTCAGCGGCGCCGCGACGAGCGGAATGATGATCGGAAGGACGGGAAGCTGCGCGGCAAGACTCATGCGGCGGCCCTCGGCGCATCGGGCGGCGCGCCGAATTCGGCGATATGGTCGGCGGCT
>MEMM01000126.1:2658-17879 GCA_001767925.1 Alphaproteobacteria bacterium RIFCSPHIGHO2_12_FULL_63_12
CACATGCGGCAGCGGATTTGAATAAATGACGTCCGAAACCGCGTGAACGGCGTCGCCCGCCGCCGCGTGAATTTCGATCGTCACCGGCGGCGCGGCGAAAATGTCATTGGCGCCGCCCTGAGGGATCGAATGGATCGCTTCCGCCGGCGGCGGCGGATGGCCTTTTCCCGTCAGCGTCGCAAGATCGTTGCCGGCGAGGTCGAACCCGCCCTCCCGCGCTTCGTCGGCGTGCAGAAGCCCCTGACCGAGCGGATCCTTTCCAGGGAGGATGTCCGCCGCGTGCGCGCCGCCCTCCCTTGCGCCATGACCGCCGCCGGCGCGACGCTCCATGTCGCCCGCGACATAGATCGGCGCGGTGCCGCCGGCGATTTTTCCGATCGAGATGTAATAGATGAAAACCGACGTCTGGAAGACGTTGAGACCGATCAGCTTCTTGATGAGATTGCCGCGCGCGATAACGATGTAGAGCCCCATCATCATCAGCGTGATGAAGATCCAGTAATTGTATCGTTCGACGGCGAAATCGAGATAGTCCATTTTCCTACCAGTCCTCGTCGCGTATTTCCGGCTCGCGGCCGGCGAATTGGTAGAAAATCATCACCATGGTCGAAGAGACCGCCATGCCGACCCCGAATTCGACCAGCAGGATGCCCCAATGCTGGCCGGCGTGATGCGTCGACGCCGGGTCGATCGCGTCATAGCCGAGCAGGTTGCCGCCGAGGAGCATCGTCGCGACGCCGGTGCCCGCGTAGAAAAGAAATCCGACGACCATCAGGATTTTCAGCGCGCCGACGGGCAGTACGCGTTTGGTTTCCTCAAGCCCCATGATCAGCGCATGGAGAATGAAGGCGACGGCGAAGATGACTCCCGCCTGAAACCCGCCGCCGGGGCCGAAATCGCCGTGAAACTGGACATAGAGCGCGAAAAGAAGGATCGGCGCGAACATGATCTTGATGACGACGCGCAAGATGAGGTGCTCGATGCTCATGACGGCGTCTCCCCGTCCGGCTTATCCTTCACCGCCTTGCCGCCGCGCACGCTTCCCGCGCCGAGCAGCAAGATAACGCCAAGGCCCGCCGTGAAAATCACCATCGTCTCGCCGAGCGTATCGAAGCCGCGATAACTCGCGAGCACCGCAGTGACGACGTTAGGCACGGCGATCTCCTTCGCCGCCCGGTCGATATAGACTTCGCCCATATAGCTGTTGGCGGGCGACGCACCGTCGCCATAGGGCGGCATGTCGAAGGTTGCGTAGATCAGCGCCGACCCGACAAGCGTGACGACAAGGATGGCGACCGGCGTCCTTCCGGTCCGCGTCGGCTTTTCCCGCCGGACGGTCAGCAGCATCGCGCCGAGCATCAGGACGGTCGAGACGCCCGCGCCGACCGCCGCCTCGGTGAAGGCGACATCGACCGCGTCGAGCGACACGAAAAATGCCGCCGACAAAAGGCTGTAGATCCCCGACAGCATCACGATCACGAAAAGGTGGCGCGAGCGCACCATCACGAATGCGACACTGACCAGCATCGTCAGCAAAGCGAGGTCGATCAGGATTTCGCCATTGGCGAGAAGCGCGTCCATCATTGCGCGTCTCCTTCGCGCTTCAGATCAGACCCGAGCATCGGCCGCAACCCGACGACCCAGGCGGCGTGCGCGATCGCGTGCGTTGAAACGGGGCTGGTCATGAACAGGAAGAACCCGACAAAGACGAGCTTGGCGACGACTAGCCAGCTTGGCGCCTGCAACATCATGCCAAGCAGCAAGAGTTCAGCGCCGGCCGTATCGGTGATGCCGGCGGCGTGCAGGCGGGTGTAAAAATCCGGAAACCGCACGATGCCGATGGCGCCGGTGACGACGGCTGCCCCGCCGGTGAGGAACAGCGCCCAGGACAAGATGTCGCGAATGAGGTCGAGCGAAATCATGCGGTGTCGCGCTCCTCAAATATCGGCGCGTCCGTCCCAGGCCGGTCGAGCGACACCGATAGCGTTCGATGCCGGAAGAATTTTAGGATCGCGATCGTCGAGGCGAAATTCAGCAGTGCGTACAAAACCGCGATATCGAGAAAATCGGGGCGTCCGTTCAAATAACCCATCAGTCCGATCAGGATGACCGTCTTGGTTCCAAAAGAACTTGCGGCGAGGACGCGGTCATAGAGCGTCGGCCCGGCGAAGGCGCGCACCAGGGCAAGCATCATGCCGACAAGGATCGCCGCGGTGGCGACGCCGAACATCATCGCTCGCCCCCGCCAGAATTGTCGCGGCGTTCAAGCGCCGCGACCCGCCGTCCCATGTCGTCGATGGCGGCTTCGTCGGCGAGCGCTTCGGTCAGCGCATGAACGACCATGTAGCCGGGTTCAAGATCGACGGTCACCGTGCCTGGCGTCAAAGTGATCGAATTGGCGAAGGTCGCCAATCCCGCATTGGTCCGCGTCGGCGACACGATCTTCAACAGCTTCGGCGACAGTTTCGGCTCGATCGCCAGCGCCTGCCGCGCGACGACGATGTTCGCCTTGCCGATCTCGATGAACAGCCAAAACCAATAGCCGAAGACGCGGGGCATCAGACCGGTCGGCACGCCTTCGTCGTCGAGAACCCCGGCCCGGTGCGCAAGAAAAACGCATAACGCGACCGAGGCTGCGCCGAAGCCGAGCAGCAAGGAATTGTCGAAATAGCCCGACAAGAGCAGCCAAAGGCCCGCGAGCGCCAAAGCGAGGACCGTCGTCCGCACCATCGTTCAGACTTCTCCTTTGGGGCGAAAACGCCGCCGCTCCCGATGACCGCCAATTCGCCGCCTCCGCGCATTTCAGCCGGCCGCGAGCGCACAAGAATCCCTGCTGGAGACGCCGCGCGTCCCCGCCTTTCGACCATTCCGGAATTTTCGGGAAAATCAACCCCTTGACGAGGGAATCGCCGGAGGGCGCGACGCCAGCGCTTAGCCTGGCTTTTTGGTCAGCGCCTCAAGGCAGGAGCAGCCGCCGAGCGACAGGACTCCGCGGGCGTCGAGATATTCCTCGATCGCCTCGGCGATGAGGGCCTGCGCCGATTGTTCAAGTTCGGCGGCGCCAAGCGACAGACGCATGAATTCCCGCGCCGTCAGTTGCACAGTGACGCCCGCCGTCACGCCATAGGCGGCGCTCGCCGCAACCGGCGGCACGCTGGCGCCCGCCCAAGGGCCGGCTGCAGCGATGTCGGCGTCGATCCCCGCGGCGGCTTCGGCGGCGATTTCAGCAAGCGGCGCAGCAGGCGGCGCAATCTCGCCGGCATCGTCGGCGGCCTCCTCGAGTTCATCAATGACGTCGTCGTCGCCGTAGAAGTCGTCCTTCTCGAGCGCGAGCGCGTCTTCGGACCCGAAATTTTCGAAATAGGAGACCACCTCGTCGGCCTCCGCCTCCAGCGCCGCGATTTCCTCAGGGGACGGATTATCCGGATATCCCGCTTCGTAGCTGCGCTCGTTGATGACGGTCATTTGCGCCGGGGGAACCCTGTCGGCTTCCTTCAGCCTGATCTCGGCGGCGGGCGCTGGCTTTGCCGGCTCCTTCGCCGGCGCCTCAAGCTTCTTAGCCGGCGGCGGCGCATCGGCCTGCGGCGTCTTCGCGGCCGGCTTCGTCTCGGCGGGCGGCGCTTTCGGCGCCGGCGTTTTCACGAGATCGATCGCGGTCTTTTTTTTGTGCGTCGGTTCCAGCGCGAAGGCGTCGGTTTCCTCCGCCGGATCGTGGATCGGGGAATTCGATGGCGCGGCCTGACCCTTTCGGGCGAGCAATCCCGATGTGAGGGCGGCGAAGCGGCTTTCCAGTTTGCCTTCGCTCCCTTGCGCGCCCGCGTTGCGTTTCATGGCCGCCTTCGTGCGATCAAGGTCCCTATTGCGCCGCGCGGCGTCCGAAGACGCGGTTTTGCGCGGCGACTGCTGCGGCGCTCGCTTCTTCGGGCGCCTTGTAACCGCCTTCCGCGCGCTTCAGGCGGCGGTCGAGATACTGCCACAGCTCGCTGATTTCCTGCGCGGATTTGCAATAGGGATCGATTTCCATGACGGTGCGGCCGTCGATCATCGCCGCCGCGTAGTCGACGCGGTGATGGATGACGGTCGGCGCGACCGTGCCGTGCTGCGACAGTGCGATCGCCGCTTCGGAGGTGATCCGCGCTTTCGGCGTCGCGCCGTTGACCACGAACACAAGTTGTTTGTTGCGCGCCTGCGCGATGTCGACGGTCGGCCCGACCGCGCGCAGATCGTGGGGGGAAGGCCTCGTCGGGGCGACAACCAGATCGG
The DNA here is from genome assembly GCA_001767925.1 of Alphaproteobacteria bacterium RIFCSPHIGHO2_12_FULL_63_12. Lineage (GTDB taxonomy): Bacteria > Pseudomonadota > Alphaproteobacteria > Caulobacterales > Parvularculaceae > Amphiplicatus. The sequence continues at coordinate 6,922 of MEMM01000126.1, forward strand.
CGAAGTTGACGACCTCGGAAATCGCACGCGTCACCGCCGGCGGCGTGTCGATGACGACAAGCTTGAAGCCCTCGTCGCGGGCGCGATCGAGATCTTGAAACAGGTTTGAAAACACCGACTGGATGAACGCCGGCTGCGGATCCTGCCGGACGTTCCACCATTTCGCGAGCGACCCTTGCGGGTCGGTGTCTATGAGCGCAACGGGGCCCGCTCCGGCCCGTCCGGCTTCGACCGCAATATGACCCGACAGCGTAGTCTTGCCGGATCCCCCTTTTTGCGACGCGAAGACTATTACACGCATCGACGCCAGCATGCGTCCTCCAAGAACAAGACGATGGGCTGATCGCCCCGAGCATCACTATGGCGGACGAGCCGTTAAGGCCGCGCGAGGAACGCGCGTTGAATTGTAGGCATAATTTTAGGGAACCGGACAGGCGCAAAAAAAAGCGCCGGAAGCAGCCTAGATACGCAAGGCCGCAACCGACGCGAAGGGCGTTATGACGCAAATGTTTTAAATGCGGCTTAAGCCGGGAGCGATTTTGCGCTTACGCAACTTCGTCGTCGAACCCAAGGAGCCGCGTGATATGCGCGATGCGCGGATTGCCGTCCCAGTCCCAATAGCGCATCACCGCGCGGGCGTAATCGCGGGCCATTGAATCGAAAATGCCGAGCAGAATCTCGGCGCGCGCCGGATCTATGGGATTTTCGGCGTCCTTGCGATTGACGATGGCGAAAAATTCCGACCGGGGCATGCCGAGGCTTTTGCACATCACCGCGAAGGGTTCGACGCCCGGATCGCGCAGGATGCGCGCAACCAGCTCGCGCGAGACGCCGGCGATCATGCTGGCGGCGTGAATGATTTCCTGCGCCGGATATTTCCTCGCGGCGCCGAGCGTCTTGATGACGACCTCCATCGATACCGGATCGCCATTGACGCCGCGCGGACGATGACGGCGATCGAGCATGATGAGGATTTCCTTGACGAAAGGATCCGCCCCATCGCCGCGAAATACACGCGGATAAAGGTCCTGAATGGCGTCCTGCACGATCGTGCGGTCAAGCGCGAACCGGGTCAGGATACGCTTGCGGTTCTCCGCGCTCACCCACCAGAACATCATGAAGCCGTGCGCAGGTTCCAGCTCGCGGCGACGCAGCAGCAGCGCCTGCACCTCCGCGTCCGCCGGCGAGCGGCTGACCAGAAGGTCGATCGCATTGGGAGAGAACTGGAACTCCTCCCGCCGGAGAAGAAGTTTCGCGACTTCAGGCTCGCCGAATTCGAGCAGGACGTCCGCGAGCGATGTGGTCAGATCGATGCGGCGGGCGATCAGGTCGCGGTGCGCGGTCGTGCCGTTTTTGGCGCATTCGATGAGCAGCGCTTCCGGCACGGGTTCGATCCGCCGGATGATCGGCTCGGCGACCCGCGGTTCGTCAAGGAGCAGCGTGCGCAATAGCGGGTTGGGCGCTTCGGCGACCCTGGCGACGCGGCGGGCGACTTCGAAACGAAGGCCTTCATCGGCCTTGTCCAGCGCCTGCAGCATGATGTCGGCGACGAGCGAGCGCTCATTCGAGGAGATGCGCGCGGCCGGCAGGACGACGAGGTCCGCGAGCTTGCGAATAAGAATTTCCCGCGGCGTGTGCCCTTTTTGCGGCGGCGGCGTCAGGCCGACGTCGTTCGACGCAATTTCCTCGGTCGCGGTGTCCGGCGTCGACATCTAAAATCCCTGAAAGCCCTCCCCAATGGCGGGGAAACCGCGATCTAACCGCAACACCGTTAACCGCTATTGAATTCCGGCCGGCGAAAGCAGGGAGACGGGCGGCTGGCGGCCTGCTAGGATCGCAATGTCAGTCAGTCGTGGGGCAAATCGTGTCCAAAAGGTTTATTTTCGCCGCCGGGGCGGTCCTCCTCGCCGCGTGCGCCAGCGATTCCGGTCTCAGCGAGGAGCCGGGCTATGTCGCCGGCTATGGCGACGGATGCGCGACCGCCCACGAGCAGGACAAGAGCTTTTCCACCAAGCGGGTGCGAGACGCCGACCTTTTTGAAAGCGACCGCGCCTATCGCGCCGGCTGGCGGCAGGGCTGGCAGCAATGCCAGAGCCCCTATCGCAGGGCTGATGACGGCGGGCGGGTGCTCGGCGACGAGCCGCATTTCTAGCGCAAAATGCGATTAACCGGAATCGGCATGTTGCGCTAATTTATTGATTGGTCGCGTGACTTTGCAAAAACCGGTTCCCACTTTTTGCGTCACGCTCTAGATCGGCTGTCGCTTCAGGCGCAGGGCGTTGGCGATCACCGAGACGGAGCTGAAACTCATCGCCGCCGCCGCGATCATCGGATTGAGCAGCAGGCCAAAGATCGGATAGAGAACGCCCGCGGCGATCGGCACGCCCAGCATATTATAAGCGAACGCGAAAAACAGATTCTGGCGGATATTGCGCATGGTCGCCCGGCTGAGGGCGCGGGCCCGGGCGATCGCCTTGAGATCGCCTTTGACCAGCGTCACCGATGCGCTTTCGATCGCCGCATCGGTTCCGGTTCCCATGGCGATGCCGACATCGGCTTCCGCGAGCGCCGGCGCATCGTTGACGCCGTCGCCCGCCATCGCAACTCTGGCCCCGGCGCGTTTTAGTTCCTGGACGATCTTATATTTGTCCTGCGGAGAGACTTCGGCGCGAAATTCCGCGATATCGAGCTTGCGCGCGATCGCTTCGGCGGTCGGACGCGCGTCGCCCGTCAGCATGATGAGGCGAAGGCCTGATCTGCGAAGGTTGGCCAGCGCTTCAGGCGTTGTCGGTTTCACCGGGTCGGCGACGCCAATGAGCCCGGCGGCGCGGCCGTCGATCGCGACGAACATGACGGTCTCGCCGTTGCGGCGGCGGAGATCGGCTTTTTCAGCAAACGCCGGCGCCGACGCGCCGATCCGTTGCATCAGCTTTTCATTGCCGATGGCGACCGTGCGGCCGGCGACCAGCGCTTGCGCGCCTTCGCCTGTAAACGAGGCGAACTGCGTCGCGGCCGGCGCCGGCGCGAGACCGCGGTCCCGCGCGCCGTCGACGATCGCGCGCGCAAGCGGGTGCTCGCTCGACGCCTCGACGCTCGCCGCCGCGGCGAGCAGCTCGGCCTCGCCGACATCGCCAATCGCCTCCAGATAGACGAGGCGCGGCTTTCCTTCCGTCAGCGTCCCGGTCTTGTCGATGACCAGCGTGTCGACCTTTTCGAAAGTTTCGAGCGCCTCGGCGTTGCGGATCAATATGCCTGACCGCGCGCCGATGCCGGTCGCGACCATGATCGACATCGGCGTCGCCAGCCCCAGCGCGCAAGGACAGGCGATGATCAGCACCGCGACCGCGTTGACGAGCGCGAACGCCATCGCCGGATCGGGACCGAACATACTCCAGAGGATGAAGGTGACGACGGACGTCGCGATGACCGCCGGAACGAACCATGCCGAGACGGCGTCGACGATGCGCTCGATCGGCGCGCGGCTTCGTTGCGCCGCGACGGTCAGGCGGACGATTTGCGCCAGAACGGTATCCTCTCCGACTTTTCTTGCTTCGATGACGAGGCCGCCTGATCCGTTAAGGGAAGCGCCGGTCGCCGGATCGCCGGCCTTTTTGAGGACCGGCATCGATTCGCCGGTCAGCATCGACTCATCGACCGCGCTTTCCCCCTCAAGCACGACGCCATCCGCGGGGATTTTCTCGCCGGGACGAATGCGCAGCTTGTCACCCGGCCGAATGTCTTCAACCGCGACATCGGTTTCCGCGCCATCCGCCGAGATGCGCCGCGCCGTTCGCGGCGCCAAGGAAAGCAAAGCCCTGACGGCGCCGGAGGTCGCGCGCCGCGCCCGCAATTCAAGCACCTGCCCGAGCAGGACCAGCGTCGTGATCACCGCCGCCGCTTCGAAATAGACGGCGACGCCATGGCCTTCTCCGTGAAACGCCAGCGGAAAAATCGAAGGCGCGAACGCCGCGACCACCGAATAGATATAAGCAACGCCGACGCCGATGCCGATCAGCGTGAACATGTTGAGGCGCATGGTCCGCAAGGACGCGAGCGCGCGCTGGAAAAACGGAAAAGCGCCCCAGAGAACGACCGGGCTTGCAAGCAAAACCCCCGCCCATTTCGACGCCGGCGCCGGAAGGAGCGCATCCAGCGGACGCCCCGGCAGCATGTCCGCCATCGTAAGGGCGACCAGCGGCGCCGTCAGCAGCGCGCAGACAGCGAGCCGCCGCGTCATCGAAGAGAGTTCCGTATCAGCGTCGGCCTCGGGAAGCGCACCCCCTTCCGGCTCAAGCGCCATGCCGCAGATCGGGCATGACCCCGGCGCCGCCTGACGCACGGCGGGATGCATCGGACAGGTATAGACGACGCCGGTAAAGCCTGGCGGCGTAGTGTCGAACCGCTGTTGGTTAGCGGCGGGCTTATGCCCTTCGCAGCAGCCGGCATGGTCGCCTGAAGGCGCCGGCTCATGATGGTGCTCATGCGACGTCATGATCGCGTTCCTTTCCGTAAGGCGAACGCAAGGCTTCAGCCGCGCCGTCGCGCCTAATCGGCGTCCGCCATTTCTTTCGAAGACCAGTGAATGTGCTGAATCCGCCAGTCGCCTTGTTCGGTCTTTCTGAGGACCATCGTTTCCATCGAGCGCAGATGGATCGGCATCGACTTGTAGGCGCCTTTCATCTCGTTTTCAGAGACGATGACCGCGATGTCGCCCGAGAGATATTCATCGCGCTTTAAGAGGGTCGTCTTGACGCCAGCCATAAAAGCCATGTCGGCGCCCAAATGGGCCTTCCTGTACTCGTCGAGCGAGCGCTCCGCGCCGCCGCTCTCGGCGATCAGGACGTCCGGGGCGAGAAATTTGTCGACGAGCTTTTCGTTCCCCGAGGCCAGGCCGACGGCGAACGCGTCGACGACTTTCGCCGGCGCGGACGACGACGCCGCATGTTCGGCCGGCGCATGGCCCGAATGATCATGTCCGGAATCGTTATGATCGGCGCGAGCAACGCCCGCGAAAGCAAATGATCCGGCAAGCAGCGCCGTCAGCACGATTTTTTTCATATCACCTCCCGTTTTCAAAACCATAACCTGACGCCGGCGACGAAGGACACAGCCTGTGGGTCCTCGCCGGCGGCGCGCGCGAAATCCGCCGTATCGCCAAGCCGGCGCTCCCATGAAACGCCGACATAAGGCGCAAACTCGCGCCTGAACTCATAGCGAAGGCGAAGCCCCGCTTCGGCGGCCGAGAGCCCCGACCCGATTTCCAGCGCCGGGACATCCTGAAGCGCCAGATTCAATTCCGCGCGCGGCTGAAGAATGAGCCGCTGCGTCAACAGGATTTCATATTCGGCTTCAAGGCGCGCCGTCACATCGCCATGCCCGCTGATGAACGCCGCCGCGTCGATTTCAAATAGATAAGGCGACAGTCCCTGCACGCCGAGGACGCCATAGGTGCGATCCTCATCGGGCAAGAAATCGTGGCGCACGCCCATCTGCACATCCCAGAACGAACCGATGGCGCGCGAGTACAGCGCCTGGACTTCGGCGTCCGAAAATTCATCCGCCGAAAAATCATACTCGCCCTCGGTCTTGATCCACAGCTTATTGAGATAGCCGCCGTAATAGCCTTGCGCGTCCCAGAGGAAGACCGGATCGCCGTCGTTCGTTTGATATTCAAGGCGCTCACCCTCGACATAAGAGATGGCGCCGGCGCCGTGATGGCGCTGCATGTGAGACCTGACGGCGGCTGTCGCCGCGGGATCGACGATCTCCTGCGAGAAGGCGGGGGTCGCAACGAGAAGCGCCGCCGCCAACGCCGCCCAGCTTTCGGATTTGGCAGGAAATCTCATTGGTGATCTCCATGGCTTGAATGGGCCTCGTGCGCGCCATGATCCTGATGATCTTCCGCTGTCGGACGATCGTCGCCGTTCATCGCATGAACGCGGACCGTCTGCATCATGCCGGCGACCATGTGGAAGATAAGATGACAATGGAGCGCCCATTCGCCGGGCGCGTCCGCGGTCACATCGACCGACATTTTTTCGCCGGGCTTCACAAGGATCGTATGTTTGCGCGGCTTGTGCGCGTGATCGCCGGTGACGACATCGAAATACATGCCGTGCAAATGAATCGGATGGTTCATCATGGTGTCGTTGACGAGCGTCAGGCGCAGCCTTTCGCCCTCGTGAAACAGGAGCGGCTCAATTACGTCGGAGAATTTCACTCCGTCGAACGACCACATATAGCGCGACATATTGCCGGTGAGATGGAGTTCGATTTCGCGGCCCGGCGCGCGGACGTCCGGATTCGACGCAAGGCTCTTCAACTGCGCATAGGTGAGGACGCGGTGCGAGACGTCTTCAAGGCCGGTCCCGCGATCGGCGAGCCGGTCGACGGGAAATTCCGCCACCATGTCGACGCCGACGCCGGTCGGATGATGGTGCGCCTGACGCGCCGCGCCCTGCGACGTACCGCCCGTCATCGCGCCATGATCCATCGCGGCGTGGTCCATTGAATGGCCGTCCGACGACGCGGCTGCAGGCGCGCCGTGGTTCATCGCCATGTCTTTCATCGTCAACGTCGGTCGCGGCCGGAGCGCGGGAACTTCCGCGACCATGCCGGCGCGGGGACTGAGCGTCGCACGCGCGAATCCGCTGCGGTCTATGGTTTCCGCAAACAGCGTGTAGGCCCGGTCGTCTGGGCGAATGATGACGTCATAGGTCTCGGCGATGCCGATCTGTATTTCGTCCGTCTCAACCGGCTCGACATTGACCCCGTCCGCCTGAACGACCGTCATCGCAAGGCCGGGAATGCGCAGATTGAAGATCGTCATCCCGGAGGCGTTGATGAGGCGAAGGCGCACCCGTTCGCCGGGATGGAACAGCCCCGTCCAGTTGTCGCCCGGCCCATGGCCGTTGACGAGATAAGCGTAAACCGCGCCGGTCACATCCGCGATGTCGGTCGGCGACATGCGCATGCCCGCCCACATGGCGCGCTCGCGAACCGCGGCGCCGAGACCTTCCTTCCCGGCGTCCGCGATGAAATCACCCAGCGTGCGCTTCTGGAAATTGAAAGCTTCGTTCGAACTTTTCAGTTTGCGGAATATTTTTTCCGGGCTTTCGTGGATCCAGTCGCCCAGCATGACGACATGCTCGCGGTCATATTGGACGGGATCGGCGCCCTTCGGATCGATGATGATCGGCCCGTAATGGCCGATCTGCTCCTGCATGCCGGAATGGCTATGATACCAGTAGGTTCCGGACTGTTTCACCGGAAAGCGGTAGGTGAACGTCTCGCTCGGGCGGATGCCGGGAAACGAAACGCCCGGCACGCCGTCCATGCCGGCAGGCAGAAGAACGCCATGCCAGTGGATCGAGGTGTCTTCGTCGAGCGCATTGGTGACGTTGATTGTCACCTCCTCGCCCTCGCGCCAGCGCAGCAGCGGGGCCGGGAAGCTCTGATTGACGAGAACCGCCTCGCGCTTGCGGCCGTCGACGCCGACAGGCGTGTAGGCGACCGTCAGGTCGAAATTCGCGCCGGACAGCGCTGTCGGCGCAGAAAGGCCGGCAGCGCGCGCGCCGGGCGCGGCAAGGCTCGCCGTAAACGCGGTCGCGCCCAGCGCGGCGGTCTGATTCAAAAATCGGCGTCGGGAAAGCATCGGCTCGGCGACTCCATCTTGACGGGGGTCATATACCCCCATAGGGTATCAGTCAACGCTGCTATCCAGGACCCGGCCCATGCCCCACCTTCACAATTCCGCGCATGAGACGGAAAATCGCCGGAAAATCGTCAATCGCCTACGGCGCATTGAAGGCCAGGTCGCCGGCCTTGCGCGCATGGTCGAGGACAATCGGTATTGCATCGACATCCTGACGCAGGTGCAGGCGGTGAAATCAGCGTTGTCGAAAGTCGAAGACGCGATCTTGTCGGATCACGCCGCGCATTGCGTCGCCGCCGCGATCAAATCGGGCGACGCGGACGACCAACGCGCGAAATTTTCCGAGCTGGTCGATCTGATCGGCAAAGTGAAGCGTTGAGCTTTAGGCGCCCGCCCTGATCCGGGCGGACGCCTCTTTGCGTTTTCAGGTAAAACGCGGGCTCGCTAGCAGCACGGGCCGCCATTGCAGCACGCCGCCGCAAAGTCGCAGCAGGCCGCGAGTGTCGCCGCCAGATCGGGCGATGCCGCGAATGCCGAAGCAAAGCCCAGCGTCGCGATGCCCGCGAGAATCGAAAATGTGCGTTTCATGTCAGTTTCCTTTGAAAGATGTTGAAAAACAAAGCGTCAAAGGAAGACGGGTCGAGGGGGCGGCGCTTCGGGCGCGCGCAACGCGCCCGCCAGATGGTCGGCGGATGTAACAAAAGAGAGAGCGACGAATTGCGCGGCGAAGTCGGCGTCGAATTCCGCCGGCGGCGTCACGCCGCACAACATCGCGCAATGAGCGGCGACCGCGCATCCCAATTCAGGGGCGTCGCCTGTGTGATCGACGGGTTCGTGACAAGGGGTATCGCCCGCCGGCATGGCGGCGGCTGTCGTGGAGGCTGCCGCCTCCCATCGCTCGCAGGACTGCGACGCCTCGGCCGAGACCGATGAGATCGCAAGCAACAGCGCGGCGAAGGCGAACAGAAACTTCATTGACCGAGATTATGGGCGCTCATTTCTTTCGAGGCAATTCACAACCCCCGGACCACACCGCGAAAAATTGCGCCAGATCGGCACACCCCCTAATCGGCGAGGCGCAGGCGCTGCCGGTCGAACACCTTGAGGACCTGCGCAAGATCATGCCCGCGCTTCAAGATGACGCCGGTCATCGAAACGACCGCATAGGCGCCCTGACGCTCCTTCAGCGCCGGGCGCTTTTCAACGCGGTAAAGGGGGGTTTCCGCCGACCGCCGGAAAATTGAAAAGACCGCCGCATCTTTCAGATGATCGATCGCATAATCCCGCCATTCGCCGGCGGCGACGAACTGGCCGTAGAGGCCGAGAATTCGGGAAAGTTCCTCTCGCGAGAAGGTGACGGCTTCCCCTTTCGGCCTCGCCCAATTCTGGTCCAGCGCGATCGACATGACGGGTGGAAGTTTTCCCCCTGTCGGCGCAAAGGGCAAGCGGTTTGTCCCTGGACCCGGCGAGATCAACTCCCCGTTAACCACGGTTTCGCCGCAATCCGCCCCTTTAGCCGCCGCATTCCCCAAGCACCGTCAGGCGAGGTCGGACAGGCGGGCGGGCGCTCGAAATTCCGGTTTTATCATCGCCCCCAGCCCCCGGGAAATCAGGCGCGCTCCGCCTGTCCGATCCCTCCAGTTGCGTTAGCCCGAAGGCGGCCGGCATTCCCGCCGCTTGACCTTCGGGCGGCGCCCGCGCCAAGCAGCTAAAAGATCCATCCTCGCGCGCGGCTCATGTCACCCGTCATCACCGTCGCCTTCCCGGTTTTCGCCGTCATCGCCGCCGGGCTCGTCGCCGGCCGTTTGAAACTGGCGTCTGCCGAGGATTCGGCCGCGCTCAATCGCTTCGTTTTCCGGTTCGGATTTCCGGCGGCGTTGTTCGGTCTGATGTCCGGCGCTTCCGGCCTGACCGGTCTCGATGCGCGCCTCGCCCTCGCCTATGGCGTTTCAGCGCTGACGATCATCACGGCCGCTTACGTCGTCGGCAGAAAGATTTTCGCGCTCGATCCGCCGACCGCCGGCGCGCACGCCTTCGCCTCCGTCATCGGCAACGCGGTCTTTCTCGGTCTGCCAATCGCGATGGGGATCGCGGGCTGGGCGCGGCCGTTCGTGACGCTGATGCTGGTTGAAGGCATCCTCGTCATCGGCGTCGGCGCCGCGCTGATGAGCCCGAGGGATGAAAGCGCCGGCGTTCCGATATTGCGACGCCTTAGCGGCTTTGCGGTGCGGCCGTTGAAAAACCCGCTGGTCGCCGCTGCGCTCGCCGGATTTTTGTTCGCCACGCTCGGCCTCGCCTTGCCGGGGCCGGTAAGGGCCTTCTTCGACCTCATCGGTCGCGCCGCCGGTCCGGTCGCGCTGTTTTCCCTCGGGCTTTTTTTCGCAACCCATCAACAGCCGCCGGTCGGCGCGACGCTTGGCAAGTCCTTGTCGATCGCGGCGCTGAAAATGCTGCTGCTGCCTGCCCTCGCCTTTACCCTCGCTACCCTTCTGAATGTCGGCGACGCCGCCTATCGGGGGGCGCTCGCCTTGTTCACGGTCACGCCGACAGCGGTCGGCGCTTTTGTGATGGCGAGCCAATATGGCCGCTATGTCGATGAAACCGCCGCGGCGATTGCGGTAACGACGGCGCTTTCGGTCTTATCGATCAGCGCCGTTCTGATCGCATTCGCCTGAGGAGACGCCTTGATGAAAATGGAGTTATTGTCCTTGCACGCCGCCGCGTTCGCGCTGTTGATGGCGCCCGCCGCAGCCGCCGAACCGCTGTCCGCCGGCGCCGGATTTGGCGCAAGGCCGGTTGAAAACTGCGGGACCGATCTCAGCTACCTCAATCAGGTCACCGGTTGGCAAACCGCCTGGCCGGCGGAATGGACGGCGATCGCTTCGGCTCCCGCGGACGAAAAAGCGCAAGACGCTGCGCTGACCCGGTGGCGCGAGGCGCCCAACGCCCTGCAGGCCGACATCGCCGGCATGAAAGCGGGACTTCGCGCGAAACGCGCCGCGCCGAGATCTGTCGCCTTGCGCGTCCTTCAGCAGACGGACGGTTTGCTCGTGGCGCTCGGTGAAGACGGATCGGCCTATTACGCGGCTCCCGGGCCGAAATTCAGCACGGAGTGGCGAGCGCTCCTTGAGCAGGAAATTGCGCCGGCGATTGCTTCCTACCGCGCATTTCTCAGCGACGAGTATCTGCCGAAGCTGCACGAGAAAAGCGCGCTCGCTTCATTAAAGGATGACGGCGCCTGTTTTATGAACGCCGCCCGATGGTGGACGACCCTGTCGCTGCCAAGCGCCGAGATCGAAGCGGC
>MEMM01000126.1:17887-37918 GCA_001767925.1 Alphaproteobacteria bacterium RIFCSPHIGHO2_12_FULL_63_12
AATCGATCGATGAAATACTGGATCGCCTGCGACGCGCGCCGCAAGAGGTTCCGACGTCTTCGGAAGATCTGATGAGGGCTTCTGACGCCGCGCTGAAGCGCGCCGTAAGCGCGCTGCCTTCCTGGTTTTCCGCGGTTCCGACGTCTGGAATTTCGGTCCGCGCGATGCCGGAGCACATGCAGTCTTCTTTTCCGGCAGGGTTTTATCAGCCGCCGTCGGGCGCCGGCCTCGACGGGACCTATGTCATCAATCCCTCCAGACCGTCTGACCGCCGCCTCATGGCCGAAGCGATCGCCTTTCATGAAGGCGTTCCGGGCCATCATCTGTTTTTCGCCTGGCCGCGCGAGTCGAATGTCGGCGACTTTAATTCCGGCATTGTCGAGGGCTGGGCGATTTATGCTGAAACGCTCGCGGATGAAATGGGACTCTACGCGACGCCGCTCGATCGCGAGGGCATGCTGGCAAAACATTTATGGGCGGCCAGCCGGCTGATTATCGAACCGCGCCTTCATTCCGGGCGATGGACGCGCGGGCAGGCGATTGACTTCATGAGGGAAACCACCGCGCTGCCGATTGAAGAGATTGAAATCGAGATCGATCGCTATCTCGCCATGCCGGGCCAATCGCTCGCTTATATGCTCGGCGCGGAGACGATTCTCGCGGCGCGCGCGCGTGCAAAAGCTGCGTTCGGCGACGATTTCGACATCAGGAAGTTCCATGACGTCATTCTGGAGCCGGGACTGAGGCCGCTGCCGGCTCTTGTCGCCGCCGTCGACGACTGGATCGCCGAAGGCGCGCGACAAGGTGACGACGGGTCGTTATAGTCTGATCGACGCCGGAGCCTGGAGTTCGCTGATGGCACAGACGCGACGAGCAATCCTGAAAACCGGCGCCGCTGGCGTGGTCATTCTCGGGTCCGGCGCCGCTGCATGGTCGCTGACGCGCGCGCCGGTCGAGGCGCGCGAGCCGTGGTCGAAGGCGGGGACAAGTTTTGGCGACGCGCGTCTCGACGCACTTTCTTATGCGATCCTCGCGCCGAACCCGCACAACATGCAGCCGTGGCGCATTCGCCTCGACGACGACGCGCTGACGGTTTTTTGCGACCTGGCGCGTCTGCTGCCGCAGACCGATCCGCCCAATCGTCAGATCACCATCGGCTTTGGATGTTTTCTCGAACTCCTGCGGCAGGCGGCGGCGAACAAGGGAATTCGCACCGAGACGACGGCGTTTCCCGAAGGCGAGCCGCAACCGATTCTCGACGGGCGGCCGATTGCGGTGGTGCGGTTCGTTAAAGATGCTGAAGCATCGCCCGATCCGCTTTTCGCGGCGACGATCGCGCGGCGGACAAATCGCCGCCCTTTCAGCGAACGGGCCGTGGGCCCGTCCGCGCTCGACCGGATTATCGGGGCGAGCGTCAACGGCGTCGTCGCCGCCGGAACGACGGATAACGGGCGCGTCGCCGAATTGCGCCAGATGGCGAAGGACGCGTGGGAAATCGAATGGGCGCTCGACCGCACGCGCCGGGAATCGATCAACGTCACCCGCATCGGCAAAAGGGAAATCGAGGCGAAACCCTTTGGCCTGTCGCTTGATGGGCCGATGATCGAGGCGATCGCGGCGGCGGGTATGATGACCCCCGAGAATATGGATATTCCGGAAAAAGCCGCTTACGAACAATCGATCGCTTTTTACAACAGGGCGGTTGAAACCGCGTCAGCGTTCCTTTGGACATCGACCGCGGAAAACCGCCGGACCGATCAGCTCGCCGCCGGCGCCGCCTGGGTCCGGATGCAGCAGGCGGCGACGCTTGAAGGCCTCGCGTTCCATCCGCTCAGTCAGGCGCTGCAGGAGTTTCCGGAAATGGCCCCTGCTTACGATCGCGCCCACGAATTGCTGGCGCATCAGCAAGGCGCAACCGTGCAGATGCTGGCGCGCCTCGGATACGCCGATGCGCCGCCGCCCGCGCCGAGAGAAGCGCTGATTTCGAAGATCGACGCCGCATGACGCGCGACGCGTCGACGATCAACTGGCCGGAGCGTTTTCATCCGGCGCGCGCGCCAGTGCATGTGCGCAACGATCTCGATATGGCGGCGCACCCGGAAAAAGTCTGGGCCGCCCTGATCGATGCGGCGCGATGGCCCGAATGGTATCCGAACGCCTCCAATGTCCGGATACTTTCCGGCGGCCGCGAGTTGGCGCCGGGCGCGCGCTTTCGCTGGACGACTTTTGGCGCGACCATCGTTTCGGAAGTGGCGGAATTCGCGCCATACGAGCGCATTGCGTGGATGGGAACCGCCTTCGGCATCGACGTCTATCACGCCTGGCTGATCCTGCCTTCAGCGCGCGGCGCGCATGTCGTCACCGAAGAAACCCAATATGGCGCGCTGGCGCGCCTCGCCGCGGCGCTCCTTCCCGGCCGCATGGAAAAATTCCACCAGATCTGGCTCGAAAATCTCGAAGCCCGCGCGGGCGGCGTGTAGCGCGGCGCGTCGACTCTCGTGACTCTTCGTAGTGCGAATTTTCACGGGGTAAAGCGCTCATCCAACTCTCATCGATTGGATGGTCGCTCAAAGATCTTGTTTTCGTGCCACCAGAAAATCTGATTATTTTAGGCAATATTTTTTCGGACAGTCGCGTTAATATTTGAACGAAACTTTTTTATTGGGGGGAAGTTATGCGTTTTCTTGGAATTGCGGCGGCTGTTTCAGCGCTCTGCGGGTCTGCCCAAGCAGCAATCGTTACTTACGATTTGACTTTCCATGACCAGTTCGGCGCGGTGGTGGGGTCCGGCGTCATGACCTTCGACCCGGTGGTCAAAGAGGATATTTGGCTCGATACCGAGGGAGGTACGGCTAACGGGTTTCCCTCTGGCTTCGGGCGGTGCCAACCGGGAGACCCGTTCTGCGAGAACCTCGTCACTTGGACGCCCGTCAACGTCCTATTTGATATTTACCACCTTCAAGGACTCGGCGGAGGGGATTCATACCTTGAGGGGGGTATCGGCCGCGTTTCAAAGCACGAAATCGGCCTGATCCCGGATGTATGGGAGGTTTTCAACGACAATCGGGGCAGTGTCTTCCTGATTTATCTGACGAATGGGCTCCCTAGCGGGTGGTTCGCCGACGAGTTTTGCTTCATTGATCCGGTCGATTGCAGTGTGTACGATTTTGGCGGAATTGACGCGACCCTGCGCGAGGTGCCACTTCCGGCTGCCGCATGGCTGTTTTTGGCGGGAATCAGCGGTTTAGGTCTATATCGACGATCAACTGGCAATCCCACTCGTCTTTCCTGAGTTGGAATTCCTTCGGGGGATTGTATTGCCGGACCACCCAAAAGGCCGCCGTCGCCTTGATGAATACCTTGACCATGATCGGGGTGTTATGCCCGGTGTCGGATCGACGGATGAACACCGCCTCCTGACCTAGGCCGGGTTTGCGGTGCGGGTGGATCCAGACCATTTCGCCGGGGTTGATCCTTGGCTCCATCGAATCGCCGACGACGTAAAAGCCGTAGAGGCCCTTCACGCTGTCCCACCTTTGGGGAGGAGCCCGCCATTCGACGACCTCGCCGGGCGCCAGGATTTGCTCGCCATCGACTGTATGAACGCTTGAATAGATCGGCCGCAGATCATCGGATTTGGGTCTCGCGGCGCTGATAACGGGGTTTGCATTTGGAGGAGGCTCAAACGCGCTTCCGCGACCATTTATGGCGCCGCCGAATTCAAGCCACTCCGGCGTAACATTCAGCGCCATCGCCAAATCTTTAATTGTCTCACGTCGCGGGGCGTTGATCCCGGATTCCCAATTGCCGACCGCCGACTGCGATAGCCCGACGATTTCGGCCAGCGCCTCCTGGGAGATTTTCAGCGCCTTGCGCGCCGACTTTATTCTGTCGCCAATTTCCATGTTCAGTTAATCTGGGTTAGCTCTTAACAGAAATTTCGCGATATTATGGCTGATATAATCCGTATGACCAATATTACTCATCACCATATATTATATTCGTGGTGAACCGCCAATAAAGCGAATAACACAACAATTTGGATCGCGAGCGCACCTCGAACGCATCGACATCACTTGGCGCGATTTCGTTCCGGGAAATCAAATATCTGAGGGGCGCGCGCGCCCGTAACGCCGTATTGCGGCGATATCTCGATTGTTGGGTCTTTTGCGGGTTTCACAAAAAACCCCGCCCCTTTCAAGAGGCACGCCCTATTTGCAGATCGCCTTATCCGGCGCGGTGTCAGGGGTTTTCAATTCATGCGCCAGCGAGCGGATTTTTTTGGCGTAGGATTTGTACGCTTCGCGCTTCCACGCCGGGAGATTGTCGCCGCCGAGCGAGGCGATCATCGCGGTTTCGGATTGGGTCAACGCGCCGACCGCTTTTTCGGCGTTCGCCGGAAAGCCCCAGCCGTTCCGATACATCAGCGCGACGTGGTAGAGCGAAACCGGATCGCTCTTCAGCGCGGCGCGGCAAATCGTTTCGCGCGCCTCGGCGTTGGTCAGCGTCGGCGACGGCGCGCCGCCTTCGCGCGCGCGCATGCGCGCCACCGCTTCTCTCGTCGTCGGGCCGTAATCATTGTCAGGTCCGTTGACGAAGCTGACATAGCCGAGCGATTCGAGCGCGAATTGCAGCGCCAGCGTCAGCGACGGCTCATTGGCGAAGGCGGCTTCGGCGATTCCCGTTCCGTCGCGCGGCGCGGGCAGCGAGAAGTTCGCAAGCTGCTCCAGCGAGGTTTCTTCTTCGAGGCGGCTCACTTTCTGTTCAAGCGCCGCGATACGCCGCGGATCGGTGCGCAAAAGGCGCTCTTTTTCGAGCGCCGCGACGCGCCGGTCGGCGCCGGAGAGTTTTTTCGTCTTCTCCATGGCGATTTTCGGAAGATCGTAATCTTCGCTGTCGGCGGCGGCGTATACGCCGGCGACATCCGATCCGCGCCAGGATTCGGACGCCGCGCTCCACGCCGCGGCCTCGAATTCGGGCGACGCACCGAACGCCTCACATGAGGTCAGCTCCGCCAGTTTCAGCAAGCCGGTCGGGCCCATGCGAGACAATTGTTCGGCGAGTTCACCGCGCGCCTTTGCAAGATCGATCGCCGAGGCGCTGGCGACAAGGCGCTGATGCCGTTCGGCAAGGAGCGCATTCTGCTCCTTGCGATATTCGAGGAAATCGCGTTCGCGCCAGTTGAGTTTTTCATTTTTCGCCAAACCGCCAAAGCGGCGGAAGGAAATGCTCGCGTCCTCTTTCAATTTCCGGAGGCGCGCGTCGCGGCGGTCATGCGCCGCGCTCGGCTGCGATTCGCAAAGGGCGATCGTCGTCCAGCGGATCGCATAGGTGCGCTCCGCCGGCGTCATCTCCTCGACATCGGCGTTCATCGGATAGGCGCATTGCGAGATCGACATCTGCGCATGCGGGTCGCCGCCGAGCGCCGCCCATTCAAGAAGAAGATGGTCTTCCAGCGCATATTGCGCGGCGCAGGCGCGCTCCTCGCCCGCCGTCGCTGTCCCCAACATCGCCCCGAACGCAGCTAAAGCCCCAAACGCAATCCGCTTCACAATCCGCCCCTCATACGTCCCCAAGGTCCCCCGGCGGCCGATCGTGGCGCGCCGGTCAGGGAGTTTAGGGGCTCTGATACCGCCCGCCAATGAAATTTTATTGACGAAAAAGGCGGAAATCGGCGGTTTTGTGCAGGTGCGAAGGCGAGGGTTACACGTCCAGTTCCGCCGTCAGCGCATTTTCCTGAATGAAGTCGCGGCGCGGTTCGACGATTTCACCCATCAATTTCGAGAAGATGTCGTCGGCGGCGTCGGCCTCCTTGACCCGCACCTGCAGAAGGACGCGGGCGGAAGGATCGAGCGTCGTCTCCCAGAGCTGGATCGGGTTCATCTCGCCAAGGCCCTTGTAGCGCTGGATCGCTATGCCTTTTTCGCCGGCGGCTCTGGCGGCGCGAAGGAGGCTGTTGGGTCCGGTCACGCTGGCGCGCTGGTCCTTGCGCACCCATTGCGCGGGCCTCGCGAAGATTTCCGCGAGGTCATTCATCATCTCCTGCGTCCGTCGCGCGTCGCCCGAGACCAGCACGTCGCGCGGCAGGAGGTGGCGCTCAAGAACGCCGCGCAGCTCACGCTCGAAGACATAACCGCCCTCGCCATCGATCGCGCCTTTCCAGCCGCGCTCGAATTCATCGGCGACGAGATCGAGCCGCGCCGCCGTCCGATCCGCCAGCGCCTGCGCCTCGCCCGCGTCCGCCGGCGCTTCATGCAGCGCGCGCGCGAGCGCCGCCTGGACGATGATCATTGTGGAAAAGCGCGCCGGAAACTCATCGATCGTTTCGCGAACTTTGCGCGCCCGCGCGATGATATCCGCAAGATCGGCGCCCATGATCGTCTCGCCGCCGGCGAGCACCAGCTGCGCCTCGCTCGCGCCTTCCGTATAAAGATAATCCTCAAGCTCGCCGTCGTCGAGCACATATTGCTCCGACTTGCCGCGCGTGATCTTGTAGAGCGGCGGCTGCGCGATATAGAGACAGCCGCGATTAATGATCTCCGGCATCTGCCGGAAGAAGAACGTCAACAGAAGCGTCCTGATATGCGCGCCGTCGACGTCGGCGTCCGTCATGATGACGATCTTGTGGTATCTGAGCTTGTCGGCGTTGAAATCGTCCCGGCCGATGCCGGTTCCGAGCGCCGTGATAAGCGTGCCGATTTCCTGGCTGCCGAGCATCTTGTCGAACCGCGCCCGCTCGACATTGAGGATCTTGCCGCGCAACGGCAAAACCGCCTGATTTTCGCGGTTTCGCGCCTGTTTCGCCGAGCCTCCGGCCGAGTCGCCCTCGACGATGAAAAGCTCCGATTTCGCCGGATCGCGCTCCTGGCAGTCGGCGAGCTTGCCAGGCAGCGAGGAGACATCGAGCGCGGATTTCCGGCGCGTCAGCTCGCGCGCCTTTCGCGCCGCCTCGCGCGCCATCGCCGCCTCGACGATTTTCTGGACGACCTTGCGCGCTTCGCCGGGATTTTCCTCGAACCACTGCCCAAGCTTCTCGGCGACGACTCCTTCGACGACCGGGCGAACCTCGGACGAGACGAGCTTGTCTTTTGTCTGCGAGGAGAATTTCGGATCGGGAACCTTCACCGACAGGACGCAGGTCAGCCCCTCACGCGCGTCGTCCCCGGTGAGGCCGATCTTTTCTTTTTTCGCGATGCCGGATTCAGCGGCGTAGTTGTTGATGATACGCGTCAGCGCGGCGCGGTAACCGGCAAGGTGCGTGCCGCCGTCGCGTTGCGGGATATTATTGGTGAAGCAGAGAACTTTCTCGTGGTAGGAATCGTTCCACCACATCGCCGCTTCGACCGTGACGCCGTCGCGCTCCGCGGTGAAGGAAATCGGTTCGTCGATCAGCGGCGTCTTCGACTTGTCGAGATAGCGCGCATAGGCGATGAGGCCGCCTTCGTAATAGAGTTTTTCTTCCCGCACCTCGACATGGCGCGCGTCGCGCAGGCGGATCGACACGCCGGAATTGAGGAAGGCGAGTTCGCGCAGGCGATGTTCAAGCGTATCGAAATCGAATTCGACGCCGGTGAAGATCGTGTTGGACGGCAGGAATGTCACTTCGGTGCCGCTCGTCGCCGAGTCGCCGACGAGCTTCAACGGTTCGACCGGAACGCCCATGCGAAACCGCATGTAGTGTTCCTTGCCGCTGCGCTTGATCCGCAGGTCCAGCCATTCCGACAGCGCGTTGACGACGGAAACACCGACGCCGTGCAGGCCGCCGGACACTTTATAGGAATTCTGGTCGAATTTCCCGCCGGCGTGGAGCTGCGTCATAATCACTTCCGCCGCCGAGACGCCTTCGGTCGGGTGAATGTCGGTCGGAATGCCGCGGCCATTGTCCCGGACCGTCACCGAACCGTTTTCATTCAGAACAACCTCGATGTCGTCGCAAAAGCCGGCGAGCGATTCATCGATCGCATTATCGACGACTTCGTAGACCATATGGTGAAGGCCAGATCCGTCGTCGGTGTCGCCGATATACATGCCGGGGCGCTTCCTGACTGCGTCGAGGCCCTTGAGGACCTTGATCGAGTCGGCGCCATAGGCCTTGGAGCCTTCGAGTTTCGCGGCGTTGTTCGCCATGTCATCTAATTCCTGAGGTTAAAAATAATTCGGCGACGCCGCCGCCCTTTACTTCGAACGACTGGGCGCGAGAGCCCCAGGCGTCGAAGAGAGCGGCGTCGGTGCCGGTCATGAAACATTGAAAACCGAGATCATCGAGAAGATCGAACAGCGCCGCGCGGCGCGCTTCGTCGAGATGCGCGGCGATTTCGTCGAGGAGGAGCACCAGCGGCGCGCCGCCGGGTTTAAGCGACAGCGCCCGGGCGTTGGCGAGAACAAGACCGATCAGCAGGGCTTTTTGCTCGCCGGTCGAGCAGAGCCGCGCGGGCCGTCCCTTGGCGCGGTGAGTGACGAGTAGATCGCTGCGGTGCGGACCGGCGAGCGCGCGCCCGGCGTCGGCGTCGACGCGGCGGCTCAATCTCAGCCTTGCCGCGAAATCCTCTTCGACCTCGGCCGCCGGCTGATAGGCGAGCGCCGCCTCGATGTCGCCTTCCAGCGCGATGTCGGCGGCCGGAAACGCGGCGTCGTCGTCTTCGACAGCGGCGGCGACTAGCGCACCCGCCATGTCGCGCCGCGCCGCCGCGAGCGCGACGCCGTTTTCCGCCATCTGCATCTCGAGCGCGCAGAGCCAGGCGTCGTCCCGGCTTTTCTCTTCGAGCAGCCGCTGGCGCTGCCGCATCGCGGTTTCATAATCGGCCGAGACCCGCGCGATCGCCGGATCGAGCGCCATCGCCATGCGGTCGAGAAACCGTCGGCGTTCGCCGGCGCCTTCGACGAACAAGCGATCTTGCGCCGGGGTCAGCCAGACGAGGCGCAGGCAATCGGCGAATGACGACGGGCCGGACGCCGCCGCGCCGTCGATGCGGCAGACGCGCCGGTCGATCTCGCCGTCGCCCGATCCGACGCCAAGGGCGCGCTCGTCGCCGCCGGTTTGCAGCCGCGCCGACACCGCCCAGCCGCCGGCGCCGCCGATGCGCGGCAATTCGTCAAGGCGGGCGTGGCGCACCCCGCGTCCCGGCCCGAGCAGCGAAATCGCTTCCAATATGTTGGTCTTGCCGGCGCCATTGGGCCCGGACAGCGCGACGGGACGCCCGTCGAATTCAAGATCGATGCGCTCATACGAGCGAAAATCCGTCAGCATCAGCCGGCGAAACCGCGCGCGGGCGCGCGAGGCGGCCTGCGGCCACGCCTCGTCGTCATCCACTCTGCGGATCGCCGTATCGTTCAGCATGTCGTCCCGTATCTCAGACGCGCAGCGGCATCAGCACGTAAAGAGCGCGCGGATCGTCTTCGTCAGCGACAATGCTCGGGCTCGCGGGATCCGCGAGCCGGAATGACATTGTCGATCCTTCAATCTGTCCCGCGATATCGAGGAGATAGCGCGCATTGAACCCGATCTCGATCGCATCGCCGCTATAGTCGACTGACAATTCCTCAAGCGCGCTGCCCGCTTCCGGGTTATTCACAGTGAGACGCAACCGGTCGTTCTCGATCGCCATCTTGATCGAGCGCGTGCGGTCGGCGGAAATCGTCGCGACGCGATCGACGGCCTGCGCGAAATCCTTGGTCTCGACGCGCAGCATGTTGGAGTTGTTTTTCGGAATGACCCTCTCGTAATCCGGAAAGGTTCCGTCGATCAGCTTCGACGTGAGGTGCCCGGCGCCGAATCCGAAGCGGATTTTCGTCTCGGAAACGGCGATATCGACCGTTTCCTCGGCATCGGCCAGAAGCCTCCCGATCTCCGCCACGGCTTTTCGCGGAACGATGACGCCCGGCATCTTGTCGGCGCCGGACGGCAGCGGCGCTTCGAGGCGCGCAAGGCGGTGGCCGTCAGTCGCGGCCGCGCGCAACAGCTTGTGCGAGCCGTCATTGACCGCGTGAAGATAAACGCCGTTCAGATAATAGCGCGTCTCTTCCTGCGACATGGCAAAGCGCGCCTTGTCAAAAAGCCGCGCGAGATCTTGCGTTGACACCGTGAAGCGCACGCCGAGATCATTCGTAGTAAGAGTCGGGAAATCTTCCTCGGGCAGAACCGCGAGCGCAAATTGCGACCGCCCGGCCGAGACCTGCAACCGGCCTTCGTCCTGAACGAGATCGAGACGAACCTGCGCGCCTTCGGGGAGGCGACGCACGATCTCGTAAAGGGTCAGCGCGGAAACTGTCGTCGACCCCTTGCGCGCGACATCGGCCGGCGCCGATTCCGAAATTTCAATATCGAGATCGGTCGCCGTCAAGGTGAGCGCGCCGCCATCGGCCTGCATCAGCACATTTGAGAGGATCGGAATCGTGTTGCGCCGTTCGACGACGCTCTGCACATGGCCCAATGCCTTGACGAGGGTCGACCGTTCGATCGTGACTTTCATGCTTTCCGCGCTCTTCCCAATGACGCCGACAAAGACCGATCAGGACGCCGCAGGGGCGTACTCTCCGACTTCGCCGGATGCGTGAAACGGGCGTTTCGGGGAGTCCTGGCTGAACGCGCCGGGGCCCTCAAATCCGCCCGCAGAATCGAGCGACATTTATAGGCCGAAACCGCCGCCCAACGCCAGCGAAAGCCGCCTTTCGGCAGCCCCGAATTTCACCGGCGCGGGGCGTTTCAAGCCCTTGATTTGACGAGGTCTTGCGCGTCGAATTCGGCGCCGATCGCGACCTTGATCGCATCGACGCCCGCCTTGAAGGCCTTGTCGCGAACGATCAGCGCTTCGGCGCGGTCCTGCGACGACATCGCGGTCGTATGATCGCGGCCGAGAATGCGCGCGATGCGCGGATAGCTTTCCGCCAGAACCGTCCGCGACACATAGACGAACGCATGTCGCGCCCGGGCGATCCGCTGCGGCTGGGCCTTGCCGCGGATTTCTTCCTGGGTGATGCCGAAAGCGACCGCCGCAGCAGCGAGAGCTTCGTCGAGGGTCGCCTTGCGACGGCCGTCGCCGAGCCGCGCCTGAAGCGCCGCCATCGCCTCGCCCGGACCGACCTCGCCGGCGTGATCCTTGTAAACGAGGGCGAGCTGCTTGAACGCGCCGATGCATTCGCGCATCGACGAGGAAAAAATCCGCGCGACGAGGTCGAGCGCCTCATCGGTGACGACGCCGCGCATGTCAGCCGCCTCGCGGTGCTTGGCGAGCACTTCCCGGCGCAGCTTTTCGCCGCCGGGCGCGATGCGCACCGCAAGCCCGCCGGCGAGGCGGTCTGCGAGACGCTCGTTAACGCCCGCCTTGGCAAGCGCCGACGGCGCCAGTTCGCCGGCGACGATGAGCTGGCGCCCGGCGCTGACGATCGCGTTGACGAGGTTGAGAACTTCATCAAGGGTGCGCCGCTTGCCCGCCAACAGATGAATATCGTCAATCATCACCAGATCGTTGGCGAGAAAATCGCGCTGCAGGTTCATCGTCGAATTCGACAACAACGCGCCGACGCAGCCGCTCTGAATATTGTTGTGCGTCAGATACGCGCAGCGGCCGCCCGGATACCGGCGCATCCATTCATTGCCGCAAGCCTGCAGGAGGTGCGACTTGCCGACGCCCGACGGACCGAACACATAGAAAATGTCGCGCGGGGCATCTTCGACGAAAATCTGGCGCGCGGCGGCGAACGCGACGCCGTTGGTGTCGTCGACCGCGAGCGCATCGAATGTCAGCCGGCTGTCGAGCGGCGTGGCGATCTCCTCGATCGTCGGCGCCCAGCGGTCCTGACGGGCGGCGGCGCGCCCGTTCGCCGACGCCGCCGCCGCGCCAAGGCCGATGCGGACGGGCTTGGCGTCAGGGCCGTTATTCGGCGACGGCGCCATTGCCGACACCTTGGCGGCGCTGGCGCTCAACGCGTCGCGTTTGATGAAATGCAGGCGGCGGATCGGATAAATATCCTCGCTCCAGGCGCGCAAAAGGCCGAGCTTGAACTGCTGGTCGAGGCGATCGCGGCGCAAATCGGATTCTGTCGACAGAGTCACCGCATCTTCGCGCACGTCATCGAGAAGCAGGTCAGAAAACCAGGATCGATAAATCGCTTGCCCGTACCGCTTGACCAATGTCTCTCTGAATAGCGCAAAGTTTTCCTGCGCCGAATTGGCGTTGTTGATCGACATCTCCGAGAGCCCCAAATCTTATTCGTTCCGCCCAAAGCCGATGCGCGCGCTAACCGCCGTTGCGGGCGCATGACTCACGATCAAATGGCCGCCTGAATGTCGGGCGGCCCGTAATGGTTCAGGAAGTTATGGCTGCAAACACCAAATTAAGCGCAGTCGCAACATGAGCAGATCCGCCAACTAATTGTACAATGCAATCAGCGTAAGACTGGCGCATCTGCAGCCCCTCATTCCTTGAGCGCCGAAGCGCCGGGTTTCCAGCAACCCCGCGCGAGATCAGCGGGGAACAGCGAAATCGTAACTCACACTGAACCGACAGGGCGGGAAAAATTAAATTCGTCCGTGTCCGTCGTAATTGTCAATTGATCGTAACCAAGCGATTCGCACGTGTAAATAGTTTTGGCGCCGATTCTCTTCTCTTTTTTGGGACGTCGGCGCATTGACATTCAACACATCGCGACAAAACAAAAACTTAGATGAAAACGCAGATGAACATGGGGGAAAATTCACTCGATGCGCACGGCGCGCATCTCGCAAAATGTGCGCTCGCATCGATTAAAACGCAATGGCGGCGGGCGCAAAAAATTCGCCCCGCGCGCCGTAAGCGTGCGGGGCGTGAAACCCGATGCTAACTTCAAGGAGTTAGGCGGAAATCGCTTTGATGCGCGCGGCGAGGCGCGAGATTTTCCGCGAAACCGTCGACTTGTGCGCGACGCCCTTGGTCACCGAGCGATGAAGCTCGGGCTGAGCCGCGCGCAGCGCGGCGGCGGCGGCGGCCTTGTCGCCAGCGGCGATCGCCTCTTCGACCTTGCGCACAAACGAACGGACGCGCGAGCGGCGCGCCTTGTTCACCGCAGTGCGCTTTTCGATCTTGCGCACCATTTTCTTCGCGGACGACGTATTCGCCATAAATCCTGCTTCCGGTCGGCGGCGTAAACCGCCAAAATCATTGATTAATTCGCCGCCCGGTGTAGTCGGGCCGCGAGCGAGGCGTGGCTTATAGCCACGAGGATCAGGCCCGTCAACGACCGTCAAACGCCGCCAATATGCGGCCTTTCGGGCGCTCAGCGCTGGCAGGCGGCGCAGTAAAACGTCGATCGCCCGGACTGCACGAGGCGGCGGATCGGCGATCCGCAGCGAGGACAAGGCTCAAGGTCGCGGCCATAGACCTGAAACCGATCCTGAAAAATACCAGGCGCGCCGTCGGCGGCAGCGAAATCGCGCAAGGTCGATCCGCCCGCCTCGATCGCTTCGGCGAGGACCTCCCGAATGGTCCGGCACAACTGCGCGGTTTTTGCGGGGGAGAGGTTACGGGCTTGACGGCGCGGGGAAATTTTCGAGCGGAACAGCGCCTCGCAAACATAAATATTGCCGAGTCCGGCGACCACGCCCTGATCGAGAAGCGCCGCCTTGATCGGCGCCGACCGCCCTGAAAGCCCCGCCCCGAGGGCCTCGGGAGTGAAATCGGGGCTCATCGGCTCAGGGCCCATCCCGGCGAAATGCCGCGATTTGTCGAGGCTGCCGGTCGGTTCGATATCCATGAACCCGAACCGCCGCGGGTCGTTGTAATCGATCCGGCATTGGCCGCTCGGCCGCCGCATCAGGAAAGAAACATGATCGTGGGCGGGATCGACCGACCCCGCATTATAAAAATCGCCGGGGCGCGAGGTTCCCGCGGCGGCCCGGACCGTGAACCGCCCGGTCATGCCTAGATGCGAGATCAGGCTTTCGCCGGAGGAAAGATCGGCGATCAGATACTTTCCCCGCCGCCTGAGCGCTTTAACCTCGTTTCCCTGAAGCCGGCGCCGGAAATCCGTCGGCAGCGGAAATCTGAGGTCGCTCCGCCGCATTTCAACCGAGGCGAAAACTGCTCCTTCCATCACGGGCGCAAGTCCCCGCCGGACAGTCTCTACTTCAGGAAGTTCGGGCATGGCCGGGTCGCGCGTTCAAATCTCAAAAGGAGGCATTTCAATCGCTTGGGGCCGCAGCTAGGGTAGTTCAAGGGGCTGAACCCGTGGGCGACAAGAAATACAAGGCTTTCATCAGCTATAGCCATGCCGATGAGGCGTGGGCCGGCTGGCTGCAGCGCGCGCTGGAGCGGTTCCGCGCGCCGGGAAAACTCGCCGCGGCGCTGAAAGCGAAGGGAGCTCCGGCGCGGCTGTCGCCGGTTTTCCGCGACCGGGAGGATTTTCCGGTTGCCGGAAACCTCAACGCAGCCATTCAGGCCGCGCTCGCCGCCAGCGAATTTCAGATTGTCCTTTGTTCGCCAAGGTCGGCGCGGTCGACATGGGTCAATGAAGAGATAAAACTTTTCCACAAGCTGCATGGCCCGGGCCGGGTGTTCGCGCTCATCATCGGCGGCGAACCCAATGCGTCGGCGATCCCCGGCCGCGAAGAGGAAGAGTGTTTCCCCCCTGCCCTGCGCTTTGTTCTGGGTGCCGACGGCGAGCCGACCGAAGCGCCCGCCGAGCCGCTCGCCGCCGACGCGCGCAAGACCGGCGACGGAAAGCGGTATGCGCTTTTGAAGGTCGCCGCCGGCATGCTCGGCGTCGGCCTCGACGAGCTGGTGCGTCGCGACGCCGCGCGCCGCGCGCGCCAGGCATGGACGGTCGCCGGCGCCTCCGTGACGGGAATGGCCGCGACCCTCGCCCTTTCTCTGTTCGCCGTCGCCAAGAGCAATGAAGCGACATTGATGCGGGGGAAAGCGGAAGATCTGATCGAATTCATGCTGACCGATTTGAACGACAAGCTGGAACCGGTCGGACGTCTCGATATTCTTGAAGCCGTTGTCGCGCGTGCGATGGACTATTACGCGGATCAGGACCTTAAATCGCTCGATGACGACGCGCTGGCGCGGCGCGCGAAAGCGATGATGCAGCTTGGCACCATCGAATCCCGGCGGAACAATTTAAACGCAGCGCAAAACGCAATCGATGCGGCGGAAGCGGCTACCGGCGAACTGCTGCGGCGCTCGCCCCGCGATCCTGACCGGATTTTCGACCACGCCCAAAACGTCTTTTATTCGGGCGAAGCCGCGCTGAATCGGTATGACCGGCAAAAAGCGGCGGCGAAATTCGACGAATATCTTCGCCTCGCGCGTCTGCTTATGAAAGTCGACGGCGACAACCCGCGGTCGCGGCTGGAGCTTGCCTACGCGACCAGCAATATCGGCAGCGTCAAATTCGAGGATGGCTTTTACGACGAGGCGATCCCCTATTTCAGGGAATCGATCGCCGCGCGAAAGGCGTTACTCGAGGCCAGCCCGGACGATCAAAAACTCCTTCTCGCCTATGCTTACGCCATTTCCTGGGAAGCGCTTGTCGAACTCGAGCGCGGTCATTACAGGGCCGCCGCGGACTTGTTCCGCCGGCAATTAGCAGCCTATGGTCCCTTGGCTGACCCGCAATCTGGAAACTTCCTGGCGCTCAACGCCGTCGTCACCGCGCAGCGGCGCCTTGCGGATGCGCATTTCGCGCTCGGTGAAATCGGCGATGCCGCCGACGCGAACGCCGCCGCGGAAACAACCGCCGACCAATTGATCACCCGCGATGCGACGAACGCGAATTGGAGCGTCAACGCCGCTTATGTTCAGCGCATGAAGTCGGCGTTGCTCAGTCTCGGGGGCGATCGCGCTGGCGCCGTTGAAGCCGCGGACCGGTCGGTCGACATGGTGTCCGCCGTCCTCACCGATGATGCGGACCAAACATATTTCGCCGCTCTCGGGCAATCGCTCGCCTGGCGCCTTGATCTTCGCGGCGACGAGGCCGCGCCAGCGGACGCTACTCGTCTCGGCGAACTGATCGCGCGCGCCATCGAGAGCGACGTTCGGGACAATGCGAATTTCATCGGCGCCGCCTCCCTGAGCCTTGCCGCTTATGACCGCCGGAGCGGACGGCCGGACAACGCGGCGATTGTCAGGAATCGCGCCATCGAGAACCTTGAGAGTTTGAATATGAGAATGCCCGCGGCCGCAAAAATCTCTTTCGCCGCGCTTTATCTCGACGCCGGGCGCCCGAAACCGGCGGCGCTGATCATCTCAGAGCTTGACGCGCTCGATGTGAGGCGGCCGGATTTCATCGCCCTTCGCGACAATTTCCTGAAAATCGCCGAGAATTAGCGCTGCCGCCGCCAGAGGGGCATAGCGCCCTTTACGTCAACCGGAGACCCGTTCTAGCTTCGAACTCCTTGAGTTCATACTCATCATGGGAGGCAATCACGATGCGCATTTTCACCTATGGCCTGTCGGCGGCTTCGGCCTTCTTCCTGATCTCCTGCACACATGACAGCGTCTATGGCGACGCCAGGAATACCGTTCCGGTCAGCGCGGCGGTCGCCATCGCCGAAGACGGTGCTGGCGGCTATCTCTTCAGCTACAATGCGCCGTTCGCCGATGAAAAAGGCAATTTCGATTTTTCGCAAAAAGGCGCCGCCTTCAACAACATCAAGCTGACCTTCACGATCGCGGACGGCTCGGTCGAGGGCATCAAGTTCAAGCCGGACGCGGCCGACGCGATGTGGATCGTCGAAAAAATCAACGTCGATGAAACGTCGGGAAGCCCGCGCGGCCCCTATCGCGGGAAGCAGTTTTCAGATTTCACGATCAGCGAAGACGGCAAGTCGCTTACCGTCACCGACGCCAATGACGACGGCGTGATCTATCGCTACGGCCTGCGCTTTGACCTCGGCGGCAAGACCGTCATCGACGATCCCGACGTCAATAACGGCCCGAAAAATTAAGCCCCGACGACGCATAGCAAAACCCCGGCGGTCGCCCGCCGGGGTTTTTCATTTCAGCCGGGCCTTTATCGGCGTCTAATTCGCCGCGTCGCGCTTGATGAACGTGACCGCGAACAGCGGCTCGCCGTCGAAAAGGTCTTTCGGCGCGGCCATGCCTTCGATCATCTTGAAGCTTCGCGGCGTGATCGAACCTTCCATGCGGTAGCCCTTTTCGGCCATCTTGCCGCGATGAAATTCCAGCGCGGCGGCGGTGAATTCCCGGGCGAGGATGGTGATGCGTTCAGGGTCTTTCGACATCGATCTTGCTTTCCGCTGCTGCCTGTTCCGGCGTTGCCTGTTGTGCGGCGCAGTATTAGCGCGCCCGTCGCAAAAGTCCATTTCCGCCAACCAGCTGTTCGAAGGGGCGCGGTTTCAGCGGGTCTCGCGCGGCTGGGAAAACCGCACTAGCGCGCCCGGCGCAGGATGGCCGTTGCCGCGCCGCCGCGCGGCGGTTTAAAAAGTCGTGAACGCCAGCCGGAAAGCGGAACCGGACCCATGCAAAAAGCCCTTATCATCATCGGGGCCGTGCTGATCGCAGCGGGCGTCTTGTGGCCGCTGATTTCAAAACTCGGCCTCGGCCGCCTGCCCGGCGACATCGCCATCAAGGGCGACGGCTTCGCCTTCTATTTTCCGCTGACGACGATGATTATCCTGTCGATCGTCGCCACCGTTTTGTTCCGCCTGTTTGGAAAGTAGCCTTCAGGCGCCAAGGTCGGCGGACGCTTTGCGCTTTTCCCGCATGCGGTCGAAATTCGCCCAGACGCCGTCATCGCCGTGCCATTCGCCGCGCGTCGCCGCTTTCGAATATTCGGTCGCGCGCGCCTCGAAGAAATTCGCGTGCTCGACGCCGTTGAGGATCTCGGTGAGCCAGGGGAGCGGGTGCTTTTCAACGCCGTAGAGCTTGGGCAGGTCGAGTTGGCCGAGCCGCCAATCGGCGATATAGCGGATATATTGCTTGATATCGTCCGCCTTCATGCCCTCTACCGGCCCCATTTCGAAGGCGAGGTCGATAAACTTGTCCTCAAGCCCGACAACCGTCCGGCAGCACTCGACGATGTCGTTCGCGACCGCCTTGGAGACGCAGCCGGTCTCACGTGCGAAGGCGTGGTACATCTTGATCATGCCCTCGCAATGCAGGCTTTCATCGCGGATCGACCAGGTGATGATCTGACCCATGCCCTTCATCTTGTTAAAGCGCGGAAAGTTCATCAGCATCGCGAACGACGCGAAAAGTTGCAGCCCCTCGGTGAACGCGCCGAACATCGCCAGCGTCCGCGCGATGTCTTCATTCGTCTCGACGCCAAATTTCTGCATGAAATCATGCTTGTCGCGCATCGCCTTGTAATCGAGGAAGGCGGTGAATTCCGATTCCGGCATACCGATCGTTTCGAGAAGCAGCGCGTAGGCGGCGATGTGCACCGTCTCCATATTGGAGAAAGAGGCCAGCATCATTTTGACTTCGGTCGGTTTGAAGACGCGGCCGTAGCGCTCCATGTAATTGTCGTTCACTTCGACGTCGGACTGCGTGAAGAAGCGGAAAATCTGCGTCAGCAGATTGCGTTCGCTGTCCGAAAGTTTGTTCGCCCAGTCCTTGCAGTCTTCGCCGAGCGGCACTTCCTCCGGGATCCAGTGAATTTGCTGCTGACGCTTCCAGAAATCATAGGCCCAAGGATAACGAAACGGCTTATAGGCGTAGGACGGGGTCAAAAGACCGGATTTGGCGTCGGTCGTATGGGGGGCGGAAGCGTCAGGCATGGTTACTCCTGCGTGGCTCGGCGGCGGATGCGGCGGTCTTGAATTAGGACCTCTCTGCCTGCACCCATTCGACCCGGACTGCCAACCCGGCGGCGGCGGCAAATCTTCCACAAGGGCGGAGAAAAGTGCGGCTTTTCGACCCTCGCGGCGCTTTGAGAATCAGGCCGGCTCATGGCATAAGCG
The DNA here is from genome assembly GCA_001767925.1 of Alphaproteobacteria bacterium RIFCSPHIGHO2_12_FULL_63_12. Taxonomy (GTDB): domain Bacteria; phylum Pseudomonadota; class Alphaproteobacteria; order Caulobacterales; family Parvularculaceae; genus Amphiplicatus. Next base: position 36,789 of record MEMM01000126.1, read on the forward strand.
CGCCCGTGTTCACGCGTAAACCAGAGACGCTGTTGAGGCTGTCCCGGCGGTCGGCCCTGCTGGCGGGCGGTGGCGTCGCGGCGGCGGTCGCCGGCGTTGGCGCCTTCGCGTTACGTCGCCCGACGCAGGATATTTCCTTCCTCAAAGACCTCGATCTGTCCGGCGCCAAACCGCTCGGCGACGGATTTTATGAAGTCGACGGCTGGGTCGTGACCGCCGACGACATCCGGCGGCTCGGCGGCGCCGCGCCCGTCGACGACAACAAGTAGATACGCGGCGGGCGTTTCATGATTGTCGATCTTAACGCTTCGGACGCCTGGCCCTTCAAGGACCACCACCGCGTCTGCGTCTGCGGGTCTGGGCCCGCCGGCATGACGGTCGCGCGCGAACTCGCCCGGCGCGGCGTAAAGGTCTTGCTCCTCGAAGCCGGCGGCTTTGATCTGACGCCTCAGTCGCAGGATGTCTACGAGGGCGCCTCGATCGGCCCGCTTGAATATTTCGGCGTCAGCTCTTGCCGCCTGAGGATGTTCGGCGGCACCTCCAATCACTGGTCCGGACGATGCGGCGTCTTCGAACGCCTCGACTTCGAGCAACGCGATATCTGGGGCGTTCCCGGCTGGCCGATCGCCTATGACGAAGCCTATCGCCGGCTCGACGACGCCCGCGCCATTCTCGACATCGCCGATCAAAATCTCGATCGACGGAACGAACCATTGTGGCGTGATCCGCGATTTGTTCCCGCCGGATTCGCCCGCAGCGCGCCGACGCGTTTCGGCGAGAAATATCGCGGCGAATTGGAGGCCTCGAAGCTGATCGACGTCGCGATCAACGCCAACGCGACCGGGGCGACGTTCAGGGAAAACGGCGGTTCGATCGCATCGCTGATCGTCGCCGATTATCGCGGCCGCCAATTTTCCGTCGAAGCGGATCATTTCGTTCTGGCGTTCGGCGCTATCGAGAATGCGCGCTTCCTTCTCAACCTGGCTGAGAATACCGGCGTGCCCGTCGGAAACGCCGGCGGCTATGTCGGCCGCTGCTTCATGGAGCATTTTGACGTCAAGCTTGGCCGCTTTGCGCCGTTCGATACGCCGCTCTGGGAGCGCGACGGCGCTGTCGAGCTGAACACGAGC
>MEMM01000126.1:38017-42035 GCA_001767925.1 Alphaproteobacteria bacterium RIFCSPHIGHO2_12_FULL_63_12
TGACAGCCGCGTCGTGCTCGATGCATCGGCGCGCGATCGCTTCGGTCAATTTCGTATCGCTGTCGACTGGCGAATGTCCGAGCGCGATGTCGCGACCATCACGGGACTCGCCGAAGAGATCGGCAAGGCGCTCGCCGCGCAGAACATCGCGCGCCTCCAGATTTCAAGCGACATACTCGCCGGCCGGCCGCGCCCGGGATTTCATTGTCACCAGATGGGAACGACGCGCATGTCGGCGAATCCCAAAGACGGCGTTGTCGACGCCGATCTCAAGGTTCACGGACTGAAAAACCTGCACATCGCAGGCGCCAGCGTCTTTTCAACCGGCGGCGGCGTCAATCCGACGCTGACAATTACTTGCCTCGCGCTGCGGCTGGGCGAACATCTGGCGACGAAGGTCGCCGCCTGATCACCAATGCGTCTGGTGTGGCGCGGAATCAGAAATCAGTCTTCCCGCAACGCCTTGTTCGAGACCTCCGCAATCGGCTTCAGCAGATAGGCGAGAACCGTCCGTTTGCCGTTGAGAACGTCGACCTCCGCCGCCATGCCGGACATCAGCGGCAAAGCGCCGTCCCGCGTTTGAAGCGCCGTTTCATCAAGACGCACCGTGATAAGGAACGTCCGATCGCCGGTCTTTTCATTTTCGATGGCGTCGGGGCTGATGGTTTCGATTTTTCCGTCGAGCGCGCCATAGGTCGATGAATCATAGGCGCTGACCTTGACGCGCGCCGCCTGGCCGACATGCAGGAAACCGATATCGGCCGGTTTTATTTTCGCTTCGACGAGCGGCGTATCGCCGGCGGGAACGACCTCGACAATCGTCTGCCCCGGCTGCACGACCCCGCCGATCGTCGCGACAAGGACGCGGTGCACGACGCCGTCAATCGGGCTTCTGACTTCGGTGCGATCGACCTTGTCGCGCAGGGCGGGAAGCTCGCCCGAAACGCCGGTCATTTCGGCTTTCGCCTTCGCGAGTTCATCGGCGACGGTCGCAAGATAGGAGGTCTTGATGCGATCGATTTCGCTTTGTGCGCCTTTGACCGCGAGTTCGGCGCGCAATTTGTCGCCCTGCGCGCTGGCGGCGCGCTGGCGGGCGCGGATCAATTCAAGCCGCGGTTCGATCCCTTTTTCGACCAGCGGCTGGACGATCGAAAGCTCCTGCGCCGCCAGGGAATGGGTTTGCGTCGCGTAATCGAGCGCGGCGCGTGCTTCGGCGAGCTTTCCCGCTTCGACCGCGAGGGCCGCGTCATATTCGCGGCGGCGCGCCTCGTAGAGTTTTCTTTCATTGGCGACGATATCGGGCGCCGCGCGCGCGACCGCCTCCGGGAAAGCCGGCGGCGCGCCGGACGCTTCCGCTTCGAGGCGAGCCACGCGCGCCGCCAGCAGATGATAGCCGTCCTCGCCCTGGTTCATCTGCGCGTTGATTTGCGTCGGGTCGACTTTGACGAGCACGTCGCCTTTACGGACATGCTCGCCCGGCTTCACGAGGATCGCCTTGATGATGCCGCCTTCTAGATACTGGACTTGTTGCAGGTGGTTCGAAGGAACGAACCGCCCCTCGCCGCGCGTGACGCGATCGAGCTTGGCGATCGACGCCCAGAAAAGGCCGATGAACAGCAGGCCGGCGATCGCGTAAAGGAGATATTGCGCCGCGCGCGACGGCTCGATCGGCAGTTCGTCATCGATATCGGCGTCGGATAAGGTTGCGAGAGTCATCAGGCGGCCCTGAACGGTTTTTTACGCGGAGCCGGCAGCTCGCGCACATTTTGCGGCGCCGGCGCGGCTGGTACGGCCGGCGCGGCGTTGTTGGAAAGCGATCTGATGATTTCGTCGGGACGGCCGTCGAGAACGATCTGGCCGCGATCGAGGACGATGATGCGGTCGACCAGCTTCAGCATCGACATGCGGTGCGTGACAAGAAGGAGCGTCCGCCCGTTCGTCGCCCGGCGCAGCCGCGCGATCATTTCCGCTTCCGCCTGGCTGTCGAGGGCCGAGGTCGGCTCATCGAGCAACAGCACGGACGGCTTGGTCGCCAGCGCCCGCGCCAGCGCGATCGACTGACGCTGCCCGCCGGAGAGCCCCTCGCCGCGCTCGCCCAGCCGCTGATCATAGCCCGTCGCTGTCGCGCCGACGAAATCATGAACGCCGGCGATCTGTGCGGCCTCAAGAATGTCGTCGTCTGAAATCTTCTCAAGTCCGAGCGCGATATTTTCCTTGATCGTGCCGGTAAAGAGGCAAACGTCCTGGAGAACGGCGCCGATATGCGCGCGAAGATCGTTCGGCGCGATTTGCCGGATATCGGTGTCGTCGACCAGAACCTGCCCCTCGGTCGGCTCGTAAATTCCAAGCGCGAGACGAATGATCGTCGACTTACCGGAGCCGTTGCGGCCGAGAACCGCGACGCGCTCGCCTTCTTCGATGGTGAAACTCACCTTGTCGAGCGCTTTGGCTTTTTGACCCGGATAGGAGAAACTCGCTTCGCGAAACTCGATGCGCCCGGCGAGGGTGTGGCGCTTGAGATAATCACGCGTCGGATCGACTTCGGATCGCGACGCCATCAGTTCATCGAGCGCCTTGTAGGACGACATCGCCCCGGCGACCCGCCCGAGGAGCCCGGCGACTTGCGCCAACGGCGCCATCGCCCGTCCCGTCAGGATGACGCAGGCGATCAGCCCGCCCATCGAAAGGGAATGCGCGCCGACCATCAACACGCCGGCGACGACGATGCCGACTTGCGCGCCCTGCTGGGCGAACCCCGAAAAGTTGACCGCGAGCTGATTGATGAAACGCCCGACGGTCGCGATGCGCGCCTGCTTCAGGACGCCGTCTTTCCAGCGCCGGCGCATCATATCGCCGGCGGCGACGCTTTTCACGGTTTCAAGTCCCGACAGCGTTTCGATGAGCACGGAATGCTTGGCGTGCCCTTCCTTCATCGACTCTTTTGTGTTGCGCAAGATCAGCGGCTGCGTGATGAGCGCGATGATCAGCGCAGCGAAGACGCCGATCAACGGCACCAGCGCGATCGGCCCGCCGATCATTGCAATCGCACCGATGAAAATGAAAATGAAGGGGAGATCGACGACGGCGGTCAGAGTCGCCGACGAAAAAAAGTCCCGCAGATTTTCAAATTCCTTGACGAGGCCCGCCGTCGCGCCGACGCCGCCCTTTCGCGCGTCGAGCCGCATCGCCATCAGATTGTCGAAGACTTTGGCGCCGACGACGGCGTCAAGCCGCTGCCCCGCGACGTCGATGAAATAGCCGCGCAGCGATTTCAAGATGAAGTCGAAGAGATGTGCGAACAGGACCCCGACCGTCAGCGCGAGGAGCGATTCCATCGCATTGTTCGGAATGACGCGGTCATAGACCGTCATGATGAAGAAGGACGAGATGAGGCCGAGAAGATTGACGAAAAACGCCGCGATAATGGTCTGGCCGTAGACTTTCGAATTTCCGAGCAGCGGCCCGAGCAGCCAGTGCTTGGTGTCGGCGATGTCGTGAAAAATCGAACGCACGCTACTCATTCGCCGCCACCCTGTCTTCGTCGCGCGGCGAGAAAAACCGCAAGAGATCGCCGGTGAACTCCATCATCTCGTAAGACGCAATATCGCGGTCCGCTAGCCCGGCGAGATACGCGGCGCCCGCCTCGAACCAGTCGCTTTCCGCCTGGATGACATCGAGGAGATCGCCGCGCGACGCGCGAAACCGCTCGGCCACCATGGCGCGCGCTTCATTATTGGCGACGAGCGCAGCTTCGAGCGCGGCGAGGCGTTCATTCGCGGCCTCACGCCGTTCAAAGGCGATGGCGGCGTCGCGCTCGATTTCGAGACGGACGCGCTCTTCCTCAAATCGCTGCTGCTCGGCGGCGCTTTTGGCGCGGCTGATCGCGGCGCCGCGCGCGCCGCCCGCATAGAGATCGTAGCGCATGTTGACGCCGGCGCGGACATCGTAATCTTCAGCGCCATTGAGGACATCGAAGCTGGTGCCGGTGACGCTTGCGCGGATTTCCGGCAATCGGCTC
>MEMM01000126.1:42095-48165 GCA_001767925.1 Alphaproteobacteria bacterium RIFCSPHIGHO2_12_FULL_63_12
CGTAGTTCGGAAATTGCAGCTTTTCCGGCGCCGATCTGAAATATTCGGCGTAACGCACGTCGGCGATCCGGGCGCTTTCCTTGATTTCCGCGACACGCGAGCGTGCGCCGGCCAGACGCGCCTCGGCGCGCAGCACATCGGCCCTCGCCCCGGCGCCGGCGCGTTCGCGCTCCTTCACATCCGCCAGAAGCTTTTCATGATGCGCGACATATTCCGACCCGAGCGCCAAAATCGCCTGATGCACCGCGACATCGTGATAGGCGGAGAGCGCGGCGAGCGCGAGATCGTTGATGCGGGCGTCGATCGTTCGCGCCGCTTCCGTCCGGCGCGCTTTCGCGCCCTTGATGCGCGCGAAGGTCGCGCCGCCGTCGAAAATCAGCTGGCTCGCCGAGACGCCGACATTCACCTGTTCGTCCGGGCGCAGCGATTCAACGACATTGCTCGTGCCGCTGTTGAAACGCCGTGCGATCACGTAGTCGGCGTTAGCGTCGGCGGAGAGGCGCGGATAGAGCGCGGCGCGCGCGGCTTTGGTTTCCGCGCGGGCGATCGCGACTTGCGAAGTTTGCGCCGCGAGAACGGGGTGATCGCCGACCGCCGCCTGGATTTTCCGGTTGAAGTCGTCATTGACGCCGAGATTGTCGACGGCGTAACCGGCCCGACCGAGCGCGGCGGCGAGACCCGATTTGGCGACGCTTTCCGGCGTTGGGTAGAGCGACCCCTCGGCCGCGAAGCCGACCGGCGCCGGAAGCAGCATCAACGCGGCCGCTCCCGCAAGAAAACTCAACCGCAGCCGCGTCATCCCGATCAACACTCCCGCCGCCCGGACGCCGCGCGCGGCGCCGACATGGTTAACGATTTCAGGCTTAGAGGGAGTGTGTAGACAAATTATTAACCACGCCGGCGATGACGGCGGAGGCGGATGAATTCGCGTTCATTTTTCCCTGTCGGCATATTGCCGAAGATGCGGCGGCAGGGAATGCGCGGCGATTGACGGTTTGGGCGCTGCAGCGCGCGGGGGCGGCGGCGGCTCTGGCGGAATATTCGCCGGGGCGGTGGCAGGCGCCGCGAGGCGCAAGGCTTCGGCCGACCGCGCGAAGCCGACGCACATGCCGCACAGCAGCCAATGAACTTCCGCCACCTGGGCGACGACGCTCGATGTCGTGGCGATCACCAGCAAGGTGGAGGCGAGCGCGGCGAGCCATGCCTGGCCGTAGACGGCGAATTCCGGATCGGCGGCGCGCGCGGCGCCGATCGCGCGCCAGGCGGAGAGCGCCGAAAAGAAACTGACGCCGACGAAGAGAAAGAGGCCGACAAGGCCGGATTCGAGCGTCACCCGCAGATAGGAATTCACGATATCGATGATGCCCTGCCCCTGAACGAGCTGCTGCATCGCCGGATGCGACATGAAATCTTCCGAGCCGAACCATCTGGTTTCCATGGCGACCGACCAGCCGATATCCATCAGCTGCTCGCGGTAGTCGATCGAACTGGTTGAGGAATCGCCGACAAATGGCAGCAGGCCGATGATCTGGTCGCCGATCGGGGTCACGGAAAGCGCCAAAAATCCCGCCGTGCCGATCAGGCCGAGCCGCGTCAGGTTCTTGAACGGCCTGTCGCTGGTGAAGACGAAGGCGACGACCGCCAGCGCGGCGCCGATCCACGGTCCGCGCGAGAAGGTGGCGAGCAGGCCGACGCCGAGGGCGGCAAGGCCGCCGATCGCAAGCATCTTGCGCTGCATCGAAGAAATGAGGGCCATAGCTAGAGGGACAGCCGCGGCGAGGAAAAGTCCAAACGAAATCGGAGCGAAAACCGAGGTGAAGGCGCGCAGATAGCCCGACCGAAATGTATATCGGACCCGTTCGGCGATATCCCAGTGATCGATCGCGCTTTTGTAGGGATGCCAACGCAAGACGACCTCGACGAGGGCGATCGCCGACATGATGATCAGCGGCAACACGAACGCCAAAGTCGTCGCCTTCAGCCGTTCTTTCGTCCAGTTGATGCGGCTGAAAACGAGATAGGGCCCGATAGTGGTCAGAATGAACGCCGTCGACTGCCGAAATCCGTCGGTGACGGTCGTGTCGCGAAAGGCGAGCGCCAACATCAGGAGCGAATAGGCGATGAAGAAATAATCGGCGATCGATCCGATGGGATGAAGCTCGCGGTTTTCCTGTCGCGCAAAGAGCATCGGCCACAAGATGACGATCGCAAGGATATTAAACGGGAAGAGCGCCAGAAAATTCTGGATGCCGCCAAATCCGGGAACGATCGCATCGGCGACAGGAAGCGCGAACAGCAGCACCAGGTATAACGCCGGTTTGTTTTTTTCGGACGCGCCGAGCGCGATCGCGATCAATCCGACGGCAAACAGGAACAGCCAGAAATTCGGAATGAGAAAGGCGGCGAGAGTCGCCGCGAGAAAGACATTCCGCCAGCGGTCGATGGTCCTGCCGTCGACGATTTCGCCGAACGCGGCGCGCGCGTAGACAAACCCGCCGAGCGAGATCGTAAAGATGATGATGACGGCTTTGAGCGACTCAGCCATCCGGGCGTCCTGTTTCGTCGCCGCAACGCCGGCGGCGCCAATCCATATCAAGTTTCGCGCGGGCGCCAACCGCCGGCGCGCGGCGCGGCCGCAATTTCGCCCCATGCCCCAAGGGAGGCGCCGTCCGCAGGCGGCTTTGCGCGCCTAGCCGGCGCGCTGGGGTTCGCGCGGAAGACCTTTTTCTCGAAGAACCGGATACCGTTTCAGCGAAAAACGCCTTATCGCATGGCGACGGCGGCGTCCCCGTCGATTTGTTAACCACCCTCGCCGGATGCTCCGCGCCATGCTCGACAGATGGATCAAAGGGTCGACCCTCAAATCGCGCGCGATGAAAGGCGGGATCATCGCACTTGGCGGGTTCGGCGCGGCGCAGGGCGTGCGCCTCGTCTCCAACCTCATCATGACGCGGCTTCTGGCGCCGGATGCGTTCGGCCTGATGGGCGTCACCATCGCGCTTCAGGTGTGGATCGCGATGATGAGCGATATCGGGCTCAATCAGTCGATCGTCCGCTCGAAATTCGGCGAAGACCCGGATTATCTCGCGACCGCCCGTCTGTTGCAGCTTGTCCGCTCCCTCCTCATCGCGGTCATACTGGTCATTGCGGCGCTCGCCCTCCCCGGCCTTGCGGCGGCAGGGACCTTGCGCGCGGGGTCGGTCTACGCCGATCCGCGCCTGCCGGTTTTTCTCTATTGCATCGCCGCTTCGGTGACCATCTCCGGCTTTTCCGCGATGCGGATCGCGCTCCATAATCGCAAACTCGACCTCACGCCGGTCATTCGCCTTGAGCTTTCGGCGCAGGCGATCGCCCTCGTCTCGATGGCGCTCGCCGCGCTCGCCGGGCTCGGCGTCTATTCGCTGGCGCTCGGCGCCGTGGTCGCCGAAACCGTCAAGACCGCCGGCTCGCATTTTGCGCTGAAAGGCCCGCCGGCGCGTTTCGACTTTCACCGCGAGCATTTCCGCGAGATCTTCACCTATGGCAAATGGCTGATCATCGCCTCGACCTTCGGCTTTCTCGTCCAGCGCGGCGACCAGATCCTGTTCGGCTGGCTGTTCGACATCCGCGACTTCTCCCTTTATTCGATCGCGACGATATGGATCGTATCGGCGGGAAACGTTATCGAGACGGTGCAGCGACGCATCGCCAATCCGGCGCTCGCCGAACTTCACCGCGAACGCCCGCATGACCTGACGCGGGTCTATGGCCGCGTCCGCCTCCTCTACGAAGCCGCCTGCGTCACGCTTTTTCTCGGCGTTGTGTTGTTCGCCGATTTTTTCATTTCGATCGTCTACACCGACGACTATCTGGGCGTAGCGCATTACATGAAGCTGCTCGCGCTGATGCTGCTTCTCCTCCCTTACCGTTTGCTGAACTCCATCCTTTTGACCGGCGGCGACAGCCGGCGCTTTGCGGTCATCACCGTCATACCGGGCATCGCCCTGTTCGCGGGAACGCCCTTCGTCTTTCACCAATTCGGCGCCGACGCCGCCATCGCCTACGCCGTGCTGACGCCGATCCTCGTCCTGCCTTTCAACTGGAAATACGCGTCGAAATTCATCAAGATCGACTATCTGAGGGAAAGCCTGATCGCGGCGGCGACGATCGCGGCGGCGATCATTCTTCTGAACTTTACCTGAGGCGGGGAACTCGTGCTGGACGTTCAAAAAACCGAAATCGACGGCGTGTTGCTGGTGACGCCCAAACGCTTCGCCGATGCGCGCGGATTTTTCTGCGAGACCTACAACGCGGAGCGGTTCCGCAACGCCGGCATCGAAGACGTCTTCGTGCAGGACAACCATTCCCTGTCGCGCGAGGCGGGAACAGTGCGCGGCCTTCATTATCAGGCGCCGCCGCGCGCGCAGGCCAAACTCGTCCGTGTGCTGCGCGGTTCGATCATCGACATCGCGGTCGATGCGCGAAAATCCTCGCCGACTTTCGGACGGCACGTGCGCGTGCATCTGTCCGCCGCCAATGGCGCGCAGCTTTTCATTCCGGCCGGCTTCCTGCACGGCTTTGCAACGCTCGAGCCGGAGACCGAAGTCGCCTATAAGGTGACGGACTTTTATTCGGGCGCGCATGACGGCGCGGTGTTGTGGAGCGATCCCGCGCTGGCGATCGATTGGGGCGTCGACCCGAAGCGCGCGGTTCTTTCCGACAAGGACGCGAAGGCGGCCTTGTTCGCCGACTTCAATTCGCCGTTCTGAGTCGCCCGCCGGTTGCGCCGGACGTCCGGAATTTACGGATAATCCCCGCGCCGGCCATAGGTTTGAATCCATGTTGCATGCGGGGTTCAGCGTTTTTGTCCGGATTATCCGGATGTTGAAAACGCCCGCGTCGCGGGATTTTTTCCCGTTCCTGTCGCGTCCCGATATTCGTTCATCACGCCGCACGCCAAACCTCGTCCAAAACCGCTCAGGAAGCCATTATAAGGCCGCGCGGGAGGTGTAGGACGGTTCAAAATTCCGCTTACGGAATAATGGGTTAGGATTTTTCGCGTGTTTGGGGTGCTAACTTTTTTGCGTCCGTCGCGCGGCCAAGCCGGCGAGCGCCGCCTTACCCTTCGAGTTTGCCCAAATCGGCGACGCCCGCGGTCGCGGCGATGAAGCGAGCGAGCAGCGCGAGGCGATTGGCGCGCAACTTCGCGTCATCGGCGTTGACCGTCACCTTGTCAAAGAAGGCGTCGATCGGCGCGCGAAGGGACGCCAGCGCCGACATCGCGTCGGCGAATTTTTCGGCGGCGACGGCTGTGGCGGCTTTATCTTCCGCCGATGACAGCGCCGCGAAGAAGGCTTTTTCCTCCGCCTGCTGAAGGAGTTTTTCGTCAACCGTAGGGCGGATGAAATCCGCCGACGACGGGGCGGCGATGGACGCGGCGGATTTCATCCGCCCTACGTCTTTCTTCTCCTCGGCCTTCACGATGTTCGCCGCGCGCTTGTATCCGGCGGCGAGATTGAGGCCGTCGTCGGTTTTCAGGAACGCTTCGAGCGCTTCGAGTTTCATGACGATAAGGACGAGATCGTCTTCAAGCGACCCGTCCGCTTTCGTCAGCACCGCGTCGATGGCGTCGTATTTGTGGCCCTTGTCTTTGAGGTAGACCTTTAGGCGGTCGTGGAAGAAGACGAGAACTCCTTTCGCATCTTCGATCAAATTTGTCCCATCGCCCGCGCCGATTGCGCCAGCCGCGATGCCCGATGATGAAAACATCATGAGGTGGCCGTGAGCATTATGCAGAAGCATTGAAAGCGCGAGCCGCGGCCGACTCGATTGGATCGTTGCAATCACACCGAGCGCCGCCCTTCTCAGTGCAAAAGGATCGCTCGATCCCGTCGGCTTTTTGCCGATCGCCCAGAAGGCGGCGAGCGTATCGATCTTGTCGGCGAGCGCCACCGCAACGGAGACGGGAGCTGTCGGAACCGCATCGTCCGCCCCCTGAGGTTTGTAGTGGTCGCGGATGGCGTCGGCGACGGCGTTGATCGCTTCAAGAGACCCCTCACCCGAAACGGCTGACGCCGTTTCGGCCTCTCCC
>MEMM01000127.1:0-16955 GCA_001767925.1 Alphaproteobacteria bacterium RIFCSPHIGHO2_12_FULL_63_12
TTCCGTCAATCAGCGGCTGAAAGTCGGAGATGCGGCGCCGAAGATGTCGCTGACCGCGATCGACGGCCGCGCGATCGTCGTCGGCGATGCGACTTCGAGCCAGCTTTATTTCTTCCTGTCGCCCGATTGCCCGATTTGCAAGACGCTGCTGCCGGTCGTGCGCTCGATCGCCTCGGCGGAGCGCGACTGGCTCAGGGTCATTCTGGCGAGCGACGGCGGCGACGCGGACAAGCACCAACAGTTCCAGACGCGCGAAAAGCTCGACGACTTTCCCTATGTGCTGTCCGAGGCGCTCGGGCGGTCTTTCGGCGTCGGCAAGCTTCCCTATGCGGTGCTCGTTGACGACAAGGGCAAGATCTCCAGCATGGGGCTCGTCAATAGCCGCGAGCATCTTGAAAGTCTTTTCGAAGCCAAGGAACGGGGCGTCGCTTCGTTGCAGGAGTTCGCCGCGCGGCGCGCGCCTGACCCCAATCATGAACACCAGCACGACCACAAGCAGAGGATCGGCGCATGAAGGATCTCGACAAACTGAGCGAAGGCATGGTGCGCCGGCTCGCCCGCATGAATTCGCGGCGCGGCGTGCTGGCGACGATCGGCGGGCTGATCACCGGCGGCGCGATGTTTCCGGTTCTGCCGGTCGCGCGCGCCTCTGGCCCTGCGACGGGTTCCGGCTATGACGGGGTCACGCCGCAGTCGACCGGCAATCCGATGGATCCGGGCGATCCGGCGAGCTGCGATTACTGGCGCTATTGCGGCATCGACGGCTTTTTGTGCAGCTGCTGCGGCGGTGGGACGAATTCATGTCCTCCGGGTACGGAGATGTCGCCGATCACCTGGATCGGAACCTGTCTCAATCCGGCGGATAACGTCAATTATATCATTTCGTACAATGATTGCTGCGGCAAGCCGGCCTGCGGTCGGTGCCTGTGCAATCGCAATGAGGGCGAGCGGCCGATGTTCCGCCCACAGCTCAACAACGACATCAATTGGTGCCTTGGAACGGCGAGCGCGGCCTATACCTGCTCGACGGCGGTGATTATCGGCGTTGCGTTGAAGGAAGGACAAGGATGAAGTCACGAGTGTTGACGATGGCGGCGTTCCTGGCTCTTGCGCCCGCCGCCGTGTTCGCGCAGGGCGCGCCGGCCGATCATGGCGCGAAAATCTATCAGCGCTGCGCCGCCTGCCATTTGGCGAACGGACAAGGGGTTCCGGGCGCCTTTCCGGCGCTTGCCGGCCGCATGTCGCAGGCCGCCGCGACCGACGCCGGCCGCGATTACGTCGTAATGGCGGTCGTCGCCGGACTGATGGGCGAGATCGAGGTCGACGGCAAGAAAATCCGCGGCGTGATGCCGGCGCAGGCGGGGCTCACCGACGCCGATATCGCCGCCGTGCTCAATCATGCGGTCGCCTTGCAGCCCGCGGGCGCGACGGCGCCGAAAACGCGCGCCTTCACCGCCGAGGAAGTCGCCGCCGTCAAGGCGCGCTTCGACAAGGCGACGCCGAGCTCCATTCACGCGATCAGAAGCGGCGCTTTCCCGCCGCTGGCGGTCGAAAAATGAAAACTCTCGCCGCGCTGCTGTTGATGACATCCGCCGCATCTGCCGGAATGCCGGGCGTTCCGAACGAGGCGCGGGCGAAAATCAACTGGCAGCTGGGCTGTCAGGGATGTCATCTGGCCGATGCGACAGGCAGCGCCAACGGCGCGCCCAGCATGGCGGGCGACGTCGCCCGCTTCCTCTCGGTCGAGGGCGGCCGGGAATATCTGACCCGCGTTCCTGGCGTGACCAATGCGGCGGTCTCCAGCGACCAATTGGCGGAATTACTGAACTGGACGCTCGCGACCTTTGACAGCGATCATCTGCCGGCGGACTTTACGCCGTTCACCGGCGAGGAAATGGCCGCGGGAAGGGCGCATCCGCTGGTCGGCGAGGCGCCGACGGTGCGCGCGGCGTTGCGCAAAAAGTTTCCGGCGGAAAAATCCGCCGCCGGAGGGGGCAAGTGACTTAGGGCGACAATTAACGGGAGGGAACCGTGACGACAGGAAAAAATACCAGACTTTCAGTGAAGAAGCCGGCGCTATTGTGCGCTTCGGCGATCATCGGCCTGACATCGGGCGGCGCGGCTTTTGCGCAAGGCGTCTTCGACGACGAAGTCGTTGTCACCGCGCAAAAACGCGAGGAAAGCGCGCAGGACGTCGGCATCTCGATCTCGACCCTCTCGGGCGAGCAGATGCAATCGCTCGGCTACACCAATGCGCAGGAAGTGACGTCGCTCGCCGCCGGGGTGGCGACGCTCCAGCCGAACGGCGAGGCGAATTACGCGGTCGGCATCCGCGGCGTCGCCAATAATGATTTCACCTCGAACGTCGAAAGCCCGGTCGCAATCTATGTCGACGAGACCTACATCTCGCAGATGTCGGGCGCGGGCTTTCTCCTGTTCGACGTCGACCGCGTCGAGATCTTGCGCGGACCTCAGGGGACGCTGTTCGGCCGCAACGCGACCGGCGGTCTCGTTCACTATCTGACGGTCAAGCCGAGCACGGAAGAATTCAACGGCTATGGCAGCTTCACCTACGGCAGTTTCGATCGCTGGAAGGGGCAAGGCGCCGTCAACATCCCGATGGGCGACATGCTCTCGGCGCGCATCTCGCTGGCGACCCACCAGGGAGACGGTTACGTCCAAAACCGCCTCGCCCCGGACAAGGATCTCAACAACGCCAACGAATCGGCGGCCCGCCTCCAGCTGCGGTTCCAGCCGACCCCGACAAATTCGATCTGCTGCTCAACGCGCGCTTCGGCCACCAGAATATCCGCACCGGGTTCTTCGAATACGCGTCGGCGGTCCTGCCCACCGGCGACTACACGCCCGGCGTTCCGAATCCGGACCTTGGCGGCTATATCGATCTCGACGGCGACGTCTATGCCGGCGATTATGATTTCACCGGACACAACAAGACAAACACTGAAGGCTACACGGCCCGCCTCGACTGGGATCTGGGCCTTGGCAAATTGACGAGCATCACCGATTACCAGTCGGTTGAGCGCGACTACATGGAAGATTCCGACGCCTCGCCGGCGGATTATTTCAACTTCTTCCTGACCACGGACGCCGAACAATTCTCGCAGGAGCTTCGCCTCGCCGGCGACACCGATCGATTGAACTGGGTATTGGGATTTTACTATCTCGACATCAATATCAACGACTCGAACGGTGGCAAGACGAAGGGTCTCTTCGAAGCGCTGACCGGCGCGCCGGTGTCGGTGCTCGGCGTGAACGGCGTCAGAAACCCCTACACGCTCGACACAAAATCATGGTCGCTGTTCGGCCAGTTCGAGTATGAGGTGTCGGATCAGTTCGCCCTGATTGGCGGCCTTCGCTACATCAGCGAAAAGAAGGACTATGTTTACCACACATTCGCGTCCCTGTTTCCGGATGACATTTCGAGCGGCCTTGATCCCCGGATCGCCGATATCCTGACGACGCAGGAATTTTTCGGGGGCTCGGCGCCATTCGATCCTTTTGTCGGCGCGCGCAAGGACACCAATCTCGCCGCCCGCGCGCAGTTGAACTGGAAACCTTCGGACGGCGTTCTCGCCTACGCCAGCTGGAACCGCGGCGTGAAGTCAGGCGGGTTCAATGCGCCGCTGTTGCCGACGCCGATATTCCTGACTGATGAATTCATGTCCTACGATCCGGAGAAACTCGACGCCTATGAAGTCGGCGTCAAGTTGGATCTCGGCCGCGCCCGCCTCAACGCCGCGACCTATTATTACGACTACAAGAACTGTCAGGCGTTCTCGATCCTCGGCCTCGACACCTTCACCCTCAACGCCGATTGCGAAAACAAGGGCTTTGAGGTTGAACTTGAGGGCTCGGCGGCCAAGGGCCTCGATTACCACTTCGGCATCGGATATGCGGACGCGCAAGTCACCGACATTCCGGGCGTGACGATCGATGCGGTTACGCCGGCCGGCACCCTCCCGGCGATCATTCCGGGCGGCGAGCAACGTCCAGTGCAGACGCCGAAATGGAATCTCAACGGGCTTGTCCGCTACGAGTTTCCCGTCAGCGGCGTCGGCAACATCGCGTTGCAGATGGACGGAAATTATCGGTCCGAGCATTTCTTCGCGCTGACCAACTTTAACGCCTCGCGCGAGGACGGCTATTTCGTCGGCAACGCCTCGGTGACCTGGATCGCGCCAAGCGAGAAATGGAGCGTTCGGGGCTTTGTGCAGAACTTCACCGGCTCGGAATATCTCGTCCAGACGTTCGATCTTTCCGGCAGCGTCTCCAATGGCGGCCTGTTCGGCCTGGTCGAGCAATATTACGGTCGGCCGCGCATGTACGGCGCCAACCTGAACGTATCGTTCTAGTCGACGAAGCGTCTTCAAGTTGGAGCTAGCGGGCGGCGTGTTACGCCGCCCGCGCCTTTGGTGGAAATGACAGCAACGGCTCAAAGCTATGTCTGCGGCGTTTCCGATACGCCGCTGATCTACCAGACGATCGGGCGAGCGCTGGATGAAGCCGTCCGGCGTTTCGGCGATCGGCCGGCGCTGATCGTCCGCCGTCAGAACCTGCGGATGACCTACGCCGCCTTCGCGTCGGCGGTCGATGATTTCGCGGCGGGGCTTGTCGCGCTGGGGCTTCAAACCGGCGACCGCATCGGCATCTGGTCGCCGAACAACGCCGAATGGGTGATCGCGCAATTCGCGACGGCGCGGCTCGGGCTTATCCTCGTCAATATCAATCCGGCCTATCGCACGTCCGAGCTTGAATATGTCCTCAACAAGGTGGGCGCCCGCGCGCTCATCCTCGCGCGGTCGTTCAAGACGAGCGACTATGTCGGCATGCTCGGCTCGATCGGCGCGCATAAGCTCCCGCAGCTCGAACAGGCGATCGTCATCAGCGACGCGCCGGTCGAAGGATACCGGCGGTTTGCCGATATCAGCGCGCTGGCGACGCCAGCGCTTCGCGAACGCGTCCGGGAAATAGGCGACACTCTCTCGCCGGACGATCCCGTCAACATCCAGTTCACCAGCGGCACCACGGGATTTCCCAAGGGCGCGACGCTGACGCATTCCAATATCCTCAATAACGGCCGCTTCGTCGGTGCGCGCCAGCGCTTTACCGAAGATGACCGTCTCTGCATTCCGGTGCCGCTTTATCACTGCTTCGGCATGGTGATGGCGGTGCTCGCCTGCGTCACCCATGGCGCGGCCATGGTTTTTCCGGACGAAGCCTTCGATCCGGCGAGCGTCCTTGACGCGATTGAGCAGGAGCGCTGCACGGCGCTCTATGGCGTGCCGACGATGTTCATCGCCGAGCTTGATCATCCGTCGTTCAAGGGCCGCGATCTTTCAAGCCTTCGGACAGGCGTCATGGCCGGCGCGCCATGTCCCGAAGCGGTGATGCGCCGCGTCATCTCCGACATGCACATGCGCGACGTGACGATCTGCTACGGCATGACCGAGACGAGCCCCGTCAGCTTCCAGTCGCTTCCCGACGACGACCTTGAAAAGCGCGTCTCGACCGTCGGCGCCATTCATCCCTATGTCGAGGTGAAAATCATCGACGCCGAGGGCCGGATCACGCCGCGCGGGACGCAAGGGGAATTGTTGACGCGCGGCTATTCGGTGATGCGCGGCTATTGGGGAGATGCTGAAAAAACCCGCGAGTCGATCGACGAGGGCGGCTGGATGCACACCGGCGATCTCGCGGTCATGGGCGATGACGGCTATTGCCGCATCACCGGCCGCGTCAAGGATATGATCATCCGCGGCGGCGAGAACGTCTATCCGCGTGAAATCGAGGAATTCCTTTACACGCACCCGGCGGTGATGGATGTTCAGGTCTTCGGCGTGCCGGATGAAAAATACGGCGAGGAAGTCTGCGCCTGGATCAGGCTCCACGACGGCGCGGCGATTGTCGATGAGGAAATCCGCGCGTTCTGCAAAAGCCGGATCGCGCATTACAAGGTCCCGCGTTACATCCGGTTCGTCGGCGAGTTCCCGATGACCGTCACGGGAAAGATCCAGAAATTCGTCATGCGCGACGCCATGACGAAGGAATTGTCGGCGCCGAAGGCGAGCGCCGGATAACAGGCAAAGCGAGGAGAACGGACATGAGCGACTATCCGATGCTGATCGGCGGCAAGCTGGTCGACGGCGACAACAAGCTGAAAGTGGTGAACCCGGCGACCGAGGCGGTTTTCGCGACCATCGAACGCGCCTCGCAAAAACAGGCGGGCGAGGCGATCGCCGCCGCCAAGGCGGCGTTCCCCGCCTGGTCGAAAACGCCGATCGAGAAGCGTCAGGCGGCGGTGTCGAAGATCGCCGACATCGTTCGCGACAATGCGGCCGAGCTTGCGGGCCTTCTGACCGCCGAACAGGGAAAGCCGCTTCCCGAAGCGCTCGGCGAAATGGCGTGGACGGAAGGCTACCTCCGTCATTACGCGACCTTGAGCCTTGAGACGAAAGTGGTGCAGGACGATGCGACCGCGCGGGTCGAAGTGCACAGGAAGCCATTGGGCGTTGTCGTCGGCATTGTCGCCTGGAATTTCCCGGTGCTGCTAGCGGCGTGGAAGCTCGGGCCGGCGCTCGTCGCCGGCAACACCATCGTCCTGAAGCCGGCGCCGACGACGCCGGTCGCGACGCTGCGCTTCGCCGCGCTGATCAAGGACGCGGTTCCACCGGGCGTCGTCAACGTCATCGCCGACGAGAACGAGCTTGGCGCCTTCCTCACCAGCCACCCGGACGTCGCCAAAGTGTCGTTCACCGGCTCGACCGAGACCGGCAAGAAAATCATGAAGAGCGGCGCCGACACGTTGAAGCGTCTGACGCTAGAGCTTGGCGGCAATGACGTCGCGATCGTTCTCGACGACGTCAACGTCAAGGAAGTCGCGCCGAAGATTTTCGACGCCGCGATGCTGAATTGCGGTCAAGTCTGCATGGCGGCCAAGCGCATCTATGTGCAGGACGCGATCTACGACGAAATGGCGAGCGCAATGGCGGCGATCGCCAAGGACGTCGTCGTCGATGACGGCGCAAAGCAGGGCGCCCGCATCGGGCCGCTGCAAAACCGGATGCAATTCGAAAAAGTGAAGGGCCTCATCGACAGCGCGAAGAAAGAAGGCGCGACCGTCGTCGGCGGCGAAAGCGGCGGGCGCACCGGCTTCTTCATCAAGCCGGCGATCATCACCAATGTGAAGGAAGGAAACCGCATTGTCGACGAAGAGCAGTTCGGCCCGGTCATCCCGCTGATCCGCTTCAAGAGCGATAGCGAGATCGTCAGCCGCGCCAACGCCTCGCCCTATGGCCTTGGCGGATCGGTGTGGTCGTCGAATTTCGACCGCGCGCGCAAGATCGCCGAAGACATCGACGCCGGCACGGTCTGGATCAACCAGCACATCACGATTGGGCCGCACATTCCGATGGCAGGCTCGAAGCAATCGGGAATCGGCGTTGAACAAAGCCAGGAGGGCCTTGCGGAATTCACGCAGGTGCGCGTCCTCAATATGGCGAAGGCGTAACGGCGAATTAGAGATCAGGAGAAATGAGAATGAAAAAAGCTGTGAGCGGCGCAATCGCGCTTTGTGTCTTGCTGGCGTCTTCGGCCGCCTTCGCGGAATCGACGGAAGAAATGTGCCTGCGCGTCTCGGGGGAATGGGGCACGCAAGGCGATGTCGCCTCGCAATGCTCGTGCCTTGCCGACAAGGCGGCGAACGATGCGGCGCTGGACGGGGAACTGCGCGCGCTTGGCGACAATTACGCCAACGATCAGGAGGCCTATGACGCGGCGAGCGATGGGACCAAAGCCGCGTTCGATTCCTGTTCGGTGAACAGCTGACCGGGCGAAGGACGGCGCGATGACCGACGCTGACGCGTATCTGGCGGCACGGCGCGGGTTCGCCTGGCGCCGTCCGGAGCGGTTCAACTTCGTCAGCGATGTCATCGAACGCCGCGCCGCCGAGAATCCCGACGGGGTCGCGCTCCACTGGACCTCGGCTGCCGGCGAAGAGTCGATCGTCTCGTTTGCCGGTCTGCGCGACCGCGCCAACGCCGCGGCGGCCTATCTCGCCAGTCTCGGCATCAAGCGCGGCGACATCGTCTTGCTCGTGCTCTCCCGCGAGCAGGCCTGGTGGGAGATCGTTCTGGGCTGTCTTCAGCTCGGCGCGATCGTCTCACCGGGCACCACTCAGCTGATGAAAAAGGATTTCGCCTTCCGGATTTCGGCGACCGACGCCGCGATGCTGATCACCAACGCCGCCTGCGCGCCGCGCGCCGACGAGGCGATTGTCGATCTTCACTGGACGGGAAAAAGGGTCATCGTCGACGCCGTTCGCGACGGCTGGACGCCATACGCGCCCGACCCGTCGCGGCGCTTGCGCGATTGCGCCGACACCAGCAGCGATGACGAGGCGCTGCTCTATTTCACCTCCGGCACTACCGGCAATCCGAAGATGACGGTGCATTCTTGCGCCTATCCGCTCGGCCATGAGACGACGGGAAAATTCTGGCTGCGCGCGGGGCCCGGCGATCTCGTCTGGAACGTCTCCGACACCGGCTGGGCGAAAGGCGCGTGGTCGTCGCTGTTCGCGCCGTGGCTTGCCGGCGCCGGAATCTTCGCGCTGCATGCCGATGCGGTCGATCCGGCGCGCGTGCTCGGCGCGCTGGAAAACTATCCGGTGACCATCCTGTGCGCGCCGCCGACGGCCTATCGCATGCTGGTGAAACAGCCGCTCGACGGGCGCGCCTTCGCCAGGCTCCGGCACTGCGTCAGCGCCGGCGAACCGCTCAACCCGGAAGTCATCGAAGTTTGGCGCAAGCAGACAGGCTTTCAGATTTGCGAAGGCTACGGCCAGACGGAGACCGTCATCTTGTGCGGCGTCTTCGACGGCATGACAGCAAAGCCGGGCTCGATGGGCCTGCCGGCGCCGGGCGTCGATCTCGACGTCATCGATGACGACGGCGAGCGCCTCAAACCGGACGTCGAGGGAGATGTCGCGGTCTATCTCGACCCGCCGCCGCAGGGACTTTTTCTCGGCTATCGCGATGACGCGGAACGCACCAAGGCGACGCGGCGCGGAAAATGGTATTTGACCGGCGATCGCGCCTTTCGCGACAAGGACGGCTATTTCTGGTTCGTCGGCCGCGGCGACGACGTCATTATTTCCGCCGGCTACCGCATCGGGCCATTTGAAGTCGAAAGCGCGCTGATCGAGCACCCTAGCGTCGCCGAATCGGCGGTTGTCGCCAGCCCGGACGAGACGCGCGGCGAAGTGGTCAAAGCGTTCGTCGTGCTGGTGAAGGGCGCCGCGCCGTCGGACGCGCTCGCCCGCGAGCTGCAAGAGCATGTCAAGCGCGTAACGGCGCCGTACAAATATCCAAGGCTGATCGAATTCGTCGACAGCCTGCCGAAAACGATCAGCGGCAAGATCATCCGCAAGGAATTGCGGGAACGCGAGTGGAAGGGAAAGCCTGCGCATGGCTGAGAAATACGCGCCGTTGCTTGATGCGGGCGAAAACCTGTCGCGCGAGGCGCTCTCCGCGCTCCAGCTCGAGCGGATGCGGGCGACGCTCGCGCACGCTTACGCGAATTCAAGGCATTACCGGGCGGCGTTCGACGCGGCGGGCGTTGCGCCGGGCGATCTGAAAACGCTTGGCGATCTGGCGAAATTTCCGTGCACGACCAAGGCCGACCTTCGCGCCAATTATCCGTTCGGCTTTTTCGCCGTGCCGCGCGAAGAGGTCGTGCGCGTGCACGCCTCGTCCGGAACGACTGGCAAGCCGACCGTTGTCGGCTACACGAAAAAAGACATTGAAACATGGTCGTCGGTCGTCGCCCGCTCGATCCGCGCGGCGGGCGGCCGGCCCGGCATGAAGGTCCATGTCGCCTACGGTTACGGTCTTTTCACCGGCGGCCTCGGCGCGCATTACGGCGCGGAGGCGCTGGGCTGCACGGTCATTCCGATGTCCGGCGGACAAACCGAAAAACAGGTGCAGCTGATCCAGGATTTTGAGCCCGACATCATTATGGTGACGCCAAGCTACATGCTGGCGATCCTCGACGAGTTTCGAAGGCTCGGCCTCGACCCGCGCAAATCCTCGCTGAAAATCGGCATCTTCGGCGCCGAGCCGTGGACCGACGCCATGCGCCGCGAAATCGAGGACGCCTTCGCGATCGACGCGGTCGATATTTACGGCCTTTCCGAGGTGATGGGGCCGGGCGTCGCCAATGAATGCGTCGAGACGAAAGACGGCCTCACCATCTGGGAGGATCATTTCTATCCGGAGATCCTCGACCCGGAGACCGGCGCGGTGCTTCCCGACGGTGAACTTGGCGAGCTGGTCTTCACCTCGCTCACCAAGGAAGCGATGCCGATCATCCGCTACCGGACGCGCGACCTGACGCGGCTGCTTCCCGGTTCCGCGCGCGTGATGCGGCGCATGGAACGCATATCCGGGCGCACCGACGACATGATGATCATTCGTGGGGTCAATGTTTTTCCGACGCAGATCGAGGAACAGATCCTGAAGGAATCCGCGCTGTCGCCGCATTATCTTCTCGAGATCACGCGGCCCGGCCGGATGGACGAGCTTAAAGTGATCGTCGAACAGCGCGACGGCGCGACGGCCGCCGAAATCGCTGCAGCGACCAAGGGGCTGAAGCACCATATCAAGACGATGATCGGCATTTCGACCGCCATCGAGATTGCGCCGCCCGGCGGGGTCGAACGCTCCGGCGGCAAGGCGAAACGAATCCGCGATCTGAGAAACAAATAGATGCGGCCGGCGGGCAGGGGCGACCTCGATTCGCTTTATTTCAGCTACCCTATATTTCCATCGCCGGAGCACGGGGCGACTTTCGCGCGCGAAACCCCGGTTGCGATCGTCGGCGCCGGACCTGTCGGCCTCACCGCGGCGCTGACGCTCGCGCGCTTCGGCGTCCGCTCGATCGTTCTCGAAAAGAAATCGACCTTCAATGACGGCAGCCGCGCGATCTGCGTCTCGCGGTCGAGCTTTCACATTTTCGACCGTCTCGGCGCCGTCGGACCGTTCCTCGAAAAGGCGCTCGGCTGGACCACGGGACGCAGTTTCTATCGCGGCCGTCAGTTTCTTGAATTTCACATGCCCCATGACGCGCATGAGAAATTCATGCCGATGTATAACCTTCAGCAGCAATATATCGAGCAATACCTCTTCGAGGCGGCGCGCGCTTGCCGTCTTGTCGATATTCGCTGGGCGAGCGAGGCGACGGCGGTCCGCGACACTAGCGACGGCGTCGAAATAAATGTTGATGACGCCAACGGCGCCTATGTACTGAAAGCGGACTATCTCCTCGCCGCCGACGGCGCGCGCAGCGCCGTTCGCGCCATGCGCGGATTGCGGCTTAAGGGCGAAAACTTCGAAGGGCGTTATGTCATCGTCGATGTCCGCATGGCGCATGATTATCCGACGATCCGCCGCGCGCTGTTCGATCCGGCCTGCAATCCCGG
Source organism: Alphaproteobacteria bacterium RIFCSPHIGHO2_12_FULL_63_12 (assembly GCA_001767925.1). GTDB lineage: Bacteria > Pseudomonadota > Alphaproteobacteria > Caulobacterales > Parvularculaceae > Amphiplicatus. The sequence continues at coordinate 11,495 of MEMM01000127.1, forward strand.
CGGCACCGTCCTCATCCATCGCCAGCCCGACGATATCTGGCGCATCGACTACCAGCTGAAGCCGGGCGAGAGCGCCGAGGACGCGCTGCTTGAAAGCCGCGTCCGCGCCAAGATCGCCGCAATCCTCGGCGAGATCGGCCATCAGGGCGCCTGGGAGCTTGAATGGTGGAGCGTCTACAACGCCAACACGCTGCTTCTCGACGATTATCGCGACGGGCGAGTTTTCTTCATCGGCGACAGTGCGCATATCGTGCCGATCTTCGGCGTCAGGGGCCTCAATAACGGCGTTGCCGACGGCGAAAACATCGGATGGAAGCTGGCGAAAGTCATCAACCGCGAAGCCGGCGACCGGCTCCTCGACAGCTATACGCCCGAACGGCGCGGCGCGACGTTCGACGTTTTCGCCAACGCTGTCAAAAGCACGCGCTTCATGACGCCGCCGACGCGGGGCTTTACGATCCTGCGCGATGCGGCGCTTTCGCTCGCGCTCAGCGAGGGATTTGCCGGCGCCTTCGCCAATCCCCGGCAGATGGCGCCGTTCACCTACGCGCAAAGTCCGATCACGGAGCAATGTGCGCCTGCGCCCGACGGCGGGGCGGCGCCGGGAGCGGTCGCGCCGAATGTCCGCCTCGCGGACGGGACCTCTCTTTGCGATCGTTACGCCCGCGGCTTCACCCTCTTGTCATTCGGAGCGCCAGAAGGAATAGAGCGAGCGATCGCCAGCCTTTCCGCCCTCGACAACGACTTCGACGCGATCATCGTCAATCCGGAGCGTCAGGTCGCAGGCGCCCTTTCGCTGGCCGATCCCGGACAGGAGATCGCGGCGCGCTTCGGCGCGGAGGCGGGGGAGGCGATATTGATCCGGCCGGACCATCATCTTGCCGGGCGCTGGCGCGGCGCGGCGGGCGAGGCGCCGGTCGCGGCGCTTTCCCGATTGCTGGCGGTTTAAGGAGCAAGGGCCATGGAATTCGCGGACATGGAGATATTCTATGAGCGCCTCGCCGCGGCGATCGACCGGGCGGGAGAGGCGAAAACGCCGGTCTTCCTCGCCAAGCTGGCGCTCCTCCTCGCCCGCGAAGCGACGGGGCCGGAAAAGCCGCTGGCCGCGATCGAGGCGGCGCTGAAGGACCTCGACTAGCACGCCGGGGGGGCGGCGTGCGGCGGCGTCCCGCGTTGTCTCCGCCGGAGAATTCGGATAGGCGTTCGGCCCGGTTTCCGAGGAGATGAGGCGCGCATGACAGGCAAGCTGGCGGTCGTATTCGGCGGGTCCGGTTTTATCGGCCGCAATGTCGTGCGCGAACTCGCCCGTCGCGGCTGGCGCGTGCGCGCCGCCGTCCGCCGTCCGCACCACGCGCAATTCCTGCGACCGATGGGAGCCGTCGGGCAGGTTCAGCTGTTCCAGGCGAATGTCCGTCATCGTCCATCGGTCGCCCGCGCGATCGAAGGCGCCGACGCCGTGATCAATCTTGTCGGCATCTTGCACCAGGAAGGCGCGCAGAGCTTCACCCGCGTGCAGGCGCAAGGAAGCGCGGCGATCGCCGAGGCCGCCGCGAAAGCCGGCGTCAAAACCTTCATTCATGTCTCGGCGATCGGCGCCGATGAGGCCAGCGACAGCGACTATGCGCGCACCAAGGGCGAAGCGGAACGCGCGGTGCGCGAGGCGATTCCGGGCGCGATCATCATTCGTCCGTCGGTCGTGTTCGGTCCCGAGGATCAGTTCTTCAACAAATTCGCGACGCTGATGTCGATGGCGCCGGCCTTTGCGCCGCTGCCGCTGTTGTTCGGCGGCGGCGCCGCGAAGTTTCAACCGGTCTATGTCGACGATGTCGCCGACGCGATCTGCGCCGCCATGGAAAAGCCGGACGCCGAGGGCGCGGTGTATGAACTGGGCGGGCCGCGCGTTTACACCTTCCGCCAGCTTCTCGAGTTCACGCTTGCGCAAACCGGTCATCGCCGAATGCTCGTCGCGGTTCCCTTCTCGCTGGCGCCAGTGATCGGCTTTTTCGGGGAATGCGTCGGCGCGGTTCCGTTTTTTGCGCCGCCGGTGACGCGCGACCAGATCAAGATGCTGAAACGCGACAATGTCGTCAGCGACGGCGCGAAGGGGATCGCCGATCTCGGGATCTCGCCGCGAACGGTTGAGTCGCTCGCTCCCGCCTATCTCGCTCGCTTCCGCAAATACGGCCAGTTCGCCGAACGGCTCGCCTAGCGCAAAAATGCACAAAACCGGAATCAGCATTTTGCGCTAGTTTTTTATCTGTCGCGTGACTTTGCAAAAAACCGGTTCCGACTTTTTTGCGTCACGCTCTAGCGCGACCTCACCCGCGAAAGCCGCCATTCTTCAAAAACGCATGCTCCTCCCGCGTCGACGCGCGGCCGAGCGGCGCGTTCCGGTGCGGGAAGCGCCCGAAGCGCCGGATAATCTCGTAATGCTCGATCGCGAAGGGGAGGTTGGCCGAGCCCGGCATCGTCGCCTTGAACAGCGCGACGCAACGCTTCTGATCGTCGAGGCTTTCGGAATGCATGAACGGAAGATAGAAAAACGGCCGCCGTTCAGGCTTTCCCACCCTGTCGAATCGCCGGCGGATCGCCTCGGCGGCGATCAGGCGCGCGAAGGGATCGCTCGCGAAGGCGCGCGCGTCGCGGCGGAACATATTGCGCGGAAACTGATCGAGAAGGATGAGCAGCGCCAGCGCGCCGGTCGGCGTCGCGCGCCAGCAATCGAGCAACCCGAGCGATGCCGCCTGATAATGGCCTGAAAACCGCGCGCGGATTTCGGCGTCGAACGCCGGGCCGCCGCGAAACCATTTCTTCCGGCCGGCGACGTCGAACCAGAAACGGACGACGTCTTGCGCCGCGCCGGGCGATCGCTTCACGCTTTCGGGATTGTTCATGCCGACCTCGCTGTCGCCTAAGATGACATCGTGGATCGGCTGGACGGCGAGGGCAAGAAGGTTTCTGGCGCGCCCTTCGTGACGCCGCTTCGCGGCTCCTCAGGGTGAAGAAAGCCTCTGCCCCCCTTCATCCTGAGGAGCGATGCGAAGCATCGCGTCACGAAGGATTAAGTTGGTGGCGGCGTTATTCAGCAAACTTCTAGTGCAGCTTCGTGCGCAACTCGTCGATCGCCCGCTCGGCGAGCGCCGATTGCGCGCCCTGATCCATGCGGGCGCGGATGATCTCGCGCGCGGCGTCGATCGCGAGATCGGCGGTCTCGCTGCGCATTTCGGCGATCGCCTGCGCTTCGGCGCGGGCGATCTTGTCCTCGGCGGATTTGATCCGCCGCTCGATCTGCTCTTCGATTTTCTGGTGCGCTTCGGAGGCGAGGCGCGCCGCGTCGCGCTTGGCCTGCTCGATGATTCCGCTGGCTTCTTCCTCGGCCTCGCGCTGACGGCGCTGATATTTGGCGAGAAGCTCTTGCGCCTCGTCGCGCAGCGCGCGCGCCTTGTCGAGTTCGTCGGCGATATCCTGGCCGCGCTTGTCGAGCGCCTTGGCGATCGTCTTGTGAACGCCCGTGCGCGCGATCAGCGCGATGACGATCAGGAACGCCAGCAGCAGGAAGAAGGTCGGGTCCTGCAGAAACCCGTCCGCCTCAGGCGCGGCCCCTTCGGCGGCTTCGGACAGGGAGGTGACGATCGCGTAGATCATGGGGCTCTCTCTTACGCCTTGACGGCTTTGGCGACGGCGGCGCTGACGACGGCGTCGGTCGGCGTTTCGAGGATGAGCGCTTCGACGATCGCGCGCGTCGTATCGTTGGCGGCCTCGCGCACCTTCGCCGCCGCGTTCGCCTTCATGTCATGGATGCGCTTTTCGGCCTCGGCGGTTTTGCCGGCAAGGCTCGCGTCGGCTTCCTTCTGCATGGCGACGATTTCGGCGGCAGCCTCGTCGCGCGCTTCGCCGGCGATCGCCCGCGCCCTGATGCGAGCCTCGCCGAGCGAGCGGTTGAACGCGGCTTCCGCCTCTTCCGCCAGCCGTTTCGATTCAGCAGCCTTGTCGAGATCGTCCGCGATGCGGTCGCGGCGTTCTTCTATCGCCCCGCCGATTCGCGGCAGGAAATAGCTCGACATCAGCCAATAGAGAATCGCGAACGTGACCGCGAGCCAGAAAATCTGGCTCGGCCAGGTCGACGCGTCGAGCTGCGGCAGGCCGCCGCTCTCGGCCGCTTCAACCGCTTCTTCGGCTGCTAACAAAATGGAAGACAGCATGGGCCCCAACGCTTCTTTCCGGTCTCAGGCGTTCGAAAGATTAGAACGCGTACAAAATGATCATCGCGATCACGAAGCCCAGAAGGCCCGTGAATTCGGTCAGCGCGAAGGCGAGCAGCATGGTCTGCTGGTTCGCGGCCGCGGCGGACGGATTGCGGAACGCGCCGGCGAGGAAGTTGCCGAAAATCAGGCCAAGGCCGACGCCCGCGCCCGCGAGCGGGATGGCGGCGATGCCGGCGCCGATAAGTTTTGCTGCTTCAACGTCCATGGGTGAACTCCTCAAGTCTCATCAAGTAAGAGCCGGTAATCCCTCTTGTCGCGGTCGGCCCGTTTGCCGCGAGGGAACTCATGTTGCGTTAGTGTTCGGCGGCGTGCGCGGCGTCAGACAGATAGATGCAGGTCAAGATCGCAAACACATAGGCCTGCAAACCGGCGACCAGGAATTCCAGCAGGAAGATCGCGACCGATCCGAGGAAGGGCGCGATCGACAAGATCATCGCAAACCCGCCGGCGCCCAGAAGCGAAATCACGAACCCGGCGAACAGTTTCAAGATGATGTGCCCCGCGAGCATGTTCGCGAAAAGTCGGACGCCGAGGCTGATCGGGCGCGACAGGAAGGAGATGATCTCGATCGGCACGATCAGGAAATAGAGAACGAAAGGCAGGCCCGCCGGTGCGAACAATTTCAGGAATTTGAGGCCGTTCTTGGCGAAACCGTAGACGAGGACGATGGTGATCGTGACCATCGCCAGCGAGAAGGTGACGATGATGTGGCTGGTCGTCGTGAAGGTGTGAAGCTCGTGCGCGGAGCCCGGGATCGACGGGATGAGGCCGAAATAATTGGCGACAAAAATGTAAATGAACAGCGTGAAGACGTAGGGGAAGAACTTCTTGCCGTCATGGCCGATGGTGTCGCGCACAAGATTGGCGACGAATTCGTGCAGGATTTCCGCCATCGACTGCAGGCGGCCCGGAATCAGCGCGCGCCGTCCGGTCGCCATGGCGAAAAAGACGATGATCGCCGCGACGCCAATCGTCATCCACAGCGCCGAATTGGTGAACGAAATATCGATGTCGCCGAGAGTGAGCGGAATGATCGGCAGAATCTGAAACTGCTCCATCGGTCCGGCGGCTTGAAGACCGAGCGCCTCAAGCGGATGGAGCATCGCGTGTATCATCTCAATCATTCCATTTGCCGTCGCGAAGCGGGGAGATCATCCCTCGTCAACGCCCGGCGATTGCCCTTTTTCCGACGAACC
>MEMM01000127.1:16980-17506 GCA_001767925.1 Alphaproteobacteria bacterium RIFCSPHIGHO2_12_FULL_63_12
GAACAGCGTATCGAGCCCCAGCCCCAGCAGCGCCCCGACCATCAGCCCCGCCAACAGCTCCGACCCGACGCGAAATGCGCGCCCTAAGTCTGCGCCTCTCGACCGGTTTGAGCCTTCCTGAGGCGCCCCGCCGCCGCGGGCGGCGTCAAGGCGTCTGGAAAACTCATCGAGCGAGGGTGGATCCTGCTTGGCGCCATCTGACATTGGCGTGCCCGAAGAGGGGCGCGACGGACGCCGCACCCTTGAACGCGGCGGAACCTAGCGGCGCCGCAGCATAGCGTCAAGCGCCCGAAATCCGTATCAAATCGTTGTTTTTTCGCCCTGAAAGACGCTGCGGCGTCCTGCCGCCTGGGCGGGAGGGGCGGGGCGGCGCCGGGAAGGACCCCGGCGCCGCAGCGGGACTATTCCGTCACCGGAAATCCGCGATCACGCATCAGCGCCGTGACGTCGGCGTCGCGACCGCGAAAAGCGCGATAGGCGTCGGCGGGATCGACCGAGTTTCGCGGCGCAAACAGGTTGTCGACGA
>MEMM01000128.1:0-30703 GCA_001767925.1 Alphaproteobacteria bacterium RIFCSPHIGHO2_12_FULL_63_12
GCGGCAAGCCGCATGTCCGCGCCAGGGACATCCAGTCCGCTTCCGCCTTGATGCGCCTACGGGCTCTTTCGCCCGTGGCGCGCAGCGCGCTTTTCTCATCGACCCAGTCGCCGCCCCAATCGCCATAGACGCCATTGGTCGACAGATAGCCGATCCAGCGAATGCGCTCGCGATTTTCTGTGAGCGCGCGACGCGCCGCCGCGAAGGCCGGGCATCCATTCTCGCCGGGCGGCGTCGAGATGAGGACCGATGTCGTCGCTTCAAAGGCGTCGGTCGCGAGGACGCCGCCTTCCCAGCTGATCGCCTTCGCGCCGTCGGCGCGCAGCGCGTCGATTGACAAAGGGTTGCGATAGGTGCCCGCAATGCCGACGCCATCGGCGGCAAGCAGGGCGGCCAGCCGGCGCGCGACATAGCCATAGCCGAGAAATAACATCTTGTTCACGAAGCGGCGCCTAACCTTTCGTCGCCCCCGCACATATTGCGCGTCATCGACGGGGGAGTGATACTTGCGATCGGCGCGGGCGGGAAGGCGAGGCGGATGATGAAAGCGGCTCTGGCGTTCCTTTCAATGATGTCCGCCGTCGCACCGGCAGCGGCAAGCGGCCCGCAGGGCATCTTCAACACCGGTCCTTCGCTGGAAAAAGAGGCGAACGGCGCCTCGCTCAATATCCGCTTTCACGCCTGCGGCGAGGACAGCGACAAAATTTGCGCGACGGTGCTTGAAACCATCGAACCCAACGGGCCGTCCGGCAAGTCGGTCCTCCCCAATGGCCAGCCGGTCGTCGGCTTTGTTTTCATCAAGGACCTTGAGGCGAAGGGCGAGGGCAAATACCGGGACGGAAAAATCGCGGCGATCGATGAATCGCTGATCAAGGGCAAGATGATCTGGTACGATATCAAGATTGACGAGAATGTTGACGGCACGCTCGCAGCGACCGGCTGCCTCGGCTTCATTTGCCCGCGCAAAATGCGGTGGACGACGGTGAGCCCGGCCGTCGCCGCGCCGCAGTAGCGGCGCGGGGGCGCTTGAGCGATGCGACGTCTGTTTGTCGCCCTGTCTTTGCCTGACCATGTGGTCGACGCGCTTGCGCGCCTGCAATCGGGCATGCGCGGCGCGCGCTGGATCCCGCGGAACAATTATCACATGACGCTCGCCTTCATCGGCGAGACGGACCGGCACGGCCTCAACGAGATCGCCTCGGCGCTTGCCGCCGCCGGCGCGCCGGCGTTCGATCTGCGGCTTCGCGAATGCGGGTTCTTCGGCGATAAAAAGCCGCGCGCCCTGTGGGTCGGCGCCGAGGCGAACCACAATCTGGCGCATCTCCAGTCGAAAGTCGAAACCGCGCTGAAACGTGCGGGGTTTCCTCTCGAAAAGCGCAAATTCATCCCGCATGTGACGCTCGCCTATCTTCATGGAACGACGCCGGAGGCGGCGGCCGAATTTTGCGCCGTGAACGGATTGTTTTCCGCCGGGCCGTTTCCGGTGCGCGAATTTCACCTCTTTGAATCGCATCTGGGCTCCGAAGCGGCGCATTATGAGATTGTCGCGAGTTACGACCTTACACTCGCGCAGGAAAGCCGCCTGTCGGCGGGATGATCGCGGCGGCGGAATGATTGCGAAGCGCGGGGCGGCTTGTTAAACCTTGGCTTCGCCAAATCCGTGAAAAAGAGCGCGCCCGCCATGCCGGACAACCTTTCCACCCTTGTCGATCTCGACGCCTATCCGCTCGCCGACGCGGCGTTCCGGCGCGACTGCAAGCGAAAGCTCGATGAGAGCGGCGCCCTCGTCATGCCCGGCTTTTTGCGGCCCGACAGCATCGAGACGGTGCGGCGCGAGGGCGAAGCGAACAAGCACCGCGCCTTTTATACGGCGAGCGCCCACAACATCTATCTGACGCCGCGCAATCCCGCCTTCGCCGATGATCATGTGCGCAATCGCGAGGTCGCCTCGTCGAAGGGGTGCATCACCACCGACCAGATCCCGGACGCCTCGCCGTTAAAGCGGTTGTACGGGTCGGAGGATTTTCGCGATTTTCTGCGCGCGACACTCGGCGAAGCGGAGCTGCACGAATATGCCGACGCGTTGTCGGCGGTGAATCTGCATTTCGCCGATGCGGGCCAGGAGCTCGGCTGGCATTTTGATAATTCTTCCTTCGCGATCACGCTGATGGTGCAGCCGCCGGAGCGCGGCGGCGTGTTCGAATATGTGAAGGATGTGCGGGACGCCGACGCCGGGGTCGAGAATGACGAGCTGGCGCGGCGCGTGCTCGACGGCGATGTCGCGCCGGCGACGCTGTCGATGGGCGCCGGCGCGCTGGTTCTGTTTCGCGGGCGCAATTCGATGCACCGCGTGACGCCGGTCGAAGGCGGGCGGACGCGAATGCTGGCGGTGCTCGCCTATAATTCGAAACCGGGCGTCAGCCTTTCCGAATCGGCGCGCATGACATTTTACGGCCGGCTGTGATCTCACCGCGCCGGCGCGTCGCCCGCGAGATGGGAAAGAAATCCCTCGGCGCCCGCTTCCAGCAGATCGAGCACGCGCTCGAAACCTTCCGGGCCGCCATAATAGGGGTCGGGCGTTTCGCGCGTCGCGCCGCCGGCGAAATCGAGAAACAGGCGAATGTCGCAATCGCGGTCCGGCGGCGCCATGTCGAGCAGGTCCGCGCGGTTGCGCATATCCATCGCCAGCAGATAATCGAACTCATAAAAATCGGAAAACAGAACCTGTCGCGCCCGGTGCGCGTCGAGGGAATAGCCGCGACGCGCCGCCGCGACGATCATCCGCGCGTCGGCGCCATCGCCTTGATGCCAGCCGCCGGTGCCGGCCGAGGCGATCTCGAGCGCGGCCCCGCGCGCCAGCGCTTTCTGGCGCAGCACCGCCTCGGCCGCCGGCGAGCGGCAGATATTGCCAAGGCAAACGAACAATATGCGGGTCATCGCCCTCACATCCTGTTGAGCGCCGGTTTCAGCTTCGGCCGCTGTTGCAAACCGCGCCGCCGGCGTATGGTCGCGCTGCATTGCAACCCGAAGGGCCTTTATGCGCTACACGACTTCCTCGATCGCCTACGCCGCCATCGACCAGATGTTCAAGGGGCTGACCCTTTCGCTCGACAAGGCCGCGGCGCACGCCAAGGCGAGCGGCGTTGACGAAACGGTTTATACGAGCTGGCGGCTGGCGCCGGACATGTTCACCATGGCGCGGCAGGTGCAGATCGCCTGCGATATCGCCGTGCGCGGGCTGACGCGACTCTCCGGCGCCGAACCGCCGTCATTCCCCGACACCGAAAAGACCTTCGCTGAACTGAAAGAGCGGATTGCGATGGCGCAGGCGCATGTGAAATCGCTCGACGTCGCGAAAATCGACGCCGATCCGGACGCCGACATCACCGTGCCGATGCGCGACACGACAATGACCTTCAAGCGCCATCAGTTCCTCGCGCATTTCATTCTGCCGAATGTCTATTTCCATGTGACGGCCGCCTATCTCAATTTGCGCAATGCGGGCGTGCCGCTCGGCAAGGGGGACTTTCTGGCGCGGTCCTGAAATTTTCCTCTCCCGCCGGCGGGTGATGCGCGAGCTGACCGAATGTCGAAACGCCAGAAAATCGTCATTCTCACCGGCGCCGGGATTTCCGCCGAGTCCGGTCTTGCGACCTTTCGCGATCCGGACGGGATCTGGGCGAAATACGACTATAATGAAGTGGCGACGCCGGAAGGCTTCGAGGCTGATCCGGCGCTCGTCCATTCATTTTACAACTGGCGCCGCGCCAATCTTGAAACCGTTCATCCGAACCCGGCGCATGTCGCGCTGGCGCGGCTTGAAGAAAAATTCGGCGCCGCGCTGACGCTGGTGACGCAAAATGTCGACGATCTGCATGAGCGCGGCGGCTCGACGCGCGTCATTCACATGCATGGCGAATTGAAGAAAGCGCGCTGCGCCGCCTGCGGCGCCGTTCATCGCTGGGCGGGCGATCTTGCGCTTGAGACGCGCTGTCCCGGCTGTGGGGAGGTAGGTGCGCTGCGTCCTCACATCGTCTGGTTCGGCGAGATGCCGATGCGGATGGACGAGATCGCGGTTGCGATAACAAAAGCCGATCTCTTTGTGTCGATCGGCACGTCCGGCAATGTCTGTCCCGCCGCCGGTTTTGTCGGCGAGGCGAGGGCGTGCGGCGTTCCCTGCATCGAATTGAATCTGGAGCCCTCCGAAAATGCATGGGCTTTCACCGTCGCACGCTACGGCCGCGCAAGCGTCATCGTGCCGGACTGGGTGGAGGAGATTTGCGCCGCAAGCGGGATTCCCTCATTTGAAGAAAACCCGATTCAAAATACATCTTATTGATTTATTGAAAGCGCGACGGAATTTCCCATCTCCTCCGTTTAACTGATGAACGCGGCGAAATTCGCGGTCACGGCTCTTTGACATGGTGAATTGCTGCGGCGCGCCCGGTGTTTTTGCTGATGCGCCGTCTTCCGGGAAAAAATCGCGTCCTGCGATACGGCGCCAAACTGCGTTCCGGGGAAATGCGGCGCCCACATTTTATTGGGTGTCAGGCGCCCCCTTCGGGCTGGCGCCCGCACGGGCCCTCAAAAAACCGCCAAAGCCGCAACGCGCGAGAAGCGCCCGCATTGAAGGAGCCGACAAGGCGCCGTTACGGCTTGGCGCACAGCTTCCCGTAAAGCTCCGGCCGGCGGTCGCGGAAAAAGCCCCAGCTTGAGCGGCGCTCGTCGCAATGATCGAGATCGATGTTTGCGGCGATGAAGCCCTCATCCGCGCGGCCCATTTCGGCGAGGAAATCCCCGCCCTCATCGGCGATAAAGGACGAGCCGTAAAAAATCTGCCCTTCCTCGTTGCCGATGCGGTTCGAGGCGACGACGGGAATGACGTTCGAAACGGCGTGACCGATCATCGCGCGCCGCCAGCGCGACTGGGTGTCGAGGCCGGGATTTTCCGGCTCCGACCCGATCGCGGTCGGATAGAAGAGAACCTCAGCGCCGAGCAGCGTCATCGCCCGCGCCGCTTCCGGGAACCACTGGTCCCAGCAGACGCCGACGCCGACGCGGCCGAACTTCGTGCGCCAGACTTTGAAGCCGGTGTCGCCGGGACGGAAATAGAATTTTTCCTCATAGCCCGGACCGTCGGGAATGTGGCTCTTGCGGTAAAGGCCAAGGATCTCGCCGCCGGCGTCGACCATGACGAGCGAGTTGTAATATTCCTGCCCGTCGCGCTCGAAGATCGAAACCGGAATCGCGACATCAAGCTCTTTGGCGAGCGGGCGCATGGCGGCGACGCACGGATGCTCGCGCCATTCGAACGCCTGACGGAACCATTCGGTCTCTTCCCGCTTGCAGAAATACGGCCCCTGGAAAAGCTCGGGCGGCAAGATCACCTGCGCGCCGTCTTTCGCCGCGGCCCGGACCAGCCGCTCGACCGCGGCGATGTTGGTTTTCATGTCCGGTCCGAAGGCCGCCTGCAGGGCGGCGACGCGCATGGTGCGGGGCATCGGCAAGGCTCCGTGGCAAGTGTTTTCCGGCGTTGACGCATAGGGGCGGCTGCCCGAAGTTGCAAGGATGCGCAACGCCGGAGCCGCAGATGTCGACGCTTGAAATCTACTGGTCATTCAGAAGTCCCTATTCCTATCTCGCGATCGATCGGCTGGCGGAGATCGTGCGCGAATACGACGTTCCGGCGTCGTTCCGTTTCGTGCGCCCGCTCGCCATGCGCGAGCCGACATTCTTCGAGCGCAACCGTCCGCAATGGTTGCCGTACCTGTTCAAGGATGTGATGCGCGAAAGCGCGCGGCTCGGGATCGCGTTCGCGCCGCCCCGGCCCGATCCGATCTCGATGAATATGGGCACCGGCAAGGTCGACGCCGACCAGCCGCTGATGGAACGGCTGATGGGGCTCGGCGTCGCCGCCGAGGAAACGGAAAGACGCGGGCTCGAATTCGCGCGCGCCGTGTCGCATAAAATCTGGGGCGGAACCGAAAACTGGCACGAGGGCCGGCATCTCGCCGACGCGGCGGGGGAGGCCGGTCTCGATCTCGGCGCGCTCGAAACTTTCGCGCGCGAAAATCCGGACAAAATCGCCGCGACGATCCGCCAAAATGAAGACGCGCAGATGGCGCAGCACTGGGGCGTCCCGTTGATGGTGCTGGATGACGAGCCGTTCTTCGGACAGGACAGGCTCGACAGTCTCGTCTGGCGACTCGACCAGAAAGAGTTGAAAAGGAAATGAGCGAGGCGATGGAAATTTCCGGTTTCGTCCTCAAGGGATATGAAGACGTGCGCGCCGCCTTCGCCGCGAATTTCGCCGATGGCGGCGAGCTCGGCGCGCGGTTTTCGGCGTTTCGCGCGGGCGAACCGGTCGTTGACATCTGGGCCGGTCACGCGGACCGCGATAAAACAATTCCGTGGACGGATAAATCGCTGGTCTGCGTCTATTCCGCCGGCAAGGCCGCGATCTCGCTGTTGATCGCCCGCGCGGTGAGCGAGGGAAAGCTGGATTATGAGCGCCCGGTCGCGGATTACTGGCCGGAATTTTCAAGCCTTGGCAAAGGCCAAATCACCGTCGCCATGGCGATGTCGCATCAAGCGGGCCTTTGCGGCTTCGCCGATCCGATCCCGCCAGAGGAATGGATCAATCACGACAAGATCGCCGCGCGCCTTGCGGCGATGGCGCCCTTGTGGCCGCCCGGTTCCGCGTCCGGTTATCACACGCAGACGATCGGCTATATCGCCAATGAACTGATCCGCCGCGCCGTCGGGCGTTCGATCGGCGCGTTGCTACGTGAAGATTACGCCGGCGTCGATCTCCATTGCGGCGTCGCGCCAACGGATATCGCGCGCATCGCCTATATGCCGAAGCCGCCGAGCGCGCCCGTGCATCGGCAGGACAGCGAATTTACGAAGATCGCGTTTCTAAAGCCGTGGTCGGCGGCGGGAAAAGTCTCCCGCGAAGACTGGCTGGCGGCGGAAATTCCGGCCTCGAACATGCACGGGACAGCGCGCGCGCTCGCCGAAATCATGCATCCATTCGCCAATAAGGGCGTCGACGCGCAGGGGCGCGCGGCCATCGATCCGGCGGCGGTCGCGGCGGCGCTCAGCCCACGGATCAGCGGCGAGGATCTTGTCCTGCCGTTTCGCCTCACTTGGGCGGCCGGGCTGATGCTCAACACCAATCAGCATTTCGGACCGGGCGCGACGGCGTTCGGTCAGCCGGGATTTGGCGGATCGGCGGTGATGATCGATCCCGCGAAGCGGATTTCCGCCGCTTACGTGATGAACAAGATGTCGCCGGCGCTCGCGGGCGATCCGCGCGCGGTGCGGCTTTTTTCAGCGCTCGACCGCTGTCTTTAAGCGCTAGCTAGAAGCTGATTTTCGCCTCGATCGTGACAATCGCCGGACGGGCGGCGGGATCGAAAGCGCCGCTCAGACGCCGCAGCTCCTCGCTTTCCTTAACCGCGCCGACGGCGCGCGCCCGCGCCTTTCGGCCATAGGCGTTGACGGCGACCGGCGCGCCCGCGACTTCGAACGCGACGATTTCATGGCGGCGCGGCGGCATCGAGCGCACGACCTCGAACGGTGCGTAAACCGGCTCGCGCGGTTCTTCAGCGCTCGCCGGCGCCGCGCCGGCGCTCAATACGCCGAGCATGATGATGATCGCCCTCATCGCCTTCACTCCCATCCCTTGGGGAGAAGACTCAGGGCGAAGCCTGACAAAAGATTTACGCCGCGTTCGGACATTTGTCGAAAACAAGGCGGCGGGTTTGCTTCAAATTTTCGGCGAATGAGATTTGAAATTGCGGTTGAGCCAGTCGATCATCAGGCGGTTCAGCGCCGCCGGCTGCTCCCACATCACCCAGTGTCCGCAATCGTTGATGAGCGCGCGCTCGACATTGGGGACGATTCTTTCAATACCGTCGGCGCTTTCAGGCGGCAGGAAGTAATCCTTCTGCGCGCTGATCATCAGCGCCGGGTGGCGGATAACCGGATCGACGCTGCGCATGATTTCCCAGTTGCGATCGACATTGCGATAAAGATTGATCCCGCCGGTGAACCCGGCGCGCCGATAGGCGTCGACGTAAACGGCAAGATCGCCCGCGTCGAGGATTTGTCCCGCCGCGTCCGGCGCCGGCCCGTTTTTGAACCGGCCCGGAAGATCGAAAATCCTGACGCCGAGGCGCGCGACATCGCCCGCTTCCGCCGGGCGGCGGAACAGCAGCCGAAAGAAGCGTTCGACATCCGACTGGAACAGCGCCTCTGGAACGCCGTCCTCCTGGAACTGGATGAAATAATGTTTGGGGCCGAAGCGCTTTTCGATGATCGACAGCGGCGGAACGGGCGGCGGCGCGCGATGCGGCGTCGAGACGCCAATGACGCCCGCGACGCGATCAGCGTGCAGCTGCGCCATCGGCCAGACGATCGCGCCGCCCCAGTCATGACCGCAAAAAATGGCTTTTTCGATCGCCAGCGCGTCGAGCAGGCGCGCCAGATCATCCGTCATGTGACGAATATCATAGAGCGACTTGTCGGCCGGCGCGTCCGAATAGCCGAAGCCTTTCAGGTCCGGCGCGATCGCGCGATAACCGGCATCGCTGAGCGCCGGCAACTGGTTTTTCCACGAATAGGCGATCTCCGGCCAGCCATGAACGAGAATGACCGGCGGGCCCTCGCCAGCCGAATAGGTCGCGAGGCGAACGCCGCCAGCGTCGATGAATTGCAGTTCGGGAAAATCCTTCATGTCGTGAGATTGCGGCGACCGCGGCGCGCAGGCAAGCGGCGCGCGCACTTGCGGCGGCCGACTGTTCATTCGCATCAGTCGGCGCCAAGAATGCTTGCACCCTGCGGCCGATCGGCTAAAGCGACGCCATGACACAAACGCCGCATCCGCTTATTCCTGAAGGCTGGGTTCAGCTCGCGCCGGTCGAGACGTTCAGCGCGATGGCGGGCCCGTATTATTTCCGTCCCTATGACGAAAAGGAGCCCGGGTGCGGGTTCTTGTCGGAGCCACGCCACGCCAATCTCGGCGGCATCGTGCACGGCGGCGCATTGTTGACGCTCGCCGACATGGCGCTGTGGGACATTTGCCGGCGCGTCGTCGGCCGCTTTCGCGGCGTCACGGTGACGATGAATTCCGAATTCCTGTCGCCGGGGCCGATAGGGAAATTCATCATGGCGACCGGCGAGACGACAAGGATCGGCAAGTCGATGATGTTCGCGCGCGGGCTCGTCACTTGCGACGGCGAAACGCTGCTGGCTTTTTCCGGCGCCTTGAAGCGGATCAATCCGCGTTAGATTTCGCGACCTTGCGGCTGCGCCGCCAGGCGTCGAAACTGATGAGGGCGAGCGCCGTCCAGATCAGCCCGAAACAGATTGCATGCGCGAGCGTGAATTTCTCGCCGTAATAAAGGCCGAGGAAAAACTGTCCCGTAGGACCGATATATTGCAGGAAGCCGATAATCGTCAGTGACAGGCGGCGCGCGGCGAGCGCAAAAAGAACGAGCGGCACGACGGTCGCCGGCCCCGCCATGAACAAAAGAATGTCGAGCGACGAGCCGTGATGGCCGAGCGCCAGCGTTCCTTCCGTCTTGAGGCGCATGAGGAACGCCAGCGCAAATGGCGACAGCAACGCAGTCTCGACGAAAAGTCCCGGCATCGCGCCGACCGGCGTCGTCTTCCTGACGAGGCCATAGGCGGTGAAACTGAACGCGAGAATGAAAGACGGCCAGGGAAAAACGCCTGCCCCGAAAGTCATGACGCCGACGCCGATCGCCGCGAGCGCCACCGCCGCGATCTGCGCGCGCGTCAGTTGCTCCTTCAGGATGAAGACGCCGGCTGCGATGAAGGTCAACGGATTGATGTAATAGCCAAGGCTCGCCTGCAGCACCCGGTCATTGGCGACCGCCCAAACGTAAACCAGCCAGTTCAGCGCGATGAAGATCGCGGCGACAGCGAGAAGCGCGACAATGCGCGGCGAGCGGATGGCGGCAAGCGTCTCGCGCCACTGGCCGCGCAGGCTCAAGATGAACGCGCCGAACGGCACCGACCAGAGAATGCGGTGCGCAACGATTTCCATCGGGGACGCCGGCGTCAGCGCCTTGATATAGAGAGGAAACAGCCCCCAGAGCGCATAGGCCGCGACGCCGCAGAGGAGGCCAAGCCGCAATTCAGCGGCCGCAGCGTCCGGCGCCGCCACGCGGTCGGTCACTTCTTGACGCCTTCAGCGCTGATACCTTCGGATCGAACGCGATCGGTGATTTTCTTCAAGGCGCTTTCTTTGCCTTTGGCGCGGTATCTCGCCGTGATGATGACGCGCTTGTCGGCGCCGGTGTCGCCGGAGATCGATTCGTAAACGAATCCCTCTTCGATGAACGGCTTGGGCGCCTTGTAAAATTTCGGGTTGTCGTTGAGCTTTTTCAGCTCCTGCTCGATGATCGATTGGGTGACGAATTCAAGCGGCAGATATTTTGAAACGCCAGCGCGATTGGTGATCGAAAACTCGCCAAGGCTCGCCTGCAGCTTGCCGTCCACCGCCGCGGGAACAAGCGTCACGTCGATTTTCCCGGTCTCCAGCATCATGCGGCCGGGTTCGCCCTTGCCGTTCCAGCCGCAATTCCACACTTCGAGTTCGATATCGAGCGCGAAGCGGATGGCGCCGCCCGGGAAGTCGATGATCGGCTTGCCGGCGTTCCATCGCTGACCGCATCTGTCCTGATGGGTCGCCACCCACTTTTCGAGATCCTTTTCAACGTCGACGATAAAATCGGTGACGTCGGTCACGAGGACGAGTTTGAGATCGCCCTTTTTCGCCAGGGCGCGATCGGTATAAAGCGCGATGTCGGCGGTCACCGGCCGGCCGCCCATATTGACGCGGGTCGGCGCGTCATAAATCAGCTCGTACCCCTTGGGCGCCGCCGCCAGCGCCGCGGAGGGCATGAAGAGAGCGGCGGCGAGAATTGCAAAGGGGCGCATATGTGTTTCCATTGGCGGCGGCGCCGGATTCCGGCTACGCCGCCCTGCTCAAAAGTCCGCGATTGATCAGCGTCTCCGCGATCTGCACCGCGTTCAACGCAGCGCCCTTGCGAAGATTGTCGGAAACGCACCAGAAGGCGAGGCCGTTATCGACCGTCGGATCGACGCGGATGCGGCTGACAAAGGTCGCGAATTCGCCGACGCATTCGACCGGCGTCACATAACCGCCATCCTCGCGCTTGTCGATGACGAGAACGCCGGGCGCCTCGCGCAGAATTTCGCGCGCCTCGTCGTCCGAGATCGGACGTTCGAATTCGACATTGACGGCTTCGGAATGGCCGACGAACACCGGCACGCGGACGCAAGTCGCCGTCAGCTTGATCTTCGGGTCGAGAATTTTCTTGGTCTCGACCACCATTTTCCATTCCTCTTTCGTGTAGCCGTCCTCCATGAAGACGTCGATATGCGGAATGACGTTGAAGGCGATCTGTTTGGTGAACTGATCCGGGGTCGGCGCGTCGTTGACGTAGATGCCTTTCGTCTGGGTGAAGAGTTCGTCCATCGCCGCCTTGCCCTTGCCAGAGGTCGACTGATAGGTCGCAACGACGACGCGCTTGATGGTCGCCGCGTCATGCAGCGGCTTTAGCGCGACCACGAGCTGCGCCGTCGAACAGTTCGGATTGGCGATGATATTCTTTTTCGTAAATCCCCGAACCGCATCCGCATTGACCTCCGGCACGATCAAGGGGACGTCCGGGTCCATGCGAAAATGCGACGAATTGTCGATGACGACGGCGCCGGCGCGCCCGGCCTTCGGCGCCCATTCCTTCGCGACGGCGCCGCCGGCGGCGAACAGCGCGATGTCGACTTTTGAAAAATCGAACGTCTCAAGGTCGCGGCATTTCAAGGTGCGATCGCCATAGGAGACTTCGCGGCCGATCGACTGGCGCGAGGCGATGGCGAAGACTTCCGAGACGGGAAACTGCCGCTCCTCAAGGATGGCGAGCATTTCCTGTCCGACATTGCCGGTGGCGCCGACAACGGCGACTTTGTATTCCATGGCGGTTCTTTCCAGATTTGACAGCCGGAGAAAGGCGTAATCCTTACCCCTGTCAAGCCGCCGCACAAGGAGGATTTCTGAACGTCTGTTCAGGCGAAGGCCGTCTATTCGTTGATGCGTTCGACTTTGTAGCCTCTCGCCGCGAGCGTCTCGGGGAGCGCGCCGGGGCCGACCACATAGCTGGCGTTCAGCGAGATGAACGCCGTGTCCGGAGCGTTGAGGACGGCTTCGATCGCGCCGGCCAGCGTTTCAACGCGATCGGTCACCAGCGTCTTATAGGCGACCGGCGATGTCTCCCGAAGCGTCTGGTTCATATGCGCGTCCGCGGCGGCCAGATCCCCGATGCGCCAGGCGTCAAAACCGGCGCGGGCGTCAGCGCGCTGGGCGTCGAAATCGACTATCAGCCGGGCGAGAATGTCGATCTGGGCCCCCTGCGGCAGGCCGGTGAGGCGATGGAGCGACTCGGCGACGGTTTCGAAATACCGGATCTCCCGGCCCCGGCTGCGCGCTTCGCGAAGGATCGCGGCGTCGACCGTCTCCGCGGTCGCATCCGCGTCAATTTTCGAAGAAAACAACACGAAAGCGGACCAGGGTTTCAGCGGTTCGATTGCGGCGGGCGTAAAGCCGGCGGCGACAGCGGTCGCGTCAATCGCCGCAGCGGCATCCGCCGGCAATAGCGACGACAGCTGCGCGCCCGTCGGCAGCATGCCCTCTTTATTGAATATTTCATTCGCCGCGGCCTGCGCGGCCGGATCATCCAAGGAGGCTTCAAGCCACAAAATTTCGGAAGCGTCGATCGCGCGTCCGACCGCTCGCGAGCGCCATGATGCGCCGTGCGGCGATAGTCCCATTGACCCGAACAGATAAACCGAGCTGTCGGCATCCGAAACGCGCCAAACGGCGGGGGAAGGGGGCGGCTCGGCGGCGGGCGACGGGGTCCTGGCGCCGGCATCCATGGGAACCACCACGGCGACGAAAATTGCGAGACAGCAGTGACGCAAGAATTTCATTTTGGACCAAAACCCTGACGAATAACGGCCAGTTCTATCCGCGACCATTAAGGCGGGAAAGAGGCCCCCGCGCCAGCGTTGCCGCCCATGGCGCATTCCGCTAAGGAATGCCGCAACGCACCCGTAGCTCAGCTGGATAGAGCGTTGCCCTCCGAAGGCAAAGGCCAGGGGTTCGAATCCCTTCGGGTGCGCCATTCCCGTGCAAAAGATGGAACCAATTCGCCCTTGGCGGCGAACATGGCCGTTTGATGCAACAGCGCCGCTTTCGGTCCCGAAATCCGCACCTCGCTGTCGCTCACCGTCACATCGCTTATGAGGGCTTGGACATAGGCTCGTGCGAAAGCCCGGTTGTCCGGGTGTCTGAGGGCAGCGGAAACGGCCCTGCCGAATCCCTCAACTACCTCGGCGCCAATGCTCTCGACCGGCAGACTCCGCTCTCGGTCGAGATGCGCGATTTGCCGGTTGAGCGTTTCCACTTTGTCTTGAAGACCTTTGACATGCGCCGAGAGCGTCGCATCCATCGACATTTCGCCGGTCCCGACAAGCCGGTAGAGTTCCGAGACCTGCCTCCTGGCCTGACGGCGTTCGCCATCGAGCAGGCTTCGCCGTGCGGCGAACGCCTCATTGCGCTCGCTGGCCCGTGAAACGAGGGCTTCGGTCATTTTCCGCAAGCGATTGGGCTTCAGGATTGTGTCTTCGAGTGCGCCAACGACGATTTCGTCTAGCTCCGCCATTGGAACGGATACCCCCGTGCAAGCCGCCTTGCCGCATTCATATTTCTTCGAGCAACGATAATAGTGATATGTCCCGCTTTTGCCCGATAGCTTGCGCATGGGCGCGCCGCATTCCCCGCATTTGGCGACCGCCGTTAGCAAGACATCGCTGCGCACGATGCGAGGCGGCGTTTTTAACGGATGTTGCCGGTCAAGTTTTTCCTGCGCGGTATAAAACAGCGAGTCCTCGACAATTCGCGGCATGGGGAACCGTATCCATTCCTCACGCGGCCTCTGTTTTCCGCGCCTTGAATCATTCCGGTTAAAATAATGCTCGCCGATATAGGCGGTATTGCGCAGCACGGTGTCGACGAATTGAACGCGGAATGGGCGTCCGCTTCGGACTCGAAGTCCCCGGGCGTTTAATTTCGTCGCGATCTGCTTGACGCCAAGCGGCCCCGAACCGCCGTCGCCGAATACGTACAGGCGAAAAATCAGCCTGACCGTCTCGGCTTCCTGAGGTTCGATTTCGATCTTCTTTTTAATGCGCGCGCCGCGCGTCTCAGCCGCATAGGTTCGATAGCCGAAAGGCGCTTGCGCGCCGTTCCAATAGCCTTGTCGGGCATTCTCAATCATGGAGCGGGCGACGTGCTTTGCGGTTTCCTTGCTCTGATATTCGTCGAGCGCGCCGACCATGGTCCGGAGCACGTCCGCCGTTTCGCCCTCGCCCAAATCCTGCGTGATCGAAAGAATCTGGACGCCGTTCGCCTCCAGCTTTTCCTTGTAAATCAGAAGGTCTTTCGTATTACGGGCGAAACGCGATTGACTATGCACAAGGATCGCGTCGAAAGTGCGATGCGCAGCGCACGCCAGATTTATCATCCGCTGAAATTCGGGGCGTTTGTCCGTTCTCGCGCTAACTCCCGCGTCGACAAATTCGGCGGCGATTTCATATCCCTTAGTCTCGGCGAAGTTTTGGCATTGCCGCTTTTGATCCGGAAGCGACAATTCGCCGGCTGCCTGCTTGCCGGTCGAAACCCGCGCATAAATCGCCGCCTTCTTCATCGCTTGATTCACTCCGACCCATCCGGGGCATTGTCATTCGCGGAGCAAAATTCAGGCCCCGCCGCCAGAATCTCGATAATAGCCGACAAATAGGTTTCGACAATTTCGAGTTCAATTTCCGTTACGGGAAAATCCGCCAGAAAATCCGTTCGCACTTTTCGGGCCGAATTGTCATTGGCCGCCTTTAGGCACAAACGCCCGGAATTCTTGGACTTACGCATACGCTCACTCACCGGAGGCGCTACCGACCGCTCTAAATAGACGGCGGCGCGGATTAGAAGGCTCGACACCGGAGGGGATGAAAACAGGAAATGGCCACGGAACACACGCGGAACCACTGGCAAGAAAGAGAGCGACGTAAGCACGCCTATTCCTGTGAGCGCGCACCGTAGGCGGACAATAGGTTGTTCGACGGAAATTATGCTAAGCGGATATATTCGTTATTCGGAACTATTCGGCTTTGACAATTCGAATTCGCGATTTTGCGCAATTGTGGCCCGCATCCCTGTAATTATTGCTGTATCGGGAACGCTTGCGTCTAGGCGATTAAGCAACGCCTTTACGAATTCGAAGGCGCGCGTAAGGCCCGCGCCTTCATGGTAATCGATGGTAAATGGCTGGCCCAGCATATCCGTCCAGATATAGGCCGCGCGGCGAGCGAAATTCTCGACGGCGTACTTCTTTTTTCGGCCCTTGGGCGGCGAAAAGCATTTAATTCCGTCGTCGGCCGCCGCGTCCAATAGGCGTAATAGCCGGACCAATTCCGCCAAATATGGCGCGCCTCGGGTTTTCTCGAATTCCGTTAGTTGCGGGAAATTCGTTTTCGGTGGCGGCTTTCTTAGCCGTAAAGCCGCGAAATAAATGTCCGACGCAATATCGGCGTATTCGGGCCGAAGCAGCAATTCCGCAAAATCACTAATTTGGTTTTTTAGCGCTTGATATTCCTTGCGCGTCTGTCGACGCATTACGCCATCGTCATTGTCAATTGTCTGCTCGACAAGATACCGCCAGCCGGCAACCCGAATTTCGCTAGCCATTTTCGGCGCGAGCGCGTCGAATTTAAATTCCGAGCCCAATTCAGCGAGGAATTCTTCAGAATAAGTGTTATCGACAATTTCCCATTTGTCGTATTTCGGGTTTGCGTCGGCCATAAATTCGCCTTTCAGGCGCTACAGCGTGCGGACTTTCCGCGCTTTGGATTTCTGGTCCGGCGGCGCCGGCGTAATTTCCGCCTTTTGGGGCGTCAGAATTTCCCGGTTACTCGGCTTATTCGATTTCCCGGCTGAATTCCCGCTAGCGCTTACCAAATTAACGATGACGGCGCTGACCGCCTCAGTCATGCGCGCCGATCCTGGACGCAATGCTGCTGGCTTGGAGATTGCGGCGTCCGTCAATATCCCGAAGGCTGCCTGGATCGCCTCGCGCACGCGCTCCTCGCTGCCGCGCCGCAAATGCGGCGCCAGCAATGCAATTGCGCGTTCCGTTACCGCGCCTCGGCAGACGTCATAGGGTGCGCGTGATTTTGAATCTGCAAGGCCGAGTTTTACGGCTGCACGTACAATGCCGGCGAATTCGGCGTCGCCAAATTGCTCGGAAATTTGTTCCGCGATTTTCTTGGCGGTTTTTTCGAGGCTAAGTCCGCGGGCAGTTGCATCGTCCAGCACAATTTCGGCGCAACTTGTCGCTTGGCGGAACGCTTCTCCGACCAGAAAATCGAGGAAGGCTTTCTTGTCGGAAAACCGGCCATAGAACGCGCCGACCGAGCAGCCGCCGACCTTGGCGAACCGCGAAACGGAAATGTCGTCATAATCCATTGTGGCGAGCAGACCCCGGGCCGCTCGATACAGGGCAAAGGTCTTGCTGTCTCGACGACTCGCCTCGATGCGCCTGCCTTGCCGGTTCTTGGCGGATACACGACCGAAATTGAGCTTTCTTCGAGGGCTGCGCATTTTTTCAGTAGCCAAGGCAAATAGGTAGAATTAGAATTCGGATTCTAACATATGTTACGGTAATGGCCACCTCGATAAGCCCTAATTGGTACTGAGATTGACGTTGCACCTCGGGTATGAAGCCAAATAGATTGAGAATTCCGGATTCGGTTATTCTAGAAACGGAGCAGCTGCGTCTTCAAGAGCGTTTACGCAACCCGTGACTATCGATACAACCTATGCGCGGGTAGCTAGCGAATCGCAAGATGGGCAAATACCCGCACAGATTAAGCTGCGGTGTTTTTAGGGGGAGTCTTAGTGGCAGCGGGAAAAACACCTAAGAAGGCAGTCGAAAAACCGTCAGTATTTGAATCTTACCGAACAAAACGGGGCAAAATGTTTGTAGGGCGCATAGAAGATGCGCTCGATCATACTGCAGTCAGGCGACTTGAAGGCAAGGTCAATTTGCTGCTGACTTCCCCGCCGTTTCCGCTCGTCCGAAAAAAGCGTTATGGGAACTTAACCGGCGAGGAGTACCTCGCGTGGCTCGAAGAGCTTGCCCCACGGCTTGCCAAACTTCTCGCGGAAGACGGGTCTATTGTCATTGAGATTGGAAATGCTTGGGAAGCCGGTCGACCGGAGATGTCGACGCTTCCGCTGGAGGCCCTGCTTACGTTTAAGAAGGCCGCCAATCTTCATCTGTGTCAGCACCTGATCTGTCATAACCCGGCGCGACTACCAGGGCCAGCCGCTTGGGTAACAGTGAAGCGTGTTCGCCTGAAAGATTCCTATACACATGTCTGGTGGTTGTCGAAGACAGCCGATCCCAAGGCCGACAACCGTCGGGTGCTTCTTCCCTATGGGAAAGACATGAAGGCACTTCTCCGAACCAAACAATACAATGCGGGTCGTCGCCCATCCGGCCACGTTATTTCCGATACGGGCTTCCTAAAAAACAACGGTGGGTCGATTGCGCCGAATGTGATTGATCTTGAAGCGGCGCAGCATGTACCGAGCAGCCTCCTTAAGTTCTCGAATACGGCGTGGGACGCGCGCTATCGCGCATATTGCAAGAAGCATAGGCTCGAAGCCCATCCGGCGCGCATGCAAACGACGCTCGCCGCATTCTTCATGCAGTTTCTGACGGATGACAACGACTTGGTGTTTGACCCGTTTGGCGGATCAAACACCACCGGCGCTGTCGCCGAGGAAATGGGGCGTCGCTGGGTTGTGGTTGAATCTTCAGTTGATTATGCGGAAGGGTCGCGCGGCCGCTTCGAGCAAATTCAATAGCCTGGCGGGAGAGATCTCAGTGACGGGGCCAGCGCCTTCCCTTGCGAACGAAGCCAAATCCACTGGCGATCTCTCGCGCCTGGTTTTTAACACGGAGTATCGGTCGCTCAAGGAAGATCCGGCCGGTGCTTTCTACAGCAGGTGCCTCCACAGCGCGACAACCTACAAGCGCGCCGTTGGCTATTTTCGCTCATCTGTCTATCTCGTCGTCGGACCAAGCGTTGTTGCATTTGCCCAGAATGGTGGCCGCATCAGGCTAATCTGTTCGCCGGAGCTTTCACCGGAAGACCTCGATGGAATCGCTAGCGGCTACGCGAAGCGCAGTGAAATACTTCGCCTGCGTCTGGTCGCTGACATTGACCGCATGCTCGCTGAAGAGGGCACGTCCAATTCGACCCGCGTTCTCGCCTCGTTGGTCGCGGCCAGCGTTCTTGATGTCCGGCTCGCGGTTCGCGCTGACCGCAAGGGGCTTTATCACGAGAAGATCGGTGTGTTTGGAGACGCACGTGGAAACAAGGTAAGTTTCAAAGGATCGGCTAACGAAACCTGGAACGGCTGGCACGCGGACGGGAACTTCGAGTCGATAGAGGTCTTTTGTAGTTGGCGCGGCGGGCTCGAGCAGGAAAGAGTAAGGCGGCACGAGGAGCATTTCGACTCTCTCTGGTCGGGGAGGGACGCTGCCATTGATGTTTTTGAATTCCCAGAAGGGGCTCTCAATCACCTAAAAAAGGCCGCCCTAAAAGGAGGGCTCGACGCCGTGGACGTGCAAGACAATCCTCCCCCGAGCGGTCGTCGATCGCCGCTTGCTCACCAGTCCAATGCGATCTCTGGCTGGGTTGCGAATGGCTATCGCGGCATATTCGAACATGCGACAGGCAGCGGCAAAACCTACACGGCGATCCTTGCTATCCGCGATCACGTCGATGAGGGGAAGCCGGCCATCGTGCTAGTTCCGAGCAAATTGCTACTTGACCAATGGGCCGATGAGGTGCGCGCGGAAATTCCGCGCGCCGCCTTGCTACTAGCAGGCGCTGGTCACACTGGCTGGAAATCGGGTGGGCGTTTGTCGGCCATGACGGCAGACGGCAAGAATCTTGGCGGCCGACTGGTGCTTGCGACCATGCAGACGGCGAGCTCGGAGGCTTTTCGCAGTCAGGTATCCGGCGGTGATCATCTTCTTGTTGTCGTGGACGAAGTGCATCAGATTGGTAGTCCAAGCAACGCTAGGTTTTTCGAGATCGAGGCGGGAAGGCGTCTGGGACTGAGCGCGACGCCACAGCGCTACGGCGATCCGGACGGCACGCAGGCGATCTTCGACTATTTTGGCAACGTCATCCCGCCGACGATCACGTTGCAGGACGCCATCAAGGCCGGTCGCCTTGTCGAGTATGAATATTACCCGCACGCGATCAACCTGACTGCTGCGGAAGCGGATGAATGGGCAGAGATTTCCCGCCGCATAAGAACTGAGGTTGCGCGACAGCCCGAGGATGGTGTGGGCAAGAAAGTGCTCACAGAGAAGGTGAAGCTGCTGCTTATTCGCCGGTCACGGATCGCAAAGAAGGCGGCGAAGAAACTTGATCTTGCCCGCGAGATCGTCCGGTCAGAGTTCGCAACGGGCCAGCATTGGCTCTTGTACTGCGAGGATGCCGATCAACTCTGTGGAGTGATGTCGGCTCTGAAGGCGGATGGATTCGATCCCATCGAGTATCACTCGTCGATGACGAGCGATCGTGACGCCACGATGGCCTGGTTCCGAACCTTTGGCGGCCCTCTTGTTTCAATTCGATGCCTAGACGAAGGCGTCGACATACCCGCGGTCTCGCATGCGCTCATCCTCGCGTCATCGCAGAATCCGCGTCAGTTCATCCAAAGGCGCGGCCGGGTGCTCCGCAAATCTTCGGAGAAAATGTTTGCGGTGATCCATGACGCCATCGTTGTGCCGATCACGCTGTACGATGACCCGGATCAGGCGGCCTTGCTTCGCTCTGAGCTAGCACGTTCCATTGAGTTCGCCGACCACGCCATCAACAAAATGGCGGGGGCGGAACTTAGACGCATCGCAGCAGAAGTCGGCATCGCGGCAGGCGATCTGGCCGATTACGGGCTTGAGGAAGACAACGATGACGAAGAATAGCGACGACCTCGCCTTGGAGACGCTACTCGCTGTCCGCGAGGAAATTGCGCCGAGGCTCAACGAAGACCTAGTGCGCAGGTGCTACGCGATTCAGAAGAACCACCAGTTCGACAAAGACCGTGCAGTCGCCCTGCGTGAAATGGAGCGGTTGATTGAAGAAGAAGTTGAGCGCCGCAGCGCGGCCGGCGAGGGGGGGACTGCGGCGTGATGAAACTTCAGCGTGTCACGATGCGGAATTTTATGCCCTATAAAGGCGAGGTGCGCATCGACTTCCCGCAAGACGAGTTTCGGAACGTCATGCTCGTCTTCGGTGACAACATGCGTGGGAAGACCAGCCTTCTGAACGCACTGCGTTGGGGTTTCTATGGGCGGGCCCTTGGGCGCCACTCCATGCCAATACCGCTGCACGAGATGGCGAACAAGGATGCGGCTAGCGAGGGCGATTGGACGTTTGAGGTTCACATCACGTTTGAGGCGAACGGGCACAGTTACGATTTGCGGCGGCGCGCCGAAAAGCGTGCGGCGGTTTCGACGCCGCAACGGCCGGAAGATTTTGTTCAGCAAGTCTATTTGCGCAAAGACGGAATGGCTGTGCAGGGCGATCTTGTGGATGCGGAGATAAACCAGATCGCCCCGCAGCAGGTTTCGCGGTTCTTTCTTTTCGATGGCGAGCTTCTGCAGGAATACGAAACGCTTCTAATCGAAGGCAGCGATCAAGGGCGGCAGATTCGCGACGCCATTGAGCAGGTTCTCGGCGTCCCCGCTTTGATTCAGGGGCGCGACGAACTCGCGACTGTGCTACGCGCAGCGCGAAAAACGCAACAACAGGATCTCCAGCGCGTTGCTGGCCTTGAAACCCATGCCAAGCGTCAGGCGGAACTTACCGCGCGCCAGGACGTACTTGATAGCGATCTCCGAAAATTAGTGGAACAGGTTGAACGGGTTCACGGCGACGTAGCCGTTCTCAGCGATGAGATTGACAGGTCGCAGGGCGTGCTGGCAGCCAAGGCCAAGCTGGACGGGCATCGCGAGCGTCAAAAGGATATCGAAGCATATAGGGATAAGAAGCGCATGGAACGCCTCGACCTTCTCGGTCAATCCTGGCGCGATGTCCTTGAGCTGAAGGTATCCGTCAGACGCGATCAGCTTGAGCGCGATAGACGTCGACTTACGGAAGAAATGGGCAACCAGGCCGGTGTCAAAGTGCAAATTCGCCAGTTACAGGATTTGCTGAAAACGAATGAGTGCCCGACTTGTGGCCAGGCCATGCACGACGATCGCCGGACGGCGATCGGTGCGCAACTCGGCCGTTTGCAGGCGGAACTTGAGCAGCACACCGACAAGTCGGCGGCTCTTCAAAGCGTCAGCGCGCAGATCGAGGCTCTTAGCAAAATTCGTGGGGTGAATGTCCGCGATCAGCTTGCACAGGCGAACCGTGATCTACAGGCCCACGAGATCGAGCTGACTCGTATCGAGAATGAAATCGCGAGACTCGAAGACGAAATTCTCGGGTACGACACTGCAGAACTGGCGCGGAAGCGTCAACTTCGTGACGCAAAATTGCATGAAGAAGGGCGTTTGCAAAAGGACATCGCCGATCGGCGGAGTGAACTCGGAAAGCTTCGGGATGACCTTGCGCTCCTCCAGCGGACAATCGAAGGGCTGTCGCAAGCTCGCAGCCAAAAGAGCACCGTGCGCGCGGCCATCTGTGGTGAGATGGAATCGGTCTTCAGCCAGAGTATCGAGCGGTTGCGGGATCGGTTGCGGAAAACAGTGGAGGAAAGGGCTACGGCAGCGTTCCGCGAAATGACGACGCAGAAGGCATATCGGGGGCTAGAGATCAATCAGAGTTACGGTCTCAGCATTCTGGACGAGTTAAACCAAAAGGTTGCGGTGCGAAGCGCGGGCGCCGAACAGGTCGTAGCGCTTTCGCTGATTGACGGCCTCAATCGGACGGGCCGAGCCGCTGGTCCAGTTGTGATGGATACGCCGTTCGGTCGCCTCGATCTTTGTCACCGCGACAACATCCTGAGTTATCTGCCTCGCGTCACCAGCCAATTCGTCCTACTTGTTCACAGCGGCGAGATACGCCGCGACATTGATTTGAGTTCCATCGCGCCACGTATCGGCGCTGTTTATCAGATCAAGGAAATCACCCCTCGTCACTCCGTTATCGAGCGAGAAACGCTATGAGAGTCAGTGAACCTACAATGATTGGCCTCTCCGAACGCTCACATGCGAAATTGAAGCGCCTGAAGGAAGACGGTCATTTTCGGGAGATGGCGGACGCCTATCGGTTTGGGATTGCTCTAGCGCTCGCGCAGAGCGTTGACCCGCCAGAGATATCGGCAGGCACCGTGTTCAGTGTTGCTACCATCGATCCTGATCAATCCCTCAAGAACGCCATTCAGATGTTGATGGGCGACAAATTGCATGGACTGCCCGTCTATCGGATGGCGGAGCGCCTGGCAGATTGGGGTGTGCAGGAACTGGCGGCGCAGGCAGACAAAGGGGATATCGACTTCGTCACGATTTTTGACCAACTCAAAGCCGCCAGTACGGCTTAATGGCTCAGCCAATCCGCGCCTACCTGCTTCTTCGCTCGCACATCGGTGACTGGTCCGTTGTCGTCTGCCGTGACTGGGAAGCGGTGATGGCGGCGTGGAGCGCGGCGCGGCAAACTGCGATACTGCACGTAGGCTTTGACCGCCCGCCGACGCCCGCATTTGAATTGGTTGCCGCCACACGACCGGGCCGTTTTCTGGTAACAGCGGCGGCGAAATTCGGTTTGCCGGCTGGCTTTGAAACATCAGACAAACCCATAGGCCATGTCGAGGGCATTCCTGTGTATTTAGGCTCGAAGGGCTGGGGATACACATTGTCGGCCGGGGAGCTGATTTCATCAAACGGCCAGAACACGGCATCACATCACGCGCCTTCGGGCTGGGTTGAAGAGTTTCTTCAACTTCAGCCGGCTCTCGCCGAGGCGTTGGCACAGGCTGATATCTACGACGAGGAGTCCTATCAGACGCACGAGAGTGCCCTTCCGGCGGAATGCCGGCATTGTTTGGGGAGTTTTCGTTTCCGTTCGTTGGTGAAGGGAAATGATGACGATCCGTGCGCCATGGCCACTGCCGCGCCGCCTTGGATTTGGGAAATTTCGCTAAATGATCTATCGATGCCGGTGCGCGCGCTTAACGCTTTCACCCACGTCGGGATAAAGACGATCGCCGATCTTGCTGCCACGACTTCTTCCGATCTTATGCGTATCCCGAACTTTGGGCGGAAATCACTCAAAGAAGTTGCCGGTGCGTTGGTTGCGGCTGTCGAGGCCGGCCCTTCCAACGCAACATCTATGATGGCGCGCGCAGGTGCCAACACATTGCTCGCTGAAGTCCGCAGCGCGCTCGCCACGCTCGACGACCGCGCAGCCGATGTCCTGATGCGGCGCATGGGCCTTGGATGTACTCCAGAGACGCTTCAGACCATTGCCGACGCATATAACCTAACGCGCGAGCGCATCAGGCAGATCGAGGTGCGCGCCGTCCAGCGGCTTATCAAAGAATGTTATTGGGACGATTTACTTGAAGTAAAGCTGGACGCGTTGCTCAAGAATCGCCATTTCCCGCTGCCGCTGCTTGGTATTGAGGCCGTTGATGCCTGGTTCGGCGGCGTTGCCAGCTTGCCGAACGCCGTTCGGTATATCCTAGACAACTTTTGCAATGGCCGCGTCGCGTTGGTGCGCATCCTCGGCGTCGAATATTTGGGCTTTCTCACTGAAGATGAGTGGAAGCGTGCTCTTCGTGAAGCGAGACGCGCATTGTCGATGGGATCTGTCGACGCATGGACGCGAGAGCATTGCCGCGCGACTGTAATGACTCTGATCCCCGAGCGCGCAGCGGAGTTTCGCGAGTTGCTGTGGGAGCAGGCGGCCGTTCTATGCCACTTTTCAGAGGGAAGTGACAGCGACGCAATCCTCTTGAGCTATGGCCGTGGCGCAGAACAGGTTGTCGAAGCCGTGCTTCACGATGCCGACGCCCCACTTCACTACACGGAAATCGCGCGACGGGTCGGTGAACGCGGAAGTCGCGAGATTGATATCCGGCGCGTCCACAATGCCGCTGCTGAGGTAGGTATCCTGCTTGGTCCCGGCACCTACGGCGTCGAGAAACATCTCGCTGTGTCCGAAGATGTCGCCGAGGCCATTCGTGATGAGGCGGAGCGGCTCATGGGTGCTGGCCTAAATGGCCGGCAATGGCACACGGCGGAAATCAGATTGAGCCTCCTAGGTTCCGGCACGATTGACGACAGTGTCAACAAATACGTGATCGACTATTTGCTACGCGATGTTGCCGGCCTGCGGCGCTTAGGACGAATGACTTGGGCAGCCGCGTCGATGGAAGATGATGTGGCGCGCATAGATATCCGCCAGGCGATCATTCGCATCCTGGAGGATTCAGGCCGACCTTTGTCGGCCAGCATGATTCGTCAGCGGCTTGTGGCGCTGCGAGGTGTCAACGCGCCTGTCCAGATTCCTTCGGTCGATCCGATTATCCGTCTGGGGCGTGGAATATGGGGCCTCAACGACAGAGACATCCCCCTCAAGCGCGCGCGACAGCCGGCATTTTTGGCAGCACTCATCGACCTTCTGCGGGCGGCCGCGAGAGGGCTGCATGTGAGCGAAATTGAGGACCTGGGACAAGGGCTTCCTGCGGCGGCGGCGGTCTCGATCGCAACTCAGGATGTTCGCTTCAGTCTGGACGATGCGCAATTCCTCTATCTGAGCGAATGGAGCGATGCGCGGCGAGAGACGTTGTTACAGGTCACAGGCCGTATCGCGAAGAGCAGAACAGAGGGCTGGCTTCTCAGCGAGATTCAGCAGGAAGTGAGCGCACAGCAGAATCGCCCTGTGTCGATCGACGAAATGGCTTGCGCGTTGAAAACCCTTAGCGCCGCCTATGACCAAGCTAAAGGACTTTGGAAGCTTGACGATTCTTCCAGCGAGGACGCAGTAGCCGCTGTTACTGATCCAAGCAGGATCCCCTAGGCAAGCACCGAAGTCCAGAGGAATACGTGCGCCAACTGTCGTAATTCGCCGCGCTGTTCGAATACTCACGGCAATGATCGGCAACGGGTATCCCGCCTTCGCCCTGCTTCAGCACCGCCAGAATCTGCGCCTCGGTGAATCTAGATTTCTTCATGCTCTTCTCCTTGCTTATCAAAGCCGGAGAGTTTTATTTTTCAACCCCGTTAAGCCGAAGGGAGTTTACCGATGAGGGGCAGATGGACGCTCGGAGAAGCGTCTTCACGATCAGAGCCCTAATGGACGTATTTCACGGATCAAATCGCTCACCACGCAGCGTTCTAAGAATCCACAGGTCGAGGTCGTTACGATCGACCTTCCCTATTAGAAACTTGTCGCGCTCAACCCGTTGAAGCGCACCGCTTGTGAGGAACGACGTTGTGACGATAAATGCTTTGGTTGCCTTATGCTCGAGCCGGGTGTCGGCGAGCTCACGGACAATCGACAGGCCTATTTTTCGATCAATGCGGTTCTTCTTGGCTTGCCAGATGGACTTCATAAGTCCGGCGGCGCCAAGGTCTTTGACTGCAACAACGTCAACTCCGCCATCCTTCGTCCCCTGCATCAGGTCGACATTATAGCCATCGGCTTCAAGCATTTTAGCTATCAGTTCCTCGAATTCCCGCCAAGAAAGATCGTCGAGTTGGATCAACTTACGTTGGATTTTCTGCAAAGGTCCTATGCTCGGGGCAAGTTGTTGAAGGCGACTTTGCGTGTCCGGCCGCGCCAGAGCATCCCTGCCGAAGAATTCAAACGTAAACTGCCAATCCACTGCAATAGGTGGCACCTCGGTGGACAAAAACAGGGCTCGCGAGCCGGGGAACCGTGCTATGGTGCCAGCTGCAATAGCTTCAACCCGATCACCAATCCAATCCACTTCGTCAAAAACGAAGAGCCAGCGCGTATCGGGGACAACTTCGCTCCATATCCGATCCGGATCACGGACAAGTGCAGCATAAGTCGTGGTAATCGACACGCCGCTTGCATCAATTGGCCATGGATCGGCGGTTTGACCGACATGTTGCCACTGTTCCCCAAGTACGCGGTGGGCACTTATGAACAGCACCTTATCCACGAGGCCAGCCGCAACCATACGGGTCGCCGCAACGTGAGACGTTGCGGTCTTTCCCGTACCCGGTGCCGCGACGAGCAACGTTAGCGCATCGCTTCGGGTAAGGAAGCTTTGCACGAAGTTTTCTTGAAACGGTGCAAGTTGTTGCGGACGGAACTCCGTCATTCGACCTTCCTACACCTCTGGTCAACCATTGCGATTTACTCGGGCGTTGGTGAGGACTCTCACCGCCTCACGAAGCACTGCATGCGCCTCTATCACAAGTGTTGCGTCACGCTCGAACTGCCCCTCAGGTCCGCCAACAAATTTCTCGCCGTGGAGGTAGCTATTGCGCACACGGCAGACGCCATTAACGATGAGCTGCGCCACGTTCGTGAGAGGCTGCGTTTTCTCAGGCGACCATTCCATGTTTGCGAGCAGGCGTCTTGGCGGTTCGCCCACAAGAGTAATTGCGAGTCCGCTGGCTACGATATGCTCGAAAAATTCTGGTCCGAGTTTCTTGGCAAATTCGTCCCAATCGGCCTCGGCAATGTCCTTATCCATGCGCAAGTAGCCAGACCTTTTGAGCGCATACTCAGTCTGCCGAAAGGTTCGAGCGAACTTCTCCGCTTCCTCATATGGATTAGTCATTGCGGCGGCCCATGTCCAAGCAGCGTAGTGTATTGGGCGTGAGGTAGCGCACGCTGACCCGCCCCCGGATACGCGGCCGCTTTCTATGTAACAGAAAGAATGGCTCCGATGGAAGGCCGATCCGGCTGGAGCCTCCAAATTGCGCAGGCCGGATCGGCCGGCGGATAGGTTTCCGGCGCCGGCGGCCGATAGCCGAGCGAGGAATGCGGTCGGATCGTGTTAAATTCCCGACGCCATTTTTCGATGATGATCTGGGCTTCGCGGAGCGAGTAAAATAACTCCGTATTGAGACATTCGTCGCGGAGCTTCCCGTTGAACGATTCATTGTAGCCGTTCTCCCATGGGCTCGCCGGCTCGATGAAAAGCGTCTTCACGCCCATCTCGCCGAGCCATTTGCGCACCGCCTTGGCGGCAAACTCGCTACCATTATCCGACCGAATGTGGTCCGGCGCGCCGCGACCGACGAAGAGCCGCGCCAGGACCGCGAGCACGTCCTGACTGTTGAGGCGGCGCTTCACCTCGATTACGAGGCACTCGCGCGTGAACTCGTCGATCACCGTGAGCATGCGGATCTTGCGACCATGGCGCGTGCGGTCCTCGACGAAGTCGTAGGCCCACACATGATTGCGATGCTGCGGCCGCAGCCGTACGCACGAGCCGTCGTTCAGCCACAGGCGGCCGCGTTTGGGCTGTTTTGCCGGCACTTTCAGGCCCTCGCGCCGCCAGATGCGCGCGACGCGCTTGTGGTTCACCCGCCAGCCGTCGGCCTTCAAGAGCGCCGTAACGCGCCGATAGCCGTAGCGCCCGAACCGCGTCGCGAGGCGGATAATCGCTTCCGTCAGCGCGTCTTCATCGTCGGCCCTCGAAGGCGCACGCTGCTGCGTCGATCGATGCTGGCCAAGGGCCCTGCAGGCTCGGCGCTCCGAGACGCCGAGCGTCGCGCCGGCATAGGCGATAAACCGCCGCCGGCGCGCGGGGGCCCTAGAAGTTTCCCGAGGTGGCCTCCTTCAGGATCATCTTGTCGAGAGTGAGGTCCGCGACCGCCTTCTTCAGCCGCGCATTCTCGGCTTCCAGCTCCTTCAGCCGGCGCGCCTGATCGACGCCCATCCCGCCGTATTCCTTCCGCCAGCGGTAATAGGTGACCCGCTGCACCCCGAGCCGCCGCACCACGTCCGCGACCGATGCGCCTTCCGCCAACCAAACTTCCGCCGACCGCAATTTGCCGATGATTTCCTCAGGCGAATACCGTTTCCTCGTCATCCCAATCTTCCTTCTTAGCTCCGAATTGTTGCTTCCAATCCGGCCGCGTTTGAAGGGGTAAGGTCAACGCCTTTTGGGAAGTCTCTTTCCATTTCAATATTCACGTTAAGTATCTGAGAGTACCTCGGTCGCGTTGGCGGGAATTGAAACGAAGGCTCTGTTGGATCATCGCGATTTTTATTTACGGCATTGCGCTGCTTTTTCTATTGGTACGCTTGCCCATGGTCAGTAACTGCCAAGCCCTGGTTTGGTTGCCGTGTCGGTTTTGATCGTCTTAAAGGCACTAGAAGTAATTTGGGCTGGTTGGCTCTGGAGCAAGCGCCTTCGAGATGACGCAGATACTTGGCTTTATCTCCTTCTGGAATCAGGTGATGCCCTTTTTGGATTTTCCATCTTGAGTGTATTTTTTTTGGATTGCTGTGCTACTTGTCATCATTGCGGGGCTTGGCCCTCTTAATTTGTGATGCCTAATTGCTGACTTTCTCGATTTATTCTTAATGGAGAGATAAAAACCCATTGATCTCAGTGCCTTAGCCTTGTCGCTGACCAGTTCTCTTTTTCACCCCCTCCGGCGCGCCATTCTCGTACTAAACTATGAAATGACTGCGCAACGGGTCGTCGCTGACCCGATCGATAGTCGCGGGAATTCCCGCGTCCGCGGCGGTTCAGCTTTTCGGATCGTCGATCAGGGGCGTCGGTTTGGCGAAGCGTCGAAGATCGCCGGGATTGGCGATCTCGACGGCGGCGGCGCTCACCGCGACCCCGTAGGGTTTTAATGTCGCGAACGCCCGCGACAGGTTTTCCGGCGTCATGTTGAGCAGCGACGCCAGCAGCTTCTTTTCGAACGGCAAGACGACGCGACCGTCATTGCGCTGCTCAGCGTCAAGTCGCAGCAAATAGTTCGCCAGCCTTTCGACGCCGGACCGCAATTTCAGATTTTTCTGAGCTTTGACGATTTCGCGAAAACAGGCCGCGAGTTCATCGACCATGGCGACGCCGAAAGCGCTGTCGTCGAGCATGGCCGTACGGATGTTTTCCGAAGGAATCATCAAAATGCTCGAGGCGTCGAGGGTGCGCGCCGACATCAGATAGGGCGCGTCCTTGACGACTGCGGCAAGGATAAAAGTCGAAATCGGCCGCGCGATCGAAATCGTCGTCTCATGATCGCGCCAATTGCTGAACAGCTCGACGCCCCCGTCGATGACGATGTGCAGGAAATCCGCCAAATCGCCTTCGCGGATCAACACCACATGCGCCGGAAATCGCTGAAAAAAGGAGCCCGCCAGCAGCCGGTCGAACGCCGCGTCCGGCATCGCCCGGAAGAGCGTCAGTTCTTTGACCTGGCGGCGATTTTCAGGGCGCATGATCGATTCGCTGCGGGCTCGTGCTGCGGCGTGCTCTATTTGACAGTCGCTTGATAAAAGTCAAGCGACTGGTTGGCATCTAGCAACTGAGTTTTTGACCTCGATTAATTGCGAGAGGCGCTTTTTCTCACTGGACATTTGTTTCGTCGACCAGCGTCGCCAATTTGATCTGTCTCAAATAGTGCAATACCCCGTAAATCAGGTTCCCACCCGACAGTCGCGCCAAATCTTGCGCGCCAAAAACGGATGGCTGGGATGACAATGCTCGATTCAGTGAAGCCGGCGGATCGCCAACGCGCGCTCTGGGCGAGTACCTTCGCGTTCACCGCGTGTTTCGCGGTGTGGACGATTTTTTCGATCATCGGGGTTCAGATCAAGAAGGACTTGGGCCTCAGCGAAACCGAGTTCGGCCTCCTTATCGGCACGCCGATCCTGACCGGATCGCTGATCCGTCTCATCCTCGGCATCTGGACTGACCAGTATGGCGGACGGCTTGTCTATGTCGCGGTCATGCTGTCGGCGGCGCTGGCGACCTTTCTGCTGACCTTCGCGAACACTTACCCGGAATTCCTGCTCGCCGCGCTCGGCGTCGGCATCGCCGGCGGCTCTTTCGCGGTCGGCATCGCCTATGTCTCGAAATGGTTTCCGACCGAAAAGCAGGGGACCGCGCTCGGCGTCTTCGGCGCCGGCAATGTCGGCGCGGCGGTCACGAAATTCGTCGCGCCCTTCGTCATGGTCGCTTATGGCTGGGAAGCGGTCGCCAAAATGTGGGCGGGCGCGCTCGTCGTCATCGCCATTCTCTACTGGCTGCTCACCAAGGACGACCCCGCCCTCGTCGCGCGTCGCAAGGAAGGCGTCAAAGCCAAGGGTACGCTCTTGCAGCTTGAGCCGTTGAAGAACATCCAGGTCTGGCGCTTTTCGCTTTATTATTTCTTCGTCTTCGGCGCGTTTGTCGCGCTGGCTCTCTGGCTGCCGCGCTATCTCGTCGGCGTTTACGGCTTTGACATCAAACAGGCCGGCATGGTCGCCGCGATGTATTCGATCCCGGCGAGCCTTTTCCGGGTTTATGGCGGCCATCTCTCCGACAAGATCGGGCCGCGCAAGGTCATGTATGTGA
>MEMM01000128.1:30717-33095 GCA_001767925.1 Alphaproteobacteria bacterium RIFCSPHIGHO2_12_FULL_63_12
ACCCGAAGACCGACTACATCATTCACGGCATCAATGGGCCGATCGCGTTCTCGACCGAGATGGGCGTTGCGCCGTTCATGGTCGCAATTTTCGGACTCGGCTTCTTCATGTCGCTCGGCAAGGCGGCCGTCTACAAACACATCCCCGTCTATTATCCAGACCATGTCGGCGCGGTCGGCGGCCTCGTCGGCATGATCGGCGGCCTCGGCGGTTTCGTGCTTCCGATTCTTTTCGGCGTCATGAACGACCTTACCGGCATCTGGACGAGCTGCTTCATGCTGCTGTTCATGGTCGTTTCCGTGGCGCTGCTGTGGATGCACTTCTCGATCCTGCACATGGAACGCAAGGCGCTCTCCAAAGAGCTCGGCGCACTCCCGGAATTTCCGGAAATGCAGGAGATCCACACCAAGGAACACGGACGGGCGCTCTCTCCGGTCATCGAAGACTGGCGTCCGGAAGACGAAAAGTTCTGGGCGGAAAAGGGCCGTAAAGTTGCGATGCGCAATTTGTGGCTGTCGATCCCGGCCTTGCTGCTCGCCTTCGCGGTCTGGATGGTGTGGAGCGTCGTCGTCGCCAAATTGCCGGCGATCGGGTTTAACTACACGACCGACCAGCTGTTCTGGCTGGCGGCGCTTCCGGGCCTTTCCGGCGCGACGCTGCGGATTTTCTACTCGTTCATGGTGCCGATTTTCGGGGGGCGGCTGTGGACGACGCTGACAACCGCGTCGTTGATGATTCCGGCCTTCGGCATCGGCTACGCGGTGCAAAACCCGGACACGCCCTATGTCATCTTCCTGGTGCTGGCGCTTCTTTGCGGCCTTGGCGGCGGAAACTTCGCCTCGTCGATGGCGAACATTTCTTTCTTCTTCCCAAAAAAGGAGAAGGGTAACGCGCTCGCGCTCAACGCCGGGCTCGGCAATCTCGGCGTCTCGGCGATGCAGTTCCTGGTGCCGATCGTCATCACCGCCGGCGTCTTCGGCGCGCTCGGCGGCGAACCGCAGGCGACGAAAGACGGCGGCCAGTTATGGCTGCAGAACGCCGGCTTCATCTGGGTGCCGTTCCTTCTCGTCTCAACCGCGCTCGCCTGGTTCGGGATGAACGACATCGCCGACGCCAAGGCGTCGTTCGCCGAGCAGTCGGTGATCTTCTCGCGCCGTCACAACTGGATCATGTGCATTCTCTACACCGGCACATTCGGGTCGTTCATCGGTTATTCCGCCGGCTTCCCGTTGCTGATCAAGACGCAGTTCCCCGAGGTGATCGCGCTGCAATTCGCCTTCCTCGGGCCGCTCGTCGGCGCGCTGTCGCGCTCGATGACGGGCTGGATCTCCGACAAGTTCGGCGGCGGTCGCGTCACCTTCTGGGTTTTCCTCCTGATGATCGTCGGCGTCGGCGGCGTCCTCTATTTCCTTGACGCGAAAAACTTCGCCGGGTTCTTTGCGATGTTCATGGTCTTGTTCTTCGCGACTGGCGTCGGCAACGCATCTACCTTCCAGATGATTCCGGTCATCATGCGCAAGGAGATGCCGGGGCTGATGCCGAATCTCGATGCGGCGGCGTGCCTGAGACAGTCGGAGAAAGAATCCGCCGCGATCATCGGCTTCACGTCGGCGATCGCCGCTTACGGCGCGTTCTTCATTCCGAAATCCTACGGGACTTCGATCGATCTGACGGGCGGACCACAGGCCGCATTGATCGGGTTCCTGCTTTTCTATGTATTGTGCGCCGCAATCACCTATGTCGTTTACACGCGGAAGGGCGGGCTCCTTCACGATATCGAACGAGGCCGCGCCGCGACAATCGCGACCACCAAACCGCTGGGAGAAAAAGCATGAGCCACCTCTTGAATCGTCTGACATTCTTCAAAAATCGCGTCAGCGAATTCTCGAATGGCCACGGCGTCGTGACCAAGGACAGCCGGAGCTGGGAAGACAGCTACAGGAAGCGCTGGCAGCACGACAAAATCGTCCGCTCGACGCATGGCGCGAACTGCACCGGTTCGTGCAGCTGGAAGATCTATGTGAAGGGCGGCATCGTCACCTGGGAGACGCAGCAGACCGACTATCCGCGCACGCGCGCCGATCTGCCCAACCATGAGCCGCGCGGCTGCTCGCGCGGGGCCAGTTATTCCTGGTATCTCTATAGCGGCAACCGCCTCAAATTTCCGCTGATCCGCGGGCGACTGGTGAAATTGTGGCGCGAGGCCCGTGCGACGCAGTCGCCGATCGCCGCCTGGACGTCGATCGTCGAGACTCCCTCAAAACGCGCTTCCTATGTGAAGCAGCGCGGGCTCGGCGGCTTCGTCCGCGTGGGCTGGGAGGAGGCGAACGAAATCATCGCCGCCGCCAACGCCTACACCGCGAAGAAATACGGCCCCG
>MEMM01000128.1:33117-56390 GCA_001767925.1 Alphaproteobacteria bacterium RIFCSPHIGHO2_12_FULL_63_12
GTTTTTACGACTGGTATTGCGATTTGCCGCCCGCCTCGCCGATGACCTGGGGCGAACAGACGGACGTGCCGGAAAGCGCCGACTGGTACAATTCCGGATTCATCATGCTCTGGGGCTCGAACGTGCCGCAGACGCGCACGCCCGACGCGCACTTCTTCACCGAGGCGCGTTACAAAGGCGCCAAGAGCGTCGTCATTTCGCCCGACTATTCGGAAGCGTCGAAATTCGGCGACATCTGGCTATCGCCCAAACAGGGAACCGACGCCGCGCTCGCCATGGCGTTCGGCCATGTGATTCTCAAGGAATTCTACATCGACCGCCAGACGCCGTATTTCCAGAAATATGCGCGTCAATATACCGACATGCCGATGCTGGTCCGTCTTGTCCGCAAGGATGGGCGGCTCGTGCC
This sequence comes from Alphaproteobacteria bacterium RIFCSPHIGHO2_12_FULL_63_12, assembly GCA_001767925.1. Lineage (GTDB taxonomy): Bacteria > Pseudomonadota > Alphaproteobacteria > Caulobacterales > Parvularculaceae > Amphiplicatus. The sequence goes on from MEMM01000128.1 coordinate 33,527, forward strand.
GGACCGGCTCCTGCGGGCGTCGGATTTCGTCGATGGGCTGAACGAACAGAACAATCCCGAATGGAAGACCGTCGCCATCGACGGCAAGTCCGGAAACATCGTCTGCCCGCGCGGATCGATCGGCTTTCGCTGGGGCGAGCAGGGCAAATGGAATCTCGAAGAGCGCGCCGGCGACGGCGCGGAGACCGAACTGGCGATGACGCTCAAGGGCCGGGAGGACGAGACGGCCGCCGTCGCCTTCCCGTATTTCGGCGCCCGGAAACACGATCACTTCGCGGGGTCCGATCATCCGGACGTCATTGAGCGCAAGGTTCCGGTCAAAAAGCTGAAACTCGCCGACGGCGACGCGCTCGTCGCCTGCGTGTTCGACCTCTTTGTCGCCAATTACGGCGTCGATCGCGGATTTGGCGATTCCAATACGGCGAAATCCTACGACGACGACGCCCCCTACACGCCCGCCTGGCAGGAGCAAATCACCGGCGTTCCGCGTGAGAAAGTGATCGCGGTCGCGCGCGCCTTCGCCGACAACGCCGAAAAGACCAACGGCAAGTCGATGGTGATCGTCGGGGCCGGTCTCAATCACTGGTTCCACATGGACATGAATTACCGCGGCATCATCAACATGCTGGTGATGTGCGGGTGCGTCGGCCAGTCCGGCGGCGGCTGGTCGCATTATGTCGGACAGGAAAAACTGCGGCCGCAGACCGGGTGGCTGCCGCTCGCTTTCGCGCTCGACTGGGCGCGGCCGCCGCGGCAAATGAATTCAACCTCCTGCTGGTACGCGCATACCGACCAGTGGCGCTACGAAACCCTCGGCCTTGATGAAATCATCTCGCCGCTTGCGCCGGAAGGAAAATGGTCCGGCAGCCTGATCGACTTCAACGTCCGCGCCGAGCGCATGGGGTGGCTGCCGTCCGCGCCGCAGCTGAAGACCAATCCGCTTCAGGTCGCCAAAGACGCCGCCGCCGCCGGGATGGAGCCGAAAGACTATGTCGCCCGGGGATTGAAATCCGGGTCGCTGGCGATGTCGTGCGACGATCCGGACGAACCGGCGAACTGGCCGCGCAATCTTTTCGTCTGGCGGTCCAATCTCCTTGGATCGTCCGGCAAGGGACACGAATATTTCCTGAAGCACCTTCTTGGAACGGTGCACGGCGTCCAGGGAAAAGACCTCGGCGCCACCGGCGGACAAAAGCCGGAAGAAGTGAAATGGCATGAGGAAGCGCCGGAAGGAAAGCTCGACCTTCTCGTCACGATCGACTTCCGCATGTCGACGACTTGCGTCTATTCCGACATCGCTTTGCCGACGGCGACCTGGTACGAGAAGAACGATCTCAACACCTCGGACATGCATCCGTTCATTCACCCGCTGACCAGCGCGGTCGATGCGCTTTGGGAGTGCCGCAGCGACTGGGAAATCTTCAAGGGACTCGCGAAGAAATTCTCCGAGATCGCGCCGGAAATTCTCGGCGTCGAAAAAGACGTCGTTCTGGTTCCGATGCAGCACGACAGCCCGGGCGAACTCGCGCAGCCGCTCGGCGTGGAGGACTGGAAGCGCGGCGAGGTGGAGCCGATCCCCGGCAAGACCATGCCGTCGGTTGTCGTCGTCGAGCGCGACTATCCAAACCTCTACAAGCGCTACACGGCGCTCGGGCCGCTGATGACCAAGGTCGGCAATGGCGGCAAGGGAATCGCGTGGAACACCGACCACGAGGTTGAAAACCTCAAGGCGCTTAACGGCGTCGTGACGGAAGAGGGCCAGACAAAGGGTCTCGCCCGCATCAACACCGACATCGATGCGGCGGAGGTCGTCTTGATGCTCGCGCCCGAAACCAATGGCGAGGTCGCGGTCAAGGCGTGGGAGGCGCTGACGAAAGCGACGGGCCGCGAACACGCGCATCTCGCTTTGCCGAAGGAAGATGAAAAGATCCGCTTCCGCGATATCGTCGCGCAGCCGAGGAAGATCATCTCGTCGCCGACCTGGTCTGGAATCGAATCCGAAAAGGTCTGCTACAACGCCGGTTACACGAACGTCCATGAACTGATCCCGTGGCGGACGCTCACCGGGCGCCAGCAGCTTTATCAAGACCATCTGTGGATGCGCGCCTTCGGCGAGTCGCTGTGCGTCTATCGTCCGCCGATCGACACCAAGGCGACCGGTCAGAGAAAACCGAACGGCGAGAAGGAAATACTTCTCAATTTCATCACGCCGCACCAGAAATGGGGCATTCACTCGACCTATACCGACAACCTCATGATGCTGACGCTATCGCGCGGCGGCCCGATCGTCTGGCTCTCTGAGACCGACGCGCAGGAAGCCGGCATCGTCGATAATGACTGGGTCGAGGCCTACAACACCAATGGCGCGCTGACGGCGAGAGCCGTCGTCTCGCAACGGGTCAAGCCCGGCATGATCATGATGTATCATGCGCAGGAAAAGATTGTGAACGTGCCGGGCTCCGAGGTGACGGGCCATCGCGGCGGCATTCACAACTCAGTCACGCGCACGGTTCTCAAGCCGACGCACATGATCGGCGGCTACGCGCATCAGGCCTACGGCTTCAACTATTATGGAACCGTCGGATCGAACCGCGACGAATTCGTCATTGTCCGTAAAATGAAAAAAGTCGACTGGCTCGATACGCCGGCGAAGGAAATGGAGGCCGCCCGATGAAAGTCCGCGCTCAACTTTCAATGGTGTTGAACCTCGACAAGTGCATCGGCTGCCACACTTGTTCGGTCACCTGCAAGAACGTCTGGACGAGCCGGGAAGGCGTCGAATACGCTTGGTTCAACAATGTCGAGACCAAGCCCGGCATTGGCTATCCGGACGACTGGGAGAACCAGGCGCGCTGGAACGGCGGCTGGAAGCGCAAGGCGAACGGCAAGATCGAACCGAAATTGGGCGGCAAGCTCGGCGTCCTCGCGAAAATCTTCGCCAACCCGGACCTGCCGCAGATCGACGATTACTACGAGCCGTTCACCTTCGATTACGACCATCTGCAAAACGCGCCGGAAATGAAGGCGGCGCCGACGGCGCGGCCGCGGTCGCTGATCACCGGCGAGCGCATGGAGAAGATCAACAAGGGGCCGAACTGGGAGGAAATTCTCGGCGGCGAGTTTTCCAAACGCTCCGCCGACTACAATTTCGATAAGGTCGAAAAACACATCTACGGCCAGTTCGAAAACACTTTCATGATGTACCTGCCGCGTTTGTGCGAGCACTGCCTCAATCCGTCCTGCGTCGCGGTGTGCCCGTCTGGCGCAATCTATAAACGCGAGGAAGACGGCGTCGTCCTGATTGACCAGGACAAGTGCCGCGGCTGGCGGATGTGCGTCTCCGCCTGCCCCTACAAGAAAATCTATTACAACTGGAACACCGGCAAATCCGAGAAGTGCATCCTCTGTTACCCGCGCCTTGAAGCCGGGCAGCCGACGATCTGTTCGGAGACCTGCGTCGGGCGCATCCGCTATATCGGCGTCGTTCTCTATGACGCCGACCGCATCGAAAGCGCGGCGTCCGTCGAGAAAGAAACCGACCTCTATCAGAGCCACCTCGACGTTTTCCTCGATCCCTATGATCCGAAAGTGCAGGCCGCCGCGAAAGCGGAAGGCATACCGGACGCCTGGCTCGACGCGGCGCGACGCTCGCCGATCTGGAAGATGGCGATGGAATGGAAGATCGCCTTTCCGCTCCACCCGGAATATCGCACGCTGCCGATGGTCTGGTACGTCCCGCCGCTGTCGCCGATCCAGTCGATGGCGGAAGCGGGCGCCTTCGGCGACAAGGGCGCGATGCCGAACGTCCGTTCGCTTCGCATACCGATGAAATATCTCGCGAACCTGCTGACCGCCGGCGACGAAGAACCGGTCGCCAAGGCGCTCGAAAAGCTGATCGCCATGCGCGCCTATATGCGCTCGATCCACTTTGAGGGCGCGGAGGATGCGAGCCTTCCCGGCAAAGTCGGCATGACGCCGCAGCAGGTCAAGGACATGTACCAGCTGATGGCGATCGCCAATTACGAAGACCGCTTCGTCATCCCGACCTCGCATCGCGAATACGCCGAGAACGCCTACGACCTCAGGGGCGGCTGCGGATTTTCGTTCGGCGATGGCTGCGGCGAGCCGAAAAACGCGCCGCAATGGACGGGCCTTTTCGCCAAGGCCGCTGTCGATGAGAAAGCGTGAGGTGAGATCATGACGAATTCATTCAAGGCGCTTTCCGCGCTTCTTTCCTACCCGACGCAGGAGTTGAAGGAGGCTGTCGGCGACATCCGGGAGATCCTTTACGGCGAGGCGCTGGCGCCGCGCTGGGCGATCGATCAGGTGAAAAAACTCCTGAACGAAATCGACACGCTCGATCTGTATGAACTTCAGGAACGCTATGTGTTCCTGTTCGACCGCACCCGCTCGCTGTCATTGCATCTTTTCGAGCATGTGCACGGCGAGTCGCGCGATCGCGGGCAGGCGATGGTCGACCTGCGCGCGCTCTACGAACAGGCGGGCCTAGATCCGGATATGCGCGAGCTTCCGGACTACCTGCCGATGTTCCTTGAATATCTGTCGACGCGTCCGGTCGAAGAAGCGCGCGGGCTGCTCGCCGAGCCGCTGACAGTGATCGCCGCGCTGAAGGAGCGACTTGCAAGGCGAAAGACCCCCTATGCGGCGGTTTTGCGGGTTCTTGAAGCGATTGCGGGCGGCGCACCGTCCCCCAAGGAACTCGACGCGCTGAGGAAAGCGCCGGACGACGACCCGAACAATTTCGAAGCGCTCGACGCGCTCTGGGAGGACAGCCCCGTCACCTTCGGCCCTGAGTCCGATATCGGCGCGGCGGCCCGCAACACCGGCGAAGCGAGGAGCTGATAAAATGCGCGATTTTCTCAACCAGTTTCTTTTTGGCTATTACCCGTACATCTGTCTCTCGGTGTTCGCGATCGGCTCGATCCTGCGTTTCGAGCACGGGCAATATTCCTGGCGTTCCGGTTCAAGCCAGCTTCTGCGGAGGAAGCAGCTCGTCGCCGGCAGCGTCCTCTTTCACGTCGGCATCCTGATCATTTTCGCCGGCCACTTCGTCGGCCTGCTGACGCCGATTGCGGTCTTCGACGCGCTCGGGATCTCCCACAGCGCCAAACAGATTCTGGCGATCGTCGCCGGCGGACTCGCCGGTCTCATGTGCCTCGTCGGCATCGCCTTGTTGACGCATCGACGCCTGTTCGACGCGCGCATCCGCCATAATTCGAGTTTCGGCGACACGGCGATCCTGCTGCTCCTGTTTGCGCAGCTATTGCTCGGCCTCTCGACGATCCCGGTCTCCATGCAGCATCTCGACGGGCACGAGATGGTCAAGTTCATGAGCTGGGCGCAGCGCATCTTGACCTTCCGCACCGGCGCCGCCGATCTGGTCGCCGACGCGCACCCGGTCTTCAAGGCGCACCTGACGCTGGGGCTGACGATCTTCCTCGTCTTCCCGTTCACGCGCCTCGTCCACATTTTCTCGGCGCCGGTCTGGTATCTCGGACGGCGCGGCTATCAGATCGTCCGCACGAAGCGCAAACCGGCGCCGGCGGAATAACAACAATCAACCACCGCCCTATGGGGATTTGTCCATGAGAATAAAAACAGAGCTTCTCGCCCACGCTGCGCTGGCCTTCGCCACGCTCTCTCCCGCCGCCGCTCTCGCGGAAGACGCGCCAAAACCCGCCGAAGAAACCGGCATTGTCGGCGCGATCAAGGCCGGCAAGCCGCTCATCGACGTGCGCTATCGCTTCGAATGGGTCGATAATTCGGCGCTCGCGGAAAACGCCTACGCCAACACTATCCGCACACGGCTCGGTTATGAAACGGGCGAATTCCTTAATTTCAAAGTGCTGGTCGAATTTGAAAATGTCGCGTCGATCGGGGATGATCACTTCAATTCGACGACAAACGGGAAGCCGCAATTTCCGGTCATCGCCGATCCCGACGCCACCGAAATCAACCGCGCGCAGGTCACCTTCACCGGCATCGAGAAAACGCCGATCACCATCGGCCGGCAGGCGTATAATCTCGGCAACCAGCGCTTCGTCGGGACCGTCGACTTTCGCCAGAACCAGCAGACTTTCGACGCGGCGCGCCTGTCTTCGACATTCATCGACGGACTTAGCGTCGATTATCTTTATATCAGCCGCGTCCACCGGATATTCGGGGACGACCATGCGCTTGGCGAATTCGACAGCGACAGCCATGTCGTTTCAGCGACTTACGATGCGAAAAAGCTCGGTAAAATCTCGGGCTACGGCTTGCTGCTCGACTTCGAGGAAGCGCCGGCGCTGTCATCGCGCACTTTCGGCGCGCGTTATGAAAATTCGCTCGTTTTGGATGCGGATGCCGAAATCAAGGCCGGAATAGTCCTCGAATATGCGTCGCAGCAGGATTACGCCGCCAATCCGTTTGATTATTCCGAGGATTACCTCCACGGCGAAGGCGCCCTTTCGGCGCAAGGCGCGACGCTGAGGCTCGGTTACGAACAGCTTGGCGGCGACGGCGTAATCGGGTTTTCGACGCCGTTGGCGACGCTGCACAAATTTCAAGGGTTCGCGGACGTATTTCTGACGACGCCGGTGAACGGCATCGAAGACATTTACGCGACCGTTCAATATGACTGGAAAGATGGGCCGTTCGGCGCCGGGCTTAATTTATTCGCGACATATCATGATTTCAGGACGGAAAACGGCGGCGCCGACCTCGGCGAGGAATTTGACGCCGGCGTTGCGGTCAAGGTTCGCAAGAACTGGTCGGCCGAATTGAAAGGCGCCGCGTATAACGGAACGCCGACGCTGGCCGATCGCAATATCATCTGGGCGTCGTTGCGTTTTCAATATTGAGAGCGAGCATTGAGGTGGCCGCACAGGGAGATAATCGGGACAAAGGGGGCGGCTCGATCCGGGCCGATGCGGGCGATCCTCGCGCGGCGATCGACGCGCCGACGCCGGATTGCACGACCGCGCCGCTTGATTTTCTTTTTGGCGAGCATCTGCGACAGCGCCAGTTCGCCAAGGTCCTGACGCTGATCGCCGACGGGGTCATCAATCGAAAGACGATCGCCGACGCCATTTCCTTCATCAAGACCGATCTCGCGCTTCATATCCTTGATGAGGAGCTATCGTTTTTTCCGGGATTGCGCGCGTCCTGCGAAGCGGACGACAAGATCGATGAAATTCTTGAGATTCTGGCGAAAGAGCATCGCGAGGATGAGACCGGCAGCGAGGTCCTCATTGAAATACTTCAGCGGATGACTGCAGGAGCGGCGCCAAGCGAGGATGAGCGCGCGCTGCTGCGCGACTTTTCGGACAGATTGCGCCATCATCTTGCGCTGGAGAACGGCGTCTTGTTGCCGATCGCGCGCACCCGTATGAACGCGGAGACGCTGCGCGCGGTCGGCGAGTCGATGGCGGCGCGCCGCGCCTCCGGGAGCCGCTAACTGAATACGACGGGGGAATGAAGCGAATGAGCTCGAAAGATTTGCACGCATTGCGGAATGTTTTCGGGGACTCGGCGGAAGAAAATAAGTGGACGTCGGTTGCGGCGATTGCCGCATCGCCCCCGCGCACGGCGCGCGATCTCCTTCAGGCGCACGATGATCTGTTGTTCATGCGCGCTTTTCCCGGCGATGCGCGAACCGCGCGAGTGTGCCAGGCGGCGCTCCATCAATTCGATCGATGGGTCGCGCGGCTTACCAAATCCGAGCGAAAGGCGCTCGACGATACCGGCGTGACCGGCGCGATCACGCGGCATATCTATGAACTTCCGCTGGCGACGTGGCTCGCCCGCCACGTGAAGGACGGCATAGACATCGACTGGCGCGCCAGCAGCGATCCGACCATGCTCGATCCGTTCATCCGCGCCTTTACGCGCAAAAGCGAACTGGACGCCTTTGACAGCGGCGATTATTCAACGCGTGACTGGGTAAGGCTGGCGCGGGGCGCTGACGCCCTGTCGGATTTTCACTGGATGATCAAGGCGGCAAACGGCGCCGCGGTGAAACAGTCGGACCTCAACGCCTTGTGGACCGCTGCTGAAGTCCAGATCGAATGGCGCCTGAAGGGATCGCGATGGGCGACCTCGCGCAATTTTCTCACCGGGTCGCCGGTCACCCCACGCAAGAGCTTTCGCCGTCCGCCGGAAGACATCGCCCGACGAATTAGGGAGCCCCTCAAGACGATAGAATTATTGCCGAGATCGAAAGCGCGGCGGGTTATCGAACTCGCGCGGACGGCGCTTGCGGTGCGTTGTCGCGAGGTTGTGGCGATCACTTACGCAAATGTCGACGAAGTCTACTGGTGCGATCTAGGCGAAGGCGTCGCGCTGGCGGTGATTTGCGTCGCACCGGCGCACCGTCTGCCGCTTGAGACCAATACCGGATACTTGCTGCTCTCGAACGGGACGCCGATTGGTTATGGCGGCGTCACGCCATTATTCAGGCAGGCGAACACCGGCATTAACATCTTCGATGCGTTCAGGGGCGGCGAGACGGCGTTTTGCTGGGTCGAAATGCTGCGCGCTTTTCACACGCTGTTCGGCTCCGCGCGCTTTATCGTCAATGGCTACCAGTTCGGGGAAGGAAACGCCGAAGCGATCGATAGCGGCGCCTACTGGTTCTACTATCGTCTCGGCTTTCGGCCGAATGATCCTGACAGGCGGCGCCTGGCCGCCGAGGAATTCGACCGGCTGCGCCAGCCGGGCGCGACGCGCAGCAGCAAGAAGACTCTGAAAGCGCTGGCGAAAGGGGATATGATTCTCGATCTTCCTGAATTCGATAAACGCGATACATTTGGCGAGGACCAACTCGGCAAATTGAGCGCGCTCGCGAGCGCGCGCCTTGCCGCGGCGCCGGTCGCCGATCGCGCTGGCGCGGAGATTTGGCAGGCGGATGCGGTCGCGCGGGCCTTGGGAGTCCGTGACAGGCGCTCCTGGCCGAAAGCCGAAAGGGAGGCGTTCAATATGATGGCGCCGATCGTCGCGATCGCGCCGGATCTCGCCGACTGGACGGCCGCGGAAAAAAAGGCGGTCGTTGCCTTCATGCGCGCCAAGGGCGCGAGCCAGGAGCGAACATTCGCTCACGCCGCCGCCGACTGCCCGCGCCTGTTTCGGACGCTCGCGAAAGCCGGGGCGGATCCCGAGCCCGCGGGTCCGAAAGTCCGTGCGAGCCGCAGTTGATCAGACCGACGGCCGTTCGTCGCGGAATCGGTGAGAGAATTTCACTGCGCTTTGGTATAGAAGCTGCAGCCATCGCCGGGTAAATGTCGGTTGTGGTTCGAGCGAACGGCGGGGAAAATGCCGGTATTTCAGTCAGAGATCGACACGCGGTCGGAAAGTTTCGCGTCCAACCGCGCCGCCCACCTGAAGCTGATCGAGGAATTCCGCGGGTTTGAGCGCAAGATCGTCGAGACGTCGGCGCGCGCGCGGGCGAAATTTGAAAAACGCGGCCAGCTCTTGCCGCGCGACCGGCTGGCGCTGGTGCTCGACCGCGGCGCGCCGTTCCTTGAGCTGTCGACGCTGTGCGGCCTCAACATGCATGACGACGACGGCGGCCAGAACGTGTCGGGCGGCGGCGGGATCGCCGGCATCGGTTTCGTCTCCGGCGTCCGCTGTCTCGTGTCGGCGTCCGATTCCGGCATCAAGGGCGGCGCGGCGACGCCGATGGGCGTCCAGAAAGCGCTGCGCGCGCAGGAGATCGCCCTCAAGCAGAAACTCCCTTTCGTGCAGCTGATCGAAAGCGCCGGCGCCAATCTGTTTCGCCAGGCGGAGATGTTCGTTCCGGGCGGCCAGACCTTCGCCAACCTCGCGCGCCTTTCCGCCGCCGGCTGCCCGGTCATTTCCGTCGTGCACGGATCGTCGACCGCGGGCGGCGCCTATCAGACGGGGCTGTCGGATTATGTCATCGTCGTGCGCGGCCGCTCGAAGGTATTTCTTGCCGGCCCGCCGCTGCTCAAGGCCGCGACCGGCGAGATCGCGACCGATGAACAGCTCGGCGGCGCTGAGATGCATTATCATGTCTCCGGCGTCGCCGATTACATGGCGGAAAACGACGCCGACGCCCTGCGCATCGCGCGCGAAATCGCCGCCAAGCTGCAATGGAACAAGGACGCACCGGCGCGCGCGCGATCTTTTCGCGAGCCGCTCTACGACCCGGAAGAAATTCTCGGCGTGACGCCGGCGGATTATAGGACGCCCTATGACGTGCGCGAGAATATCGCCCGCATCGTCGACGGCTCCGACCTTCTCGGGTTCAAGGACGGCTATGGCGCGGCGACGGTCTGCGTTCACGCCGAAATCGCCGGCCATGCGGTCGGCATCATCTCGAACAATGGTCCGATCGACGCCGACGGCGCGACGAAGGCCGCGCAGTTCATCCAGCTGCAATGTCAGGCGGGAACGCCGGTCGTCTTTCTTCAGAACACGACCGGCTATCTCGTCGGCACGGACGCTGAACAGCGCGGTATCGTCAAGCACGGCAGCAAGATGATTCAGGCGGTCACCAACATGACCGTGCCGAAAATCACCCTGCATATCGGCGCCTCCTTCGGCGCCGGCAATTACGGCATGTGCGGGCGCGCCTTCGATCCTTCTTTCATCTTCGCCTGGCCGAATAACCGCGTCGCCGTGATGGGCGGTGAACAGGCGGCCAAGACGATGCGCATCGTCGGCGAGGAGGGCGCGAAGGCGAGAGGCGAGGAGCCCAACGCCGCTTATTTCGATGCGATGGCGAAGACGATCATCGACAAATATGACGCGGAAAGCCGCGCCCTCTTCGCGACGGCGCGGCTGTGGGATGACGGCCTTATCGACCCGCGCGATTCGCGCAAACTCCTCGCTTTCTGCCTCGATACGGTAAGCGAGGCGCGCGAGCGCCGGCTGCGGCCGAACGTCTTTGGCGTCGCGAGGATGTGACGATGACGCTTCCCGCGCTTCGCGATGTGCTGCTTGAACGCCGCCAGTCGACGGTTATCGCAACGCTCGACCGGCCGCAAACGAAAAACGCGCTGAACGCCGCGATCATCGACAGCCTGTTCGCGATCTGCCGCTGGTTGAAGGAGGAACGCGACATCCGCGCGCTTGTCCTGCGCGGTTCGGGCGGAAGCTTTTGCGCCGGCGGCGACATCAAGGAATTCGCCGCGCAACTGATGGCGGCCGAACCCGCGCCGGGCGAGGCCGATCCGGTCGAAAAAGCAAACCGGCGGTTCGGCGATCTGCTGCTTGAACTCGATGCGCTGCCGCAGGTCGTCGTCAGCCTCATCGAGGGCGCAGCGTTTGGCGGCGCGATGGGGTTCATCGCCGTCTCGGACGTAGTGATCGCCGCAAGCGACGCAAAATTTTCGCTGTCGGAAACGACGCTCGGCCTGCCGCCGGCGCAGATCGGCCCCTTCCTTGTCAGGAAGATCGGGCTTTTCAACGCGCGACGGCTGGCGCTTACCGGAGCGCGGTTCGGCGCCGACGAAGGCCTTCGCGCCGGCCTTGTCGATCGCGTTGTCGCGCCGAACGATCTTGAAGCAATGCTCGCCGCGACGCTTTGTGAAATCGGGCGCTGCGAACCGGCGGCGCTCGCGGCGACAAAGCGGATATTCAATCGCGCGGCGGGAGCGGTCGATCCCGCCGATCTCGACGACGCGGCGAGAGCGTTCGCCCGCTGCCTGCGCGGCGCCGGACGGGAAGGCGCCGCAGCGTTTGCGCGCAAAGAGCCGCCGTCATGGGTGGATATTTACCCGCAAAATACGCAAGCCTGACGAGGCGGACAGCTCACGCTGGTGAGCCGAACGATTTCAACCATTCGGACCCAAGCGGCGCGGGCGCTTCGCCCGGCGTCATAAACGCGTTGATCGATCGGCTGCCGATCCACTGAGACAGGACCCATTTCTCACCGCTTGTGGGAGGAAGTCCGGCATGGGTGCTGAGCGCGACCGGCGTTCCGACGTCATCGACGTTAAAGAAAAGCAGCGCGTCTCCCTTTTTGCCTTTATAGCGAAACGAGGCAAACGGGAAATCCGTTTCGCCATCTTGATAGTCTTCGTTCAAATACAAAAGGAAAGTGGCGAATCGCTGGCCGCGTTTTTCAATTGTCTCGCGCATCGCGGGAATCTCTTCATCAAGATAGTCTGTATGCAACTTGAATGTCTGGCCGGGCAAATAATGAAGCAATCGCGTCACTTCACAGAACGCGTGCTTGACCCGAAGCGCGCCGGCGATCCGGTTGCGAATAAGGCACATCGGCAGGTCCGACGACTTCAGCATGAAGCCAGCTTCGCTGTTGGTGCGTGAATCGGCCACCATCGGGTCGGCGACGCCGCGATAAATCTTCGCCCGCTCAAGGTCGCCGCGCAGCCGGGCGATTATCCAGTCGCATTCGGCATGAGAAGCAAAGCCGTCAAAGACCAATGCTCGCGGCCGGTCCAGCACGTGGCGCGGCGCAGGCGAGGCGAGCCATGCGTCCTGATCGATACGGCGCCGTAAACCTCGCCAGTCGCCGCCGCCTTCACGCGCCAGAAAGCGCAATTCAGCCTGCGCCGGCGCGAAGCCGAGCGCCGCGCTCTGCGTCAGACAATCGAAGGCTCGCGTCATGTCTTCCGGTTGCAAGACGCCCCACGCGGCAAAACGCGCAATAAGCGATGTCGCTTCTCCGTCAAGGCGGTTCGCCGCCTCATTGATCAGCGCCATCCCCTTCTGCGGCGCAGGAGCGACGCCGTCGGCGAACAGCAACTTCTTGCCAAGCGCGGTCATCGCCCCCGGGTCGCCCGACTGCGCTCGCTGCATAAGGGATTGCAAGGTTTCCGACATGCGCGTCAGACTAGGAGAAAGCCGATCGACCGGCTAGACGTAAAAGGCTCGCGCCGCTCAGAAAACTCCGAGCCGGGACGACGCAATCGACTGAGATGGAGGCTGGAGGAGAAGTGACGCGCATTCGCAAATTGCTCATCGCCAATCGCGGCGAAATCGCGGTGCGGGTGATGAAATCCGCGAAAGCGCGCGGGATAGCGACGGTCGCCGTCTTCTCCGACGCTGACGCCAACGCTTGCCATGCGCGCTTCGCCGATGAAGCCGTGCGCATCGGCCCGGCGGAAGCCGCGCAAAGCTATCTGCGCATCGATGCGATCATCGAGGCGGCGAAGCGCACCGGCGCCGACGCCATCCATCCCGGCTACGGATTTCTTTCCGAGCGCGCCGCGTTCGCGCAGGCCTGCGAGGCGAACGGGATCGTCTTCGTCGGCCCGCCGGCTTCCGCCATCGCCGCCATGGGCGACAAGGCGGAATCAAAGCGCCGGATGATCGCGGCCGGCGTTCCCTGCATCCCGGGCTATCAGGACGAAGACCAGTCCGACGCGCGCCTTGCGACGGAGGCGGCGCGCATCGGTTTTCCGGTGATGCTGAAAGCTTCGGCGGGCGGCGGCGGGCGAGGGCAGCGGATCGTCCATCGCGCCGAAGAGCTCGAAGAGGCGATCGCATCGGCGCGGCGCGAATCGCAAAGCGCGTTCGGCGACGGGCGACTGATCGTCGAGAAGGCGGTCGTCGGCGCGCGTCATGTCGAAATTCAGGTGATGGCCGACGCGCACGGCGCCTGTCTTTACCTCGGCGAGCGCGACTGTTCATTGCAGCGCCGACGGCAGAAAGTGATCGAGGAAGCGCCGTCGCCCGCGATCACGCCGGAGATCCGGGCGCGCATGGGCGAGGCGGCGGTCGAAGCGGCGCGAGCCGTCGGCTATACGAACGCCGGGACGGTTGAATTTCTGTTCGATCCGACGTCGCAGGCCTTCTATTTCCTTGAGATGAACACGCGGCTCCAGGTCGAGCACCCTGTGACAGAAATGACGACCGGGCTTGATCTCGTCGCGATGCAACTCGACGTCGCCGAAGGAAAGCCGCTGGCGCTGGCGCAGCGCGAGGTAAAGATCGACGGCTGGGCGATCGAGGCGCGGCTTTACGCGGAAGATCCCTCGGCGGGCTTCCTGCCGCATTCGGGCAAGGTCCTCGTGTGGCGCGCGCCGGCCTGCGCGCGCGTCGATTCAGGAATTGAAGAAGGTGACAGCGTTTCGACGTTTTACGATCCGATGCTGGCGAAAATCATCGCGCACGGGACGACGCGCGATGAAGCGCGCCTGAAACTCGCCGCGGCGCTCCGCGACACCGCGCTTCTCGGCGTCGGCAACAATCGTGATTTCCTGATCGAACTTGTAGAGGACGAAACCTTCGCGAAAGGCGATGCGGCGACCGATTATATCGAGGCCAATCTCGACCGGCTGACGAAGCGAAAGCCGCCGGGCGGCGAGGCGGCGCTGGCGCTGCTCGCGGCGACGATTGTCGACGCGCCGCTGGACGCGCTCCTCACCGGCTGGAATTCGCGCGGGGTCTCGTCGTTCCCGGTGCAGGTCGCGCTCGCCGGCGGCGAGATCGTCAAGGCCGACGCTGTTATCAGCGGCGGGACCATCGACGTCCGGCGCGGCGAAGAAATTTCGTCGATAAAGGTCGCGTCGAAATCGGATCGCGAGATCCGCTATTTCAGCAAAGACGGCGCCGGACGCGCGCTATACGCCAGGGCCTTTCGCACGATAGAGATCGACGCCGGCGGCGCGGCCGAACGCTATCTCGACTTCGCGCTGGCGCCGGCGATCGACACCGGCGCCGGCGCGGACATCGTCAAGGCGCCGATGGCGGGCGCTGTGACCTCGGTCGCGGTGAAGCCGGGCGACAGGGTTGCGAAGGGGCAAACCGTCGCGACGATCGAAGCGATGAAGATGGAGCACCAGCTGAAAGCGCCGCGCGACGGCGTCGTCGCCGAAGTGCTGGCGAAACCGGGCGATCAGGTCGCGATCCGCGCAAAGATCGTGATCCTAGAAACGGAAGGATAGGCCATGTCGGACAAGGCGATCATCACCTGCGCGCTGACCGGCGTTCTCACCAACCCGAAGCAGCATCCCGTGCCGGTGACGCCGCAGGAGATGGCGGCCGAAGCGCGGCGCGCCTTCGAAGCGGGCGCCGCGATCATGCATGTCCATTACCGCGACCAGCGCGAGGGGATGGGGCATCTCCCAACATGGGACCCGAAAATCTGCACAGAGATCAACGAAGCGATCCGCGCGGCTTGTCCCGGCGTCATCATCAACATGACGACGGGCGTCGTCGGTCCGGAATACGGCTATGTGCTCGATTATCTGCGCGCCTGCCGCCCTGAAATGGCGGCGTGCAATGCCGGGACCCTGAATTACCTCAAGACGAAAAGCGACGGCTCCTGGGCGTGGCCGCCGATGACCTTCGACAACCCGGTGTCGAAAGTCACCGACTTCATCAAGGTGATGAAGGAAATCGGCGCGCTTCCCGAATTTGAATGTTTCGATGTCGGCATCGTGCGTTCGGTCGGGCTCTATGTGGAAAACGGCATGACCGATCACGCCGACTATAATTTCGTGATGGGCGTCGCCTCCGGCATGCCGGCCGATCCCGATCTTCTGCCGCTGCTCGTCAAATACAAAAGGCCCGGCTGCCCCTGGCAGGCGACGGTGATCGGTCGCGAGGATGTCTGGCCCGTGCACCGGCGCGTCGCCGGGCTTGGCGGCAATCTTCGCACCGGGCTTGAAGACTGCTTTTATCTGCCCGACGGCGCGAAGGCCGCGTCGAACGGCGTGATGATCGCCGCGCTTGCGCAATATGCGAAAGAAGCCGGCCGCGCCGTCGCCTCGCCCGCCGAGGCGCGCGCCATGATGGGCCTCGCGGCCTGACGGCCCGTCGCCCCGCCGCCGGACATTCGTCCGCACGTTATAAAATATCAATTGATAAATCAACTATCGGCCGATAGGCTCCGCGCCAAGGTGAGGGAGAGTCGGACGGCATGGCCGAGCGCTCGTTTGCGGAAGAAGTCGAAGATTTAAAGCTTGGCGCCGGCGAGATCTTTCGCGGCGAAGGCATTCTCGCCGTCACCAAGGCGCTGCTGCAATCGGGCGTTTCCTATGTCGGCGGCTATCAGGGCGCGCCGATCTCGCATCTGATGGACGTTCTGTCAGACGCTCAGGACATTCTCGCGTCCTTGGGCGTTCATTTCGAAGCGAGCGCCAGCGAGGCGTCGGCGGCGGCGATGCTGGCGGCGTCCGTCAACTATCCCTTGCGCGGCGCGGTCACCTGGAAATCGACCGTCGGCACGAATGTCGCCTCCGACGCGCTCGCCAACGTCTCGTCGTCCGGCGTCAAGGGCGGCGCGCTCATCATCGTCGGCGAGGATTACGGCGAAGGCTCGTCGATCATGCAAGAGCGCAGCCACGCCTTCGCGATGAAGTCGCAGATGTGGCTCCTTGACCCCCGGCCCAATCTTGAATCGATCGTCGCCATGGTGGAGCGCGGATTCGAGCTGTCGGAGGCGTCGAACACGCCGGTGATGCTGGAATTGCGGATCCGCGCGTGCCACGTGTACGGATCGTTCGTCGCCAAAGACAATGTGCGCCCGGTTTTCGGCCTGAAAGACGCGATGGAGCATCCCGAGCGCGACTATAGCCGCGTCGTGCTGCCGCCGTCGAATTTCGTGCATGAGGTCGAAAAGATCGACAAGCGCTGGCCGGCGGCGGTCGACTACGTGCGGAAGCATCGCCTCAATGAATTTCTCGGCGCGGCGACCGGCGATGTCGGCGTCATCGTCCAGGGCGGGCTTTACAATACGCTGAACCGCGCGCTGGAGCTTGCGGGCCTTTCCGACGCGTTCGGCGACGCGAAGATTCCGATCTACTGCCTCAACGTCACCTATCCGCTGATCGACGACGAGATCAAAGGCTTCTGCCTCGACAAGAAGGCGGTGCTGCTGGTTGAGGAAGGCCAGCCGGAATATCTGGAGCAGGCGGTCAACGCGATCCTGCGCAAGGGCGACATTCAGGCGAAAGTCGTTGGCAAGGACGTCCTGCCGCGCGCCGGGGAATATACGTCAGGCGTTCTTCTCGCCGGGGTTCGTAAATTCATCGAAAATCACGCGCCGGCGCTCGCCCAAAAAGGCGAGCCCGCCGCGCCTGCGGTTGATGACGCGGCGAAAGGCGTTGCCGCAATCGTGCCGGCGCGGCCCGCCGGTTTTTGCACCGGCTGTCCGGAACGGCCGGTCTTTTCCGCGATGAAACTCGTCGAGAAAGAGATCGGCAAGTTCCACGTCAGCTGCGATATCGGCTGCCATCTCTTTTCAATCCTGCCGCCGTTCGACATCGGCAACACGACGATGGGATACGGCCTTGGCTGGGCGGGCGCATCGGCCTTCGGCGCCGACGCGGGCCAGCGCACAGTCGCCGTCATGGGCGACGGCGGCTTCTGGCATAACGGCCTCACCAGCGGCGTCGGCAACGCCGTCTTCAACAAGTCCAACAACGTTCTCGTCATCATCGACAACGGCTATTCGGCGGCGACCGGCGGCCAGGATATTCTTTCCTCACGCGCAGCGAACAAGTCGAAGAGCACGAACAACCCGATCGCCGCGGCGGTCAGGGGCGTCGGCGTCAAATGGGTGCAGGAAGTTCACACCTATGACATCGGAAAAATGAAACGCGCCCTCAAGGACGCGATGACGACGACGCTGAAGGGCCCCAAAGTCATCATCGCGCAGGCCGAATGCATGCTGAACCGACAGCGCCGCGAGAAACCGCTGCGCGACAAGGCGATCAGGGAAGGAAAGCGCGTCGTCCGCGCGCGCTACGGCGTCGATCCCGACACCTGCACCGGCGACCACAGCTGCATCCGCCTGTCCGGCTGTCCTTCGCTGACCATCAAGGACAATCCCGACCCCTTGCGCGACGACCCGGTCGCTTACGTCAACAATGACTGCGTCGGCTGCGGCGTTTGCGGCGAGAATGCGCACGCCGCCGTGCTCTGCCCGTCCTTTTATCGCGCCGAGCTGGTCTACAATCCGTCCTCCCTCGACAAGGCGGCGGCCGGCCTGCGCGCGGCGATCATCTCGTTCTTCCAGCGCGGCGCGGACAAGCGGCGCCAGCGCTATTCCTTCGGAGACGCCGCATGAGCGCGCGCCCGATCAAGATCGCGGTGATGGCGCTCGGCGGCCAGGGCGGCGGCGTTCTCGCGGAATGGATCGTCAAGGCGGGCGAACGCGCCGGCTATATCGCGCAGTCGACCTCGGTGCCGGGCGTCGCGCAGCGCACCGGCGCGACGATTTATTATGTCGAGCTGTTCCCGAAAAAAGCGGCGGATGAAAAAGGCGCGGCGCCCGTGCTCGCGCTCATGCCGGCGCCCGGCGACGTCGATATCGTGATCGCGGCGGAGCAGATGGAGGCGGGCCGCGCGCTCGCCCGCGGATTTTTGTCGGCCTGTTCGACATTGATCGCCTCGACGCACCGCATCTTTGCGATCGGCGAAAAGGTCGCGATGGGTGACGGGCGCCAAGACGCGGCGGCGATAGAGGAGGCGACGTCGCGCGCCGCCGGCCGCCGCCTGTGGTTCGACATGGAGCGGGTGTCGGAAGAGTCGGGCGCCGCCCTCAGCGCCGTCATGTTCGGCGCGCTCGCCGCCTCCGGCGCGACGCCGATCCCGCGCGCGGCGTTTGAAGAGACGATCCGCGCCGGCGGCCGGGGCGTCGATCGCAACCTCAAGGGCTTTGCCGCCGGCTTCGACGCCGCGGCCAGCGGCGTTGTCGAAGCGGCGCCGGCATCTTCGTCGCCGCGCTCGTCTTCCGTGACGCCGTCGCCGTCTGTCGCGCCGCTTGTCGCGCGCGTCGACGCGCTGCCCGAGATGGTGCGGACGATGGCGCTTCTGGGTGTGAAGAAAGTCGTCGATTTTCAGGACCCCGCTTACGGCGCGCTTTATCTCGACAGGCTGCAGCGCGTGCGTCAGCTCGACCAGGCGGCGGGCGGCGAGGCGAGAAGCTATCGGCTGACAAAAGAAGTCGCGAAGTATCTGGCGCTCGCCATGGCCTATGACGACGTCATTCGCGTCGCCGACCTTAAGACCCGGTCGAGCCGGTTCGCGCGTTTTCGCGAGGACGTTCGCGCCGTCGACGGACAGATCGTTCAGGTCTGGGAATTCATGCACCCTCGCATCGAGGAAGCCTGCGACTTGCTGCCGGCGCCTCTGTCAAACGCGATCATGAAATCGGGCGCCGCGAAGAAGATCTTCGGCGCGGTGCTTGGCAGGGGCCGCCGCGTGCCGACGACCAGCCTCACCGGATTCTTGCTCCTCAACACGCTCGCCTCGATGAGGGGCCTGCGCCGCGCCGGCGGCCGCTACGGCAGGGAACAGGCGCGCATCGACGACTGGCTCCGGCGGATTGAGAGCGTGCTTGCGCGCGATTACGCGCTCGCTTGCGAAATCGCCGGCCTGCAACGCCTCATCAAAGGCTATGGCGAGACGCATGAGCGCGGGCTCGCGAGCTACGGCAAGATACTCGCCGCGCTTGACCTGATTGCGTCGGCGCCCGCGCCCGCAGCGACGCTCGCGCGGCTGAAAGACTGCGCGCTCAAGGACGAGCACGGCGCCGCGCTTGACGCGGCTTTGGCGAAACTTGGCGTGAAGGCGGCGGCGTAAGATGAGCATGCGCAAGAATAGTCAGGCGAAGATCGGTCCCGCCGAGCCGGGTTTTGTGCTTGAAGAATACGTTCTTTACAACCTCGTGCTCACGACGGCGACCTATAATGAGGAAATGTCGAAGGCGCTGAAGAAATTCAACCTCGACACCATGAAGTGGCGCACGCTCATGCTGCTCGACGACAAGAGTCCCTGTTCCGTCGGAGAGCTGGCGCGCCGCTCGGTCACGAAAATGCCGACGCTGACGCGCGTTCTCATCCGCATGGAGGACGAAGGGTTGATCGTGCGGCAGGCGCTCGCGGGCGATAAGCGAGTGGTGCAGGTGACGATGACGCCGAAAGCGGTTTCAGCGCTGCGCGCGGTTCAGAAAATCGGACAAAAGGTTTTTGAACGCGCCTTTGAAGGCGTCGATGCGTCGGAAATTGCCGGCGCGAACGACGTCCTGCAGCGCATGAGAAGCAATCTCGGCCGCTCCCCTTACGAATCCGGCGCGCCTGAACAGCCGCCGAAAATCGGGGCGCGCGCGTCATGACCGATGATGGTTCCATCGCCGCGCTGTTTTTCAATTCGGCGGCGCGTTTTGCGGATCGGCCGTTTCTCCATGCGCCGCCCGAAACGGCGTCGACCTACGGCCTCCAAAAAACTGACTATACTTATCGCGAGGCGGCGGCGGAGGTCGAAGCGCTTTGCGAGACCTACCGGCGGATCGGCTGCGTTCCAGGGCATCGCATCGGTCTCGCGCTTGAAAATCGCCCGGAATTTTTCCTGCATTTCCTCGCGCTCAATCAGATCGGCGCGAGCGTGACGCCGCTTAACTGCGGAATGCGCGTTGAAGAACTCGCCTTCCAGATGTCGCACAGCGAATGCGCGCTTGTTGTCGTGACGCCGGCGCACCGCGATGCGCTCGCCGCGGCTGCGGCGCGCGCGACGCCGTCGCCACCGGTCGTCGATCCGCAATCCTTGGCAAGCGCGCGCCCGGGCCGTGCGTCGGCGGCGGTTGCGGCGGCCGCCTCGGACCGCGAGGCGGCGATTCTTTATACGTCCGGGACGACCGGAACGCCGAAGGGCTGCATCCTGACGAATGACTATTTCCGCGCGATCGGCGATCTCTATACCGATCTTGGCGGTTACGTGCGGTTTGAAGAAGGGCGCGAGCGGATCGTGACGCCGCTGCCGCTGACGCACATGAACGCGCTCGCCTGCTCGTTCCTCGCCGCGATGAAGACTGGCGGCTGCCTCATCCAGCTCGATCGGTTCCATCCCAAGACCTGGTGGCGCACCATTCGCGAAAGCCGCGCGACGATCATGCATTATCTCGGCGTCATGCCGGCGATGCTGCTCGGCGCGCCAGCGTCGGCGGACGATGATTTCAGCGGCCAGCTGAAATTCGCCTTCGGCGCCGGCTGCGATCCCCGGCACCACGACGCGTTCGAGAAGCGTTTCGGAGTCAGGCTCATCGAAGCGTGGGCGATGACCGAAACGGGGGCCGGCGCGTGGATCACCGCCAGCGACGAGCCGCGCCATGTCGGATCGCGCTGCTTCGGACGGGCCCCTAAAGGCGTCGAATGGCGGCTTGTCGACGAAGAGGGCGGCGAGACGCCGGCGGGCGAGCCGGGCGAACTCCTCGTCCGGCGCAGCGGCGCCGATCCGCGACGTCACTTCTTCAGCGGTTATTACAAGGACGACGACGCGACGAACAACGCCTGGAAAGGCGGATGGTTCCATACCGGCGACGTCGTCCGCGTCGACACCGACGGCTATTTCTATTTCGTCGACCGCCGCAAGAACGTCATCAGGCGCAGCGGCGAGAATATCGCCGCGATCGAAGTCGAGAGCGTCATCAATCGCTGCGAAGGCGTCGCCGCCGCCGTGGTCGCGCCGATCCCCGACGACATCAGGGGCGAGGAAGTGATGGCGCTCGTCGTTGCGAAACCGGGCCGCAATTCCGCCGCCGACGCGCGCGCGATCTTCGATTTCGCGATGGAGAGCCTCGTCTATTACAAGGCGCCGGGCCGCATCGCCTTCGTCGACTCGATCCCGATGACCGCCACGGAGAAGGTGAAGCGCGGCGACGTGAAAGCGCTCGCGGCGACGCTCGCCGCCAGCGATGCGGCGCATGATTTCACCGCCCTCAAGCGGCAGAAAAAGACGGCGAAACGCGCGACCTCTCGGCGGCGCGGTTATGAGGGCGTCGTCGCGACGGCGCCGGTCACGATTCCTTACCAGCGCTATTCCGACAAATCCGCGCATTGGTGGATCGGCGCGGCGCTTCGCGCGCTCTCGACGAAAACCGGTCTTGGGCGCGACGATTTCGACGGCTTTTGCGCGTCGTCGTTCACGCTGGGCGCCGATGCGGCGCCGGCGCTGACGCAGCATTTCGGCCTGTCGCCACGCTGGCTCGATCATATCCCGATGGGCGGCGCGTCCGGCGTCGTCGCGCTCCGCCGCGCCGCACGCGCGGTGCAGGCGGGAGACGCCGACATCATCGCCTGCGTCGCCGGCGACGCCAATGACCGCGCGTCGTTCGGCGGCCTGATCGAGAATTTCAGCCGCTTCTCGCGCGAGGCGTCTTACCCTTACGGCGCCGCCGGGCCGAATTTGAGCTTTGCGCTGATGACGCGCGCCTACATGAACCGATACGGCGCGACGCGCGAGGATTTCGGCAAGATCTGCGTCGCGCAGCGACAGAACGCGCTGCAATTTCCGCATGCGCTGATGAAGACGCCGCTGACGATCGAAGACTATTTGTCGGCGCGGCTGGTCGCCGATCCTCTCCATCTTTTCGATTGCGTCATGCCTTGCGCCGGCGCTGAAGCCTTTGTCGTCATGCGCGAGGAGACGGCGCGCGCGATGGGGATGAAGTTTGCGACGATCCTCTCGACGATCGAGCGGCATAACGCCTTCAGCGACGACGATGTGCAACTGCGCGGCGGCTGGGCCGTCGACAAGGACGAGCTCTGGTCAATGGCGGGCGTCCGGCCGGGCGACGCCGATTTTTTGCAGACTTATGACGACTATCCGGTGATCTCGATGATGCAGATTGAGGATCTCGGATTTTGCGCGAAGGGCGAGGCGAAAGATTTCGTGCGCGCGCAGTCGCTGACGGTCGGGGGAAGCTTTCCGCACAACACATCCGGCGGCCAGCTGTCGGTCGGGCAAGCGGGCGCCGCGGGCGGCTATCTCGGCCTCGTCGAGGCGCTGCGGCAGCTCACCGGCGAGACGCTCGGCGCGCGCGTTGAAAAAGCGAAGATCGGCGTCGTGTCGGGCTTCGGCATGATCAATTTCGATCGAGGCCTTTGCTCGGCGGCGGCGATCCTCGCGGCGGGAGGCGCAAATGACTGAC
>MEMM01000128.1:56407-105358 GCA_001767925.1 Alphaproteobacteria bacterium RIFCSPHIGHO2_12_FULL_63_12
GTCGGACCGCCTGGTCTTTACGGCGATTGCGCCGGAAGGCGTCATCATCGCCGCGACAGCGTTGCACGCCTCGCAGGACGCGTTCTTTCGCGCGCATCTTCCGTGGCGCGTCGGGATCGTCAGGCTCGATGCCGGGCCAGTCTGCTACGCTCATCTTGCCGCCGGCGTCTCGGAAGGAAATCGCGTGCGGCTGGCGGCGCGCATCGACTGGCGCGGCCGCGGCGTGCTGATCGCGGCGCCGATCAATGACAGCGCGGGCGCGGATGATCCGGCCTTGCGCGATCTCATCAACGAAGAACGGAGGAATGCATGAACGCCCTCGAAAAATTCAGCGCGGCGGTGATGTCCGGCGCGATCCGGACAGTCGACCTGACGCACACGCTCGACCCGGACTTTCCGGTCCTCGTCCTGCCGCCGCAATTCGGGCAGTGCGCGCCGTTCCGGATCGAGGAAGTGTCGCGCTACGACGATCGCGGTCCCGCCTGGTACTGGCGGAATTTTTCCTGCAACGAACATACGGGCACGCATTTCGACGCGCCGGTGCACTGGGTGACGGGCAAGGATATTCCGAACGCCTCGGTCGACACGCTCTCGCCGGATGGGTTCGTTCGCCCGGCCTGCGTCCTCGATTTCACCAAGGAAGTGAAGGCGAACCCGGATTTCGTGCTGACCGCCGAACATCTTCGCGCGTGGGAGAAATCGCATGGCGAGATTCCAAAAGGCTGGTGGGTTCTCTTTCGCACCGACTGGTCTAAGCGCGACTGGAAGGATTATCTGAACCTGAAGCAGGACGGCGCGCATTCGCCGGGGCCGGACGCGGGCGCCGTCAAACTGATGATCGAGCGCGACGTCGTCGGCTTCGGCGTTGAGACGATCGGCACGGATGCGGGACAAGCGCACGGCTTCGATCCGCAATATCCGGCGCATACGCTGTTGCACGGCGCCGGCAAGTTCGGCCTTCAGTGCCTTAAAAATCTCGACCAGCTTCCAGTGAAAGGCGCGCTCATCATCGCGCCGCCGCTCAAAATCAAGCACGGCTCGGGAAGCCCCTTGCGCGTTCTTGCCATGGTTGAAAAATGAACCTCTCGGAAGGCGTCACCATCGTCACGGGCGGCGGCGCGGGCATCGGCGCCGGGATCAGCCGCAAGCTGCTCGGCGAGGGCGCGCGCGTCGTCTCGATCGCGCGCCGCCCGCCGGAATTCGCGCATGAGCGTCTTTCCTTCGTGAAGGCCGATCTCGCCGACCGCAAGGAAACGCAGGACGCAGCGGAAGAGATCGCGCGTAAGGATCCGGTGTTGCGCGTCGTTCACAATTCGGGCGTCATCCGCCCGGCGCTGGTCGAGGACGCGACGCTCGCCGATCTCGATTATCTGACGGCGCTGCATCTTGGCGCCATGCTGACGCTCGTGCAGGCGGCGCTCCCGGCGATGAAGGCCGCGAAATTCGGCCGCATAGTCGGCGTTTCCTCGCGCGGCGCGCTCGGCCTTTCGACGCGCACCAATTATTCGGCGACCAAGGCCGGCATGATCGGCATGTTGCGCACCTGGGCGCTGGAGCTTGGCCCCTGCGGGATCACGTCGAACTGCGTCGCGCCGGGACCGGTCGAATCCGAGATGTTCCACGAAATCGTTCCAGAGGGGAGCGATCGCAAGATAAAGCTCGCCGAGGCGATCCCGGTGAAGCGCATCGGCGTCCCCGACGACGTCGCCCACGCTGTCGCATTTTTCCTCTCGCCGCAGGCCGGATTTGTCACAGGTCAAACACTCTATGTCTGCGGCGGGACAAGTATCGGTTCTGTCGTGATCTGAAGGAGGCGCATATGGCGACGCTCATCGACAAAAGGCCCGCGACGATTGACGTCGCATCGCTCGTGGAGCCGGATCGCACCCATCGGTCGATCTACACCGATCCGGCGATTTTCGATCTTGAAATGGATCGAATTTGGCACCGAACATGGATCTATGTCGGGCATGAAAGCCAAGTGAAGGAGCCGGGCGAATATTATGCGACGACGATCGGCCGGCAGCCGGTTCTCCTGACCCGCAGCTCGGACGGAAAATTCTACGTCCTGCACAATCGCTGCGCGCACAAGGGCGCGCTTCTCGTCGGCGACCACTGCGGCAAGGCGAAAGAGCTGCGGTGCAGCTATCACGGCTGGCGATTTGATTTCGACGGCAAGTTGCTCGGCATTCCGCTTGAACACGGATATGACGACACGCGCTTTGACCGCACCGGCCCCGAAGCGGACATGCCGCGGGTGCGCGCCGAAAGCTATCGCGGCTTTGTCTTCGCGAGCCTCAATCCCGATGTGCCTGATCTGAAATCATGGCTTGGCGGCGTCGCCTCGTCGATCGACAATATGGTCGACCGCGCGCCAGAGGGCGCGCTCGAAGTCGCCGGCGGCGTCATGCGCTATGAGCATGACAGCAACTGGAAATTCTTCATCGAGAATCTGAACGACATGATGCACCCGATGGTGACGCATCAATCGTCGAGTCTCACCGCGCGCGTCGTCGCCAAGAAGGAACTGCCGCCGGATGCGCCGGTTCCTTCGGCGATCGAAATCATCGCGCCCTTTACCGAGTCCTATTCGTTCTTCGACGACATGGGCGTTCATGCCTTCGACTACGGGCATGGCTATTCAGGCGGCAAGACATCGATCCACGCGAAATATTCCGACATTCCGGAATATAACCGGCGCATGGATGCCGCTTACGGCACGGAGCGCGTCGCCGAGATCATGAAGGTCAACCGGCACAACACGATTTTCTACCCCAGCGCGACGATCAAGGGCGCGGTCCAGACGATGCGCGTCGTAAGGCCGGTCGCCGTCGACAAGACGATCATCGAATCCTGGACGTTTCGCCTCAAAGGCGCGCCGGATGAAATGCTGCAGCGGTCCATTCTCTACTGCAACCTCATCAACTCGTCGGCTAACCTCGTCGGGCCGGACGATCAGGAGAACTATCGCCGACAGCAGGTCGGCCTGCATTCGACCGGCGAAGACTGGGTCACCATGCATCGCGATTTCGGCAAGGACGAGGAAATCGAGCCCGGCCATTTCTACGCGCGCGGATCAAGCGACATTTCTTTCCGCAACCAATACCGGGCGTGGAAAAAATACATGACAGAAGGAGCGCGCCAGGATGTCCGATGAACTCGAATTCCATCACCGCGTTTCCCAGTTTCTGTTTCACGAGGTTCGCCTGATCGACGAGCGGCGCTGGGCCGAGTGGGAGGCGCTTTTTCTCGAAGACGGCGTCTATTGGGCGCCGGCGACGCCGGGCCAGCCCGATCCGGTCAATCACGTCTCGCTGATTTTTGAGAACCAGCTCCTGCGAAAAGTGCGCATCGCGCGCTTTGCAAGTCCCGCCGCGCCCTCGCTGCAGCCGTTCCCGCGCACGGCGCATCTGGTGACAAACGTGATGGTCGACCGCCGCGACGCCAAAGCCGTCGCGGTGTCGTCGCGCTTCTTGATGGCCGAATATCGCCGGGATGCGCAGCGCTTCTACGCTGGCGCCTATTCCTATGACCTCGCGCCATCCGGCGACAGCTTCCGCATCCGCCAGAAGAAAGTCGATCTCATCAACTGCGAGGGGCCGATCGAAAGCTCAAGCGTGTGGTTCTGACAAGCGATGTGGAAACCGCCGCAGCGCATTCGCCACCAGACATCGACGGCGCCGTGGCCGTCGGCGGAGGCGGCGCAGCGATCGCGGCTCTTTTCGCCGATTGAGGCGGGACGCCTTTCATTACGCGAACGCAGCTGGGTTCCCGCGATGGTGCCGTGGCGCGCGACCGACGACGGCGAGGTGACGGACGACGTCGTCGACTGGTATCGCCGCTTTGCGGAAGGAAAGCCGGGCGCGATCGTCGTCGAGGCGACGGGCGTTCGCGACGTGCCGTCCGGCCCCCTGCTGCGCATCGGGCATGACCGCTACGTTCCGGGCCTTGCGCGCATCGTAGAGGCGGTGCGCGAGGCGAGCGGCGGCCAGACGCGGCTCTTCATCCAGATCATCGATTTTCTCGCCATCAGGCGGCGGCCGGAGCGCGAGAAATTCCTGCGCCGGTTCCTGACGATCACCGGCGCCTTGCGTGACGCGGTCGATGCTGCAAGCGATGACGAGGCGCGCGAAATTCTTGTCGCAATGAATGACGATGAATTGAGCGCGCTCCTTGGCGCCCGCGACTACGAAAACCTGACGCGCGGCTTTCGCGAGCGCGTGACGGACATGGACCAGCCGCATATCCGCGACCTGCCGCGGACGCTGCCCGCTATTTTCGCCGATGCCGCGCGCCGGGCGGAAGCGGCGGGTTTTGACGGCGTCGAATTGCATTACGCCCACGCTTATACGATGGCGTCGTTCCTGTCGGCGCTGAATACGCGCGAGGACGGTTATGGCGGCGCGCGCGCGAATCGCCTGCGCCTGCCGCTTGAAACTTTTCGCGCCGTTCGCGACGCGGTCGGCGAAAACTTCGTCGTCGGCTGCCGAATGTTGTCGGAGGATTGCATCGACGGCGGGTCGACGGTTGATGACGCCGCTTTTTTTGCGAGCGAATTCGCGCGCGCGGGGATAGATTTCATTTCCCTGTCGCGCGGCGGCAAGTTCGAGGATGCGCTGGCGCCCAAGCCGGGCGAGGCGATCTATCCCTATACCGGCCCCAGCGGTTATGAATGCATGCCGCAAATCATCTCGGACGAATTCGGCCCCTTCGGCCGCAACGCCGGCGCGGCGCACAAGATCCGCGCCGCCATCCGCGCGTCAGGCTGCGCAACGCCCATCGTCGTCGCCGGCGGCGTGCATCATTTCGCGCAGGCGGAAAAACTTCTCGACGACGGCGCCGCCGACATCATCGGCTTCGCGCGTCAGGCGCTCGCCGATCCGGACTGGTTCGAGAAAGTGCGGCGCGGGCGCGGCGCCGAGGTCAACACCTGCAAATATTCAAATTACTGTGAAGGTCTCGACCAGAAGCACAAGATGGTCACGTGCCAGCTCTGGGACCGCGCCGAGCTCGATGAGCCCGACGTCAAATTAGCGCCGGACGGGAAGAGACGGACGCTGGCGCCGCGGTGGAACACGAATTAAAAAAAGCCGCTAATGGTCGGTCGCTTCCTTTGCCTGCGCGGCTAATTCCAAGTTGCATAGAAGAGAACCTATATCGGATCAGAGCCGTCACCCCGGGGCGCGCGTCTTCGCGCGAACCCGGGGTCCACATCCCAGCGCGTCGCCTGCCCCGCCGTGGATTCCGGGTTCCGCGCTGCGCGCGGCCCCGGAATGACGGGACAGCTTACCGGCTCCGATCAATGCAATCTGATCTACGCTTCCGCCTTCTGATAATGCCGGCGATTGGGGCGCGCCTTCAGGGCGAGCTCCTGCGCCTTTTCATTGGCCTTTTCGGCTTCCCGATAGAGCTGATACTCGGCGGATTTGAGCTGGACCGGCCAGCCCATCGAATTACCGCCGACGCTCCTGACGCCGTAATGGCCGGCCGCCTGACGCGTGAAGAACGGATTGTTCAGATGCGGCCTTGCGAGCGCGCAGATGTCGGCGCGCGCGGCGGCGACGATCATGTTGACCTGGTCGGGCAGCGTGATGTCGCCGACGGCGATCGTCGGAACGCCGACGCGCTGTTTGACGAATTCGGCGAAGGGCGTCTGCCACATGCGGCCGAAAACGGGCTTTTGCCATTTGACCGTTTCACCGGACGAGCAATGAATGATGTCGACGCCCGCCGCCTTGAACGCCTCGGCGTAGACCCCCACATCGTCGAGCGTGACGCCGCCCGGCGCCCAGTCGGAGCAGGAAAGGCGAACCGACATCGGCCGCTCCGTCGGCCACGCGGCGCGAACGGCCTTGAAGACTTCAAGCGGGAATTTGACGCGCGAGGACGCGGCGCCGCCATATTCGTCCTTGCGCTGATTGGTGAGCGGCGACAGGAAACTCGCTAAGAGATAGCCATGCGCGCAGTGAAGTTCGAGCATGTCGAAACCGGCGCGCGCGCCGCGCTTCGCCGAGGCGACGAAATCCGCGATGATCTTGTCCATGCCGGCGCGGTCAAGTTCGGCCGGCGTCTGCGAAACGCCGTCGATATAGGGAATGGGCGAGGCCGAAAAGAGCGGCCAGTTGCCCGACGCCATCGGCCTGTCCATGCCGTCGGCCGGCGTCTTCGTTGAGCCCTTGCGGCCGGCATGGCCAAGCTGCAGCGCGATCTTTGACGGCGTCGTCTCATGGATGAAATCGACGAGGCGCCTCCAGTCCGCTTCCTGCTTGTCAGACCAAAGGCCGGTACAGGCGGTGGTGATGCGCGAGTCGGGCGTCGGGCAGGTCATCTCGGTGAAGATCAGCCCCGCGCCGCCGACGGCGCGCGCTGAATAATGCGAGAAATGCCAGTCGGTCAGATCGCCATCGACGGCGGAATATTGCGCCATCGGCGCCATGGCGACGCGATTTGGCAAAGTGAGGCCGCGCAACTCGAACGGCGTGAACATCGGCGTCGGCTTCTCCGCCGCGAGGGCGCGGCCGGTCTGGCGGCGATAGCGGTCGTAGAATTCCGCTTCGACTTTTTCGAGAAACGCCGCGTCGCGCAGCTTGATATTGTCCCATGTCAGCGCCTTGGCGCGCGACATCAGGGCGAAGGCGAATTCGTAGCGCTCCTTCTCCCAATGCATCGGCATGTCTTCGAAGAATTTGAGCGACACTTCGGCGTTGTGCTGCGTCACTTCGACGGGCGTCCGGCGCTCCTTTTCATATTGGGCGAGGGCGCCCGCGACATTCGCCCCGTTCTCGATGACCGCGTCCGACAGCGAGATCGCGCATTCCATGGCGAGCTTGGTGCCGGAGCCGATCGACCAGTGCGCCGTCGCCTTGTTGTCGCCGAGAATGACGATATTGCCGACGCTCCATTTCGCGCACTGGATCTTCGGGAAGTTGCGCCAGATCGAGCGGTTAACCTGAAGCTTGTGGCCGGCAAGTTCTTCGGCGAAGACCTTTTCGAGCGTCCTTGCGCTCTCGTCCTCGGTCATCCCTTCAAAGCCGTAAGCGGCCCAGGTCTCCGGCGTCGTCTCGATGACCCAGGTCGAAGCGCCTTCTTCATATTGATAGGTGTGCGCGCAAAAATGCCCCTTTTCGGTCTTGCGGAAGAAAAAGGTGAACGCGTCGAGCGGACGGGTAGACCCCATCCAGGTGAATTTGTTGCGCTTGTTCTCCAGCGTGACGCCGAGTTCCTTCTCGTACTTCTTGCGGATCTGGCTGTTGACGCCGTCGGCGACGAGGATGATGTCGCTGTCGGCGAAACGCTGCTCAAAGGTCGCGGGATCGATCGGCTTCTCGAAGTGGAGATTGACGCCCTCGGCCCGGCAGCGCTTTTGCAGCAACTCCAGAAGCGTCTTGCGCGAACAGCCGGCGAAGCCGTTGCCGCCGACAACCGTGCGCGTTCCTTCATGCTCGATGACGATATCCTGCCAATAGGCGAAGTGATCCTTGATCATTTCATAGGATTGCGGATCGCGGCTTAAAAACTCGTCGAGCGTCTCGTCGGAAAAGACGACGCCGAAACCGAAGGTGTCGTCCGGGCGATTTTGTTCATAGACGTCGATAACGGCGTCCTTCATGCGCTTTTTCGTCAACAGCGCGAAATAGAGCCCGCCAGGTCCGCCGCCGATCACCGTGAATTTCATGATACCACCGCCGTTGTTTCGATTTCGATTTTCGCTTCATCCTCGACGAGCGCGACGACCTGCACGAGCGCCATGCAGGGAAAGACCTTGCCGAAGACGTCGCGCCACGCGCCGCCGATTTCCGCCGCGCTCGCGAGGTATTCTTTCTTGTCCGTCACGTAACAGGTCATGCGGACGATATCGGAAGGTTCGGCGCCGCCCTCTTTGAGGATCGCGCGCGTGTTGAGCAGCGCCTGCCGGAATTGCCCGGCGAGGTCTTTCGCCGCGAATTTTTCGTCCTCGTTCCAGCCGACGACGCCGGCGGTGAAAACCATACGCCCGGAAGCGCCGATTTGGGCGGCGATGCCGTTGGCATAGCCCTTGGGGCGCGGCCAGCCCGCCGGCTGCAGCACTTTGCGGGTCATGCGTCGCCCCCGGTGAAATTCTGAAGGTGCTGGCGCGCGATGACGATCTTTTGCACTTCCGAGGCGCCTTCATAAATCCGCAGCGCCCGGATCTCGCGATAAAGCTCCTCGACTTTCGAGCCTTTTTTGACGCCGAGCCCGCCGAAGAGCTGCAGCGCCTTGTCGATCGTCTGCTGCGCCTGATCGGTTGCGAACAGTTTCGCCATCGCCGCTTCGCGCGTAACGCGGGTCTTTTTCACATCCTTGGTCCACGCCGAGCGGTAGATGAGGAGCGCGGCCGCATCGATGTCGAGCGCCATTTCGGCGAGCATCCCTTGCGCGATCGGCTGGTCGGCGAGCGTCGCGCCGAACATCGCCCGCGTCGTGGCGCGCTTCGTCGCCTCGTCGAGCGCGCGTCGCGCAAATCCGAGCGCGGCGGCGCCGACGGTCGTCCTGAAAATATCGAGCGTGCCGAGTGCGATCTTGAGCCCGTCGCCTTCCGCGCCGATCAAGTGATCGGCGGGAATCGCGCAATCTGAAAATTTCAGCCGGCCGAGCGGATGTGGCGCGATAACGTCGATGCGTTCGGCGATTGAAAAGCCGGATATGCCGGCGTCGACGACAATTGCCGAAACGCCCTTCGTTCCCTCGCCGGTGCGGGCGAACAGCGTGTAAAAGTCCGCAATGCCGCCGTTCGAGATCCAGGTTTTTTCGCCCGTCGCCGCGTAGCCGTCCGGCGTCTTTTTCAGCGCCGTCGTCATCGCGACGACGTCGGAGCCGGCGTTCTCTTCCGACAAAGCGAAGGCGGCGATCTTTTCGCCGGCGGCGACGGCGGGAAGGTATTTCTTCTTCAGCGCCGGCGAGCCGAACATCGAGATCGCGCCAGACCCGAGGCCCTGCATCGCAAAGGCGAAATCGGCGAGCCCCGAATGGCGCGCCAGCGTCTCGCGAATGATCGAGAGCGAGCGGACGTCAAGCGATTTCAACGCGCCGCCGAATTCCTGCGGCACGCAGTATTTGAGCCAGCCATCGCGGCCGAGCGCTTTGACCAGCGCGCGGCAAGTCGCGTCGACATTCTCATGCGCGCCCGCCGCGTCGACGATCGCCGGCAATGTCGCGCCCGCCCAGTCGTCGAGGCGCAGCGCGAGGTCCTTGTGCGCGGGTTCGAGAAACGGCCAGTCGAGAAAGGAGCGGTCAGCCATCAATCGCCCTCGAAAACGGGTTTTTGTTTCGCGACGAAAGCGTCATAGGCGCGCTTGAAGTCATTTGTCTTCATGCAGATCGCCTGCGCCTGCGCCTCCGCCTCGATCGCGGTGTCGATGCTCATGTCCCATTCCATGTTGAGCTGGTTCTTGGTGATGCCGTTGGCGAAAGTCGGGCCAGCGCTGAGTCTTTCCGCCATCGCCATCGCATGCGCGTCGAGTTTTTCGGCCGGGACAAGCTCATTGAAAAAGCCCCAGGCGAGGCCTTCCTGCGCCGACATCGACCTCCCGAAATAAAGAAGCTCCGACGCGCGGCCGTGACCGATGAGGCGCGGCAGGATTGCGCAGGCGCCCATGTCGCAGCCGGCGAGGCCGACGCGATTGAACAGGAACGCCGTCTTCGCCTCGGGCGTCGCATAGCGCAGGTCCGACGCCAGAGAGATGATGGCGCCCGCGCCGACCGACACCCCGTCGACGGCGGCGATGATCGGCTGCGGGCAATGGCGCATCGCTTTCACGAGATCGCCGGTCATGCGGGTGAAAGCGAGAAGCTCCGGCATGCCCATCTTTGTCAGCGGGCCGATGATGTCAAGCACGTCGCCGCCGGAGCAGAAATTGCCGCCTTCGCCGGCGAAGACCACGACCTTGACGTCGCGCGCGTAGCAAAGATTGCGAAAGGTGTCGCGAAGCTCGGCGTAGGACTCGAAGGTCAGCGGGTTCTTGCGTTCCGGCCGGTTGAGCGAGACCCTCGCGATCCCGTCCTTGTAGACCCATTTGAAATGGGTCGGCGTGAAAGTTTCGGGAGTCATGCGGCATCCTTCCGTGACTGGGCGATCCTGGCGGGGTCGATCTGCGCCAGAAGGCGGCGCAGCGTTTTCATGTCGCGCGGCGACAGCGCGGCGAAAGCATCGTCGATCCAGGCGCGATGGCCGGCGGCCATATCGGCGAAAATCTTCGCGCCTTTTTTCGTCAACGAGAAAATGGCGGCGCGGCCGTCATTCGGGTCCGTATTGCGCCGGATGAGGCCCTCGCGGATCAACGGCGCCGTCACCTGCGTCGTCGCGCCGTCGGAGACCATCAGCCGCTCGGTCAAGGCGCCGGCGCGAAGGCCGTCCGCCCCGGCGCGGTCGAGCGCGGAGAGGACGTCGAAGCGCGAAATCGAATGACCGAAACGCCCGCGAAATCCCGCATCGACCGCCTTTTCCAGGCCGCGCGAGGTTGCGAGCAGCATCAGCCACGCTCTTACCGCTTCGCGATCGTCGCTCATGAGATCAGCTCGCCGCCATCGATGACGATCGATTGTCCGTTGAAAGACCCCGCGCCCTCGCCGGCGAGATAAAGAACCGCTGCGGCGACTTCCTCCGGCGCGACGAGGCGGCCCATCGGGTTATCTTTGGCGAGCGCGCGCTTGGCGGCGTCGATGTCGCCGCCGGTTTTTGCGGCAACGCGTCCGACAGCGCCCGCCAGAAGCGGTGTGTCGGTGAAGCCGGGGCAAACCGCGTTGAAGGTGACGCCCGACTTCGCGTGCTCAAGCGCGAGCGTCCTGATCCAGCCGAGTACGCCATGCTTGGCGGCGGCGTAGGCGCCCGTATAGGCGTAAGCGCGGAACGACGCGGTCGAGCCGATGGCGATGAAACGTCCCCAGCCGCGCTCGATCATGCCGGGGGCGAAGGCCTGCGCGCAGAGGAAGACGCTGGTCAGGTTGACCGCGATCGCGTCATCCCACAGCGCGCGCGTCGTCTTCAAGGACGGCGCCGTCGGCGCCGCGCCGGCGTTCGCGACGAAAATGTCGATCTGTCCGGCGGCCTTCGCCGCGGCGGCGACCGAGGCCTCGTCCGTCACGTCGATGACGAAATAGGGAAAGCCCGCGTCTTTCAGCTTCTTTTCATCGCGGCCGGCGATGGCGACATCGTGGCCCGCGGCGGCGAGCGCTTGTGCGATCGCAAGGCCGATCCCCGATCCCCCGCCGGTGACGAGCGCGCGCCGTTTTGGAATGGCCATGGAACCCTCATTCGTCAGGGATTATTTTAGATATAAAATATCGCCGGTCAAGCGGAATGTTTTAGATATAAAATAACATCAGGGAGGCCGGGGACGCGCCATGTCGCGGCGCGGTCAGATCGCCGCGCGCTCAGGGCGCGGCGCGGTCGAGCGCGCGCCGGATCGAGCCGGCCAGCGTCTCCATATGGCGCTTTTCGGTCAGGTTGGATGAAACCGACACCCGCAGGATGCGCCGGCCCTTCCATACCGCGCCTCCAACATAGGACGCGTTTTCCGCCTGAACGCCGGCGATGACATCGGCGGTGAGCCTGTCGCCTTCCTCTCCGGCCGGTCCGAAGGCGAGGGCGACCTGGTTGAGGACGACATCGTTGAGGACATGAATGCGCGGGTCGTCGCGCAGGAGATATGCCAGATGCCGCGCGCAGGCGGCATGGCGTTCGATCATCTCGACGACGCCCGATCGGCCCAGCGTCTGGAGAAGCGCCCACACGGGAAAGGCGCGGGCGCGGCGCGACAGCTCGATCACCCGCGCCGTCGGGTCATGCGCGCCTTCCGGCGGCGGATCGAGATAGCTCGCCGCGATGCGCATCGACGCCTCATGCGCGGCCGGGTCCTTCACCACGGCGAACGCGCAATCATACGGCGTCTGCAGCCATTTGTGACCGTCGACCGACCATGAATCGGCGCGGTCGGCGCCTTTGGCGAGCGCGCGCAGCGTCGGCGCCGCCCGGGCCCACAGGCCGAAGGCGCCGTCGATATGGAGCCAGGCATCGTGCGCCGCCGCGAGGTCCGCAATCTCCGTAAACGGATCAAAAGCGCCGGAATTGATGTGCCCCGCCTGCGCGACGATGATTTTGGGTCCGGTGATGCGCGGCAATTGCGCGGCGAGATCGCGCGCCTCCATCCGGCCCTCGCCGTCGACATTGATGCGCGCGAGGTTCGCCTCGCCGAAACCGAGATAGCGAAGCGCCGCGTAAATCGTCGAATGCGCGTCAGCGCCCAGAACGATGGTCACCGGCGGCGCGGCGAAAATCCCGTGCGCGGCGAGATCGAAACGGGCGCGCTTTAGCGACGCGTCGCGCGCGACGATGAGGCAGATGAGGCTCGCTGTCGTCGCGCCGGAGGCGAATCCGATCGAGGCGCCGCGCGGCAGATCGAGAAGGTCGAGGAGATAACCGGTCGAGACCATCTCCGCGACGGCGGCGGCGGGCGCGGTGCGATAGGGGCCGACATTCTGGCCCCAGGCGCTGGTCAGCCAGTCGGCGGCGACGCCGGCGCCGTGCGATCCCCCTTGCACCCAGCCGAAGAAATTCGGGCCCGCATTGCCGGTAAGGCCGGGGGCGGCGGCCGCGGCGAGTTCCTCGATCACCTCGGCCGCGGGCCGCGGATGCTCGGGCAGCGGCCTGTTGAAGGCCGCGAGCAGGCTTTGATGATCGATCATTGCGCGCGGCGGCAGGGAGTCGAGACGCGCGCGAAACTCCTTGGCCAGTCGGTGGGCCGCGTCCATGGCGGCGAATGTCTCTTCGGCATGGCAAGCGATGCGGTCCACAAATATCTCTCTGTCAAAAGTCCCGCGACATTCGCCATCTCGCCGCCGGCTGGCAAGCCCGCCTTGACCGCGCGGCGCGCCCGGCCCACATCACCTCCCGCGTCAGACGGCCGGACGGCCGCTCCCTTCGGGGAGAGGAAAGTCCGGGCTCCACGAAGACAAGGCGCCGGGTAACGCCCGGCCGGTTCGGCCTTTCGGGGCCGGGTCGAGGGAAAGCGCCGCAGAGAACGAACCGCCCCGTCCGCGGGGTAAGGGTGAAAAGGTGCGGTAAGAGCGCACCGCTCGTCCGGCGACGGATGAGGCATGGCAAGCCCCGCCTGGAGCAATGCCGAATAGGGACCGCGCGCCCCGAAAGGGGCAGGGGCGTCTCCGCCCCGAGCGGTCCGGGTTGGCAGCTAGAGGCGATGCGCAAGCATCGTCCCAGATGAATGGTCGTCGCCTCGCAAGAGGTACAGAACCCGGCTTACAGGCCGCCTGACGCGCTTTTTTTGTAATCGTCGATTGCGGCTGCGCTGCGCCCGTCGTCAGGCCGGCGCTCCTTCCGGGGGCGACGAGCAGCTTCGATATCGCACGGCCGCAGGACGGCGTCGTTATTGAGAAGGCGGGCGAGATCGCGGAACGCCGAGAGGGCCATAGCGTCATATCGCTGGGCGTCCATTTCCTCGTCGAGGTCGGGCGCGTCCCAGCGCCACATCGCAAGTTTCAAGAGCACGTCATTCAAGGTCGCCGCCGGCGTCGCGGCCGCTTTCGCCATGATGATCGTCTGCATTTCGATCACCCAGTCGGCGCGCACATCGTCTTCCGCGCCGCCGCTCGACCGATTGTACTCGTCGAGATTTCTCTCGCAAGCTCTGAAGGTGTTGAACAGTTCTTCAAGCCGGGATGCGCGACCATCGCCTATCGGCGCGACGCCGGAAAATAATTCTTCGATCTCTCTGTGTAATTCAGTGATATTCATTTCATGAGAACCAGTTTCCGCTTCGATTTATTTATAAAACTGTTTCATCATGATTCATGTAACGCAATATGCGGACAAATACATCTTCCGCAGGGTCCTGAGTGCGGAATGATGCCGAGACGGTTCGCCTCGATCGCCGACTCGATGCGCGACGTGACGTTCAATTTTTCGGCGCACCGCTCCGCCAGGGTGCGCACGGAGCAAGGCGCCAGTCCCAGCTCGCGCGCAATCTCCTTGTCGCTTCGGCCGGTTGAAAACAGACACAAGACTTCGATCTCGCGACTTGTGAGGCGTTTCACGATCGAAGCGCGATTGCCCGCGAAAAGTTTGCGAGCCGTCATTTCGGCTCGATGCTGAATGCGCCCGATCATTTTCTCCGACCAACCGTCAAGAGAGTGCTCAAATCCCAGGGAAATATAGATAAAGTCGCCCGGGCGCGGCGTTACAAATATGCCAAGCCCGTCCTTGACGCCGATATCGGACAAGGCCGCCATCAATCTTAAAAACGATGGAGAGCAGGCGTTGGCGCGCCGGTATTCTCCCAGTCTTACCGGGAAAGATGTTCGCATCGCGGCGCGCATGATCGGATCGCGCCGGCCCCCGAAATCACGTTCATAGAGTAAGCTGATTTCTTCCGGGTAGTTCGAGAACAAAACCGATGCGTCGCGGCAATTGTGAATCGAACCGTAAGCTGCGCAACGCTCGGTGAAATCACGCCACGCGTTCGACGGAGATTCAGTCGAAGACGTCTCCTGCGCCGTCACGGAAAGAAGGCGACGCGCGATCAAGTCCGATGTCAATTGAGTCACTCTCCCATCGACCGCAGTGCGGCCGCCGGAATCATCGATAAGTTTAGTTGCATTACCAGTCTGTCACGCAATTGGAGGACAAGCGCAACGCCGGCTCAGGGCAGTATCAGCCCGCGACCAATAGCGGCCAATGCCGCCTCAACCCGGGTCGTAACGCCAAGTTTGGCGAAGCATCGGCGCACCAGGGTGTCGACCGTATTGACCGTGACGCCGAGAGTTTGTGCGATCGAAAGATTGGTCCCGCCCTTGGCGATCAACTCAAGCACCTGGGTTTCCCGGGGCGACAACGACACTGGCTCAAGTCGGAGCGCCAGAGTGTTATAACGTATATGACATGCTTGGCAGAGCGACTGGAGCATCAACAACTGATCATCGCTCAAGCTTACGTCGTTCCCAGAGGCTGCAAAAGCGAAGAGCGCAAAATCACCCGGCCGGCTGTAAATCGGCGCCGCGAAAAATTCCTCGTAGCCGGCATCCGTCAAGTCCCTGAGGAACTCCCTTTGCCGTTCGGTGAGATGCGGCGTGCGGCGAAGCTCAGACATCCGAAAGGGGCTGGAACGCCGTTGCGCCTCAGTGACCGCCAGCTCGTCCAGCACGTAACCCTTTTTGACATAGAGGTTCACCCAGTCGTGTTTCAGCTCACAGATGCGAACGCCGCTCGCCGCAGTGACGCGCCGAAATTGCCAGACAACGTGACGATAATAAACCTGATCGAGCCCGAAGCGTCGTAACGTCGAAATCAGTAGCGTTTTTAACTCGCGCGTGTCGATGATTTCCCGCGCCGAGGCGACGTAATCTTCCAAAGCATCCTGCACGGGCGGATTCCAATCACCATGTTAAAACGCAAACGCGTAAACCAGTTGATTGTCGCCCAAGATTCCCTCCTAGCATATGTCCTTAATTCTGAACAAGCAACCGGAAGTGGAGCCTGTCTCAGTCTTGTTGATTCGGCGTCGAATCCGTTTGTTCTTACGAACGGCGCTTCGCGCGAATTCTTATTTTCCGAAATGAAAATGACTATCAGTTTTGCATGTATTTTCTGTTTCGGCTGATTGTTGTTGCGACGGTAAGACAAATTCCGGCTATGATGCTGATACCGCAAGTCATTGCGTATCGAATAGTATAAGGCGGCGCCTGGTTTTGACGCTGCGCGATGTCAGTTGGCATGTTATATGGTAATTATGCTGTCGCCATGGCCCGTCCCCGCACCCTTCGTCCAGCGCCGCGTCGCGGCGCCCGCCGACATCGACGCGTTCAACCATGTCAACAACGCGCGCTATATCGACTGGGCGAATGAAATCGCGTGGGCGCATTCCGAGATGCTTGGGCTTTCGATGGAAGATTACAAGCGCATCGGGACGGGGTGCGTCGTCTGGCGGCATGAATTCGATTATATCGCGCCGGTCGCGCTCGGGGATGAAATCGACGTCGCCACATGGATTGCGGAAAATGACAAACGCGTGCGGCTTGTCCGCGCCTATGAAATGAGGAAGACCGGGACCGGCGCCGTCGTTTTCAGGGGCCGAACGAAATTCGTTTCCATCGATATGGCGACGGGAAAGCCGGCGCGCATGCCGAAGGAATTCATTGAAGCCTACAGGCCGCAAGGCGGAGACTGACAAATGCCCTCATTCGACATTGTCTCGGAAGTCGATCTCACCGAAGCCGACAACGCGATCCAGAACGTGATGCGCGAGATCGGGACGCGCTATGATTTCAAGGGCTCGAAATCGACGCTCGAGATCAAGGAAGGCGTCATCACCATCAACGCCGACGACGATCTGAAACTGAAGCAGATGCATGAGCTGCTTCAGGGCCACATGCAGCGGCGCGGCATCGCGCCGGGCTCGCTCGACTATCAAAAGGTCGAGCCGGCCGCCGGCCAGTCGGTCCGCCAGCTGGTGAAGATCAAGGAAGGGATCGACAAGGAGCTGGCGAAGGAGATCGTCAAATCCGTCAAGGAGGCGAAATTCAAGGTTCAGGTGTCGATCCAGGGCGACGAACTGCGCGTTACCGGCAAAAAACGCGACGACCTTCAGGAGGTGATCGCTTTCGTCAAAGGCCTCAAAAACGAGCAGCCCCTGCAGTTCAAGAACTTTCGCGATTGACCGGGATCGGCTAAGCCGGAAGCAAATCCGGAGGGGACGACATGTCTGACATCGACAAGGGACTGCTCGAGATCATCAAGGGGCACGCCATCGGCCTCACCGGCGAGCCGACGCGCGAGACGCCGATCGCCGATCTCGGAATCGACTCGTTCTCGATCGTTGAGATCATTTACGAGGTCGAGGAAAAGCTCGGCGTCGAGGTGCCGTTCAACGCCAATGAAAATCCGCTCGGGAACATGAAAACCGTCGGCGATCTCATCGACGCGGTGAAAAAGCTCGCCGGGAAAGAATAGGGGATGTCGCGGCGCGTCGTCGTCACCGGGCTCGGCGGGCTGTGCGCGACCGGCGCCGATGTTTCCGAATTCTGGGCGAACGCCAAAAAAGGCGTGTGCGGCATTTCCCGGCGCACGCTGACTGCGGGCGAGGAGTTTTCGATCACGCTCCCCGTGGCGCCGATCGACGGCTTCGAGGCGCGCCTTGAAAGTCTCGGGCGCGAGATGTCGCGCGCCGACCGCTTCACGCAGCTTGCGGTCGCGGCCGCCGATGAAGCGATCGCCGACGCCGGCGTCGACTTCGCTGGCGGACTTGGCGCGCGCACGGCGGCGATCATCGGCACCGGCATCGGCGGCCAGACGACGTTCGACACCGCCTATCTTGCGATGTTGAAGCACGGGAAAAAGCCTCATCCGCTGTCGATCCTCAAGATCATTCCGAACGCCCCGGCGAGCCATTTGTCGATCCGCTACGGATTGAAAGGGCCGGCCTTCGCGATTTCATCGGCCTGCGCGTCGGGCGCGCATTCGATCGGCGTCGCGGCGGACCTCATCCGACATGGAAGCGCCGACGCGGCGCTCGCCGGCGCCTCGGAAGCGCTGCTGACCTATGGCGCCATGGAAACCTGGAAGGCGATGCACATCATGTCGGATGAGCTTTGCCGGCCGTTTTCCAAAAATCGCAAAGGCCTCGTCATCGGCGAGGGCGCGGGCGTCCTCGTGCTTGAAGAGTATGAATCCGCGAAAAAGCGCGGCGCGAAAATTTACGCCGAAATCGCCGGCTTCGGCATGAACGCCGACGGAAAGGACATGATCAATCCTTCCGCCGACGGGGCGGCGGATGCGATGAAGGCGGCGTTGTCGACGGTCGGCGCGGCGGACGCCGCCGCCGTCTACATCAATGCGCACGGCACCGGCACGTTGCTCAACGATCCGACGGAAACAAAAGCCATCCGCGCCGCGTTCGGCGCCGACGCCGACAAACTGATCGTCTCGTCGACGAAGTCGATGCACGGGCATCTCCTTGGCGCGGCCGGCGCGATTGAGGCGATTGCGACGCTAAAAGCGATGGAAGGCGGCGTCGTTCCGCCTACGATCAATTACGACGAGGGAGACCCCGCCTGCGATCTCGATTATTGTCCCAACGAAGCGCGCGCGCGGCGGATCGATCTCGCGCTGTCGAACTCCTTCGCCTTTGGCGGGCTGAACGCGGTGCTGGCGTTCAAGAAGGTCTAGCGCCGGCTTGACGGACATACTATTCTCGACGCCGGCTCGGAACTGAGCGGGGGCGACAAGACTTGGCCGACATTTTCATATCCTATGCGCGCGAAGACCGCGCCCAGATCGATTTGCTGGCGAGCGCGCTGGAAGCGTCGGGTTACTCGGTCTGGTGGGACAAGAGGATCTCAGCGGGCGTCGAGTTTACGAAGGAGACGACGGCGGAACTCGCCGCCGCTCGCGTCGTGCTCGTCGCCTGGTCGAAGGCCTCCTCGTCATCGCACTGGGTGGCGGACGAGGCGGCGGAAGGTCGAGACAGCGGCCGGCTTGCGCCGATCAGCCTCGACGGGACGCCGCCGCCGCTTGGCTTTCGCCAGTTCCAGACAATCGACTTCGCGCCGTGGGCCCGTGGCGACCTTACGCCATTCGACGAGCTGTCAGCGGCGATCGGCGGAAAGCTCGATGCGCCGGCCCGGCCGATTGCGGCGCCGAAGCGCTCCTTTCGTGCGCCCTCGCGGGCCGTTCTTGCCGGCGCGGCGGCCGCGCTCGCCCTTGTCGCCGCCGGGTCCTACCTTCTGTCTGGCCGCGAGAATGCGTCCTCGGCGCCGGAAAAAGCGGCGGCCGAGCGGCCGGACAGAAAGGAAGTCTACGGATCGATTGCGGTTCTTCCTTTCGTCGATCTCAGCGAGCAAAAGGATCACGCATGGTTCGCTGACGGCGTCGCCGAGGAAATCCTCAGCGACCTTTCGCGAAGCAACGGCCTCAAGGTGGTTGCGCGATCGTCGTCATTTCTGTTCCGCGATTCGAAAAAGCCGCTGAGCGAGATCGCGTTCGAACTCGGCGTCGAGGCGATTCTAGAAGGGTCCGTGCGGCGGTCCGGCGACCGGCTGCGGGTCTCTGCGCAGCTCATCGACGCAAATACCGGCTTCCAGCTATGGTCGAAGAAATTCGACCGGAACGCCGATGACGTGTTTGACGTCCAGGACGAGATTTCCGCGACGATCGTCAGGGAAATGAACTCCGCGTTGAAGCCGGCGCCCGCCGCCGGCCGACCGCAGTCGGCTGAAGCCTATGACGCGTTTCTCGAAGCGAAATTCCTGGCGGAGCAGCGCTCGCCCGCCTCGCTGAAGGCGGCGCGCGAGAAATTCGCGGAAGTGATCCGACTGGAGCCTGATTTTGCGCCGGCCTACGCCTTGCTTGCGGACGCCGCCTGGCGCTCCAGCATCAACGATCATGGCGACATGCCGCATGAGGAGGCGTTGGCGCTCGCCAAGCGCAACCTCGCCAAGGCTTATCAGCTGGATCCGTCGCTGATCGAGGCGCGCGCCGTCGATGTCGCCGTTCGGACGCTCAGCGCCTTTGACAGCGATAACGCCGCCGCTGAATTCGCGGCGGCCGAAGAGATTGCGCGCAAGCTGATAGCCGAGGCGCCCGACTACCTGCCTGGCTATTACGAGATCGTGTTCAATCTGCAGGCGCAGGGGAAACCGAAAGATGCGCTCGTCTTCGCGGAGAAGGCGATCGAGATTGATCCGCTGGGCGCGATGTCGAGCCGCAAGCTTTCAACGACGCTTCGTTTCGCCGGCCGCAGCGAGGAAGCGGCTGCGGTCGCGGCGCGCGCGATGTCTTACAACAAGGACTCGAATTTGCTGGCGGTCGCGCACCATTATGCGTTGACCGATCATGGCGACATCAGCGGCGCGCTGGCGACGATCGTGCCGCTTCTTGAAGCCTCGCCAGAGGATTTCACGCTTCGTCAGATGGCGAGCAGCGTCATGGCCTTCCTCGGATTTGAGGAAGAAGCGGTTGCGCTCGCGCCCGACGACTGGGGCCGAGATGCGGCGCTGTTGCAGCTCGGAAAGCCGTCCGTCGGGGCGTCTGATGCGGTCGCAGTTCCGACGGATAACGTCTGGAACGATCAGCTGCGCGGCATCCGTCTGTTTGTTTCTCGCAAGTTCCCGCAGGCGATCATGCCGCTTGCAAAGGCGGCGGCGCCGGAAACGGTCTCTGAGGCGGCGCTCATCGCCCGACTCGCTTACGCTTATAGGGAGACGCAAGCCGACGCGGCGGAAGCCGATTGGCGCGCTAAACTCGACAGGCTCATCGCCCAGATGGAAACGAACGGCGTCGGCGATGCGTTTTATTTTGAAGCGAAGACCCTGTCACTGGCGCTGAACGGCGACGCCGACGCGCTTTTCAATTCGCCGGAAGTTTCCCGATACGTCAAATCGAGCACGGCTCTGCGCGCGCCGGTCGAGCTCGACCCGATGTTCGAGTCTTACGCGCGCGACGCGCGACATGCCAGGCTCGTCGCGCAGGAGGCCGCCCATAAGAGGAGCGAGCGGCGTGAGGCGCTCGCCGATGGATCGGTGGAGCGCGTCAAGGCGATCCTCGCCAAATCTTAGACCGGACTTTTTTCAGCCGCGTCCGCCGCCGCTGTTGCGACGCATTGCGCCCGGCATTTTCTCTCAATCGGCGAAATCCCGCGCGCAACTACATCTTTCCGGAGTCTTGAATTCGATCTGATGGATCTCATGTCTTATGATCGGCGGCGATGCGAATCGACGCGGCTATTTGACAAGTGAATGAACGGTTGCGGGGGCGGCGCGTCGCCCGAAAGGCGAAATTGTCCCGCCTTGATTGTGTACGGATTATCCGTACAAAACCGCTGGAACCCGCGCGGGGACTGGACTGAAATCATCAAACGGCGCGGGGATTATCCGCACGATCCGCATTTTGGCGGCGCCTTCGCGCTCAGGCGGTTGCGGGCTTGGCCTTCGGCGGGATGAGTTTGGCGTTGACGCTGTTCCGGAACGCCATGAACCCGGCGATCATCACGACAAGGCCGAGATAGCGCACGACATAGAGCCCCAGATCGTCGACGAAGGTTTTCTGGAGCGCGCCGATCGAGGCGTAGATCGAATGGATGTCGGCGCCGGCGAGCGCCATGCCGGAGAT
Source organism: Alphaproteobacteria bacterium RIFCSPHIGHO2_12_FULL_63_12 (assembly GCA_001767925.1). GTDB lineage: Bacteria > Pseudomonadota > Alphaproteobacteria > Caulobacterales > Parvularculaceae > Amphiplicatus. The sequence continues at coordinate 77,541 of MEMM01000128.1, forward strand.
CGGCCAGATCAGGCGGTCGATGAAGAGGGCGATCGCGCCCAAAAACCAGGAGGAGCGCTTTTTGCGCGGCAGGATCGCCAGCGTGAAGGCGATGATCAGCGCGCGGGTGACGTCCGCGCCGGAAAAGCCGAGAGCGATGATATTCCTGAGATCTTCCATGGGCCGTCTCCAAATTCCCGGAAATAACGCGCCTTCATGGTTAACGTCTGGTAAAACCGCCTTGGCGGACTTCCGCAAGAATCGGGTCGCGGCGGACGCATGTCTGGCCGAAAACCCGCAGATGAGCCCTGTGATGACCTTAAGCCGCCCTCCCTCCCGCCTCGACGGCTACGCGCCGATCGCCCGCGCGATCGATTTTCTGGTCGCCAATGCTGAAGGCGCGCCGAGCCTTGAGGAGGCCGCCGGCGTTGTCGGCCTCAGCCCGGCGCATTTCCAGCGCGTCTTCAAGGAAGGGGCGGGGGTCTCGCCCAAGCGCTTCTTGCAGTTCCTCGCGGCGGGCGAGGCGCGCCGGACCATGGATCGCGGCGGCAGCGTCATGGACGCGGCTTTTGCGGCGGGGCTCTCCGGCCCCTCAAGGCTGCACGATCTCTTCCTCGTTTCGGAAGCGATGACCCCCGGCGCCTATCGCCGCAAGGGCGAGGGCGAGGCGATCCGTTACGCGGAAGTCGACGGGCCGTTCGGGCGGACCCTGATCGGCGCCACCGAAAAAGGCGTCTGTTGGCTTTCTTTCACCGAGCCGGACGGCCTTGCCCGTTCGCTCGCCGAAATGAAAGGCGACTGGCCGGCGGCGACCTATCGCGAGGATCCGGGCTTCATCGCGCCGATCGCTGCGCGCGCTTTCGCTTTCGCGGCCGGCGAGCGGCTCGACAAACCGCTCGGCCTTTATGTTCAGGGCACGAATTTCCAGCTGAAAATCTGGGAAGCCCTGCTGCGCATTCCCGCCGGCGACTGCGTCACTTACGGCGATCTCGCGCGGGCGGTCGGCGCCCCGAAAGCCTCAAGGGCGGTCGGCGCGGCGGTCGGCGCCAACATGATCTCGCTCCTTATCCCCTGTCACCGGGTGATCCTCTCCTCGGGCGTCGTCCACAATTACCGCTGGGGGGCGGCGCGCAAGAAGGCGATCCTCGCCCTCGAGGCGGCGCGGGCGAGCGCGGCCTGAACGCCCTTTTCCGTTTGCGGCCTGATATTTAGGGGACCCTCGCGCGTTGCGCCGGGGCGCTGGATCGCTATATATCCGCCAGCCCATGCGCCGGCCCGGCGTTCGACCGAGGTCGGCGTTCAGTTTTCGTTCCAGGCTCTTCCGCCAAGGAGTTTAGCCCGATGTTCTTCTCGCCCGCTTATGCGCAGGCCGCCGGCGTCGCAGCGCCCAATCCGCTGCTCCAGCTCGCGCCGTTTATTCTGGTCTTCGTGTTCTTCTATTTCCTGATCATCCGGCCGCAGAACCAGGCGCGCAAAAAGCACATGGAGATGATCGCCAATGTCCGCAAAGGCGACGTCGTCGTCACCTCGGGCGGCATGATCGGCAAAGTGACAAAAGTGCTCGACGGCGACGAGGTCATGGTCGAGCTCGCCGACAATGTGGTCGTCAAAATCGTCAAGTCGACCCTGACCGACGTTCGCACCAAGCCTGCGCCCGCCGCCAACGATCAATAAGAAGAGAAAGGGCGGGACGCGCTTTATCGTCTCGCAGGCTCAAGAATGCTTCAGTTCAGACCATGGCAACAGGCGCTGATCGCCGGTTCCGTCGCGCTTGCGGCGCTGCTCGCTGTCCCGAATTTCTTCCCGAAGGACGAGGTCGCCGGCTGGCCGGGCTTCGCGCCGAAAAGCCGCGTCAATCTGGGGCTTGATCTGCAAGGAGGCTCTTATCTCCTGCTCGGCGTCGACACGGAAAAGGTGATCGACGACCGGCTGACGGCGCTGCGTCAGGAAATCCAGCGTTCGATGCGCCCGTCCGGGACGAAAGAACGGGTGACCTTGCAGGCGCTGCCGACGCTCGATCTGCCGGCCGATACCGTCACGTTAAGGGTGAAGGACGAAGCGCAGGTCGAGGAAGCGTCCGAGCGCGTGCGCGAGCTGACGCGGCCGGCCTCGATCGTCGGAACGGCGGTCAGGTCCTATGAAGTGACAGTGACAGGGCCGCGCATCGATGTCGTGATGACGCCGGACGCCCGGCGCGTCTACCAGCAAGAAGCGCTCGCCGATTCGATCGAAGTCGTCCGTAGACGTATAGATCCCGCCGGCAACAAGGAAGTGCTGATCCAGCCGCAAGGCGCCGATCGCATCGTCGTGCAAGCGCCGGGCGACAATGACCCGGAAGCGCTAAAGCAGATCATCAACCGCACGGGCCAGCTTTCCTTCCACCGCGTCGATCAGTCGGTCTCGCAGGAAGACATGCTGGCCGGCGTCCTGCCGCCGAACCGGATTGTCGTGCCGATCGCCCAGACCGAAGGCGGCGGGCAACTGGTGTTGTGGGAGGAGGCGGAAGTCACCGGCGACATGGTCGAAAGCGCCTCGGCCGGCATCGACACCCAGGGCGGCGGCTTTCAGATCAACTTCGCCTTCGACAGCCGCGGCGCGCGCCGTTTCGCCGATTATACGCGCGAGCATGTCGGCGAACTTTTCGCCATCGTTCTCGACAACGAAGTCATCTCCTATCCGCGCATCCAAACGCCGATCACCGGCGGGTCTGGCCGCATCACCGGCAATTTCGCGCCGGAAGAAGCGCAGCGCATCGCGACGCTGATCCGCTCGGGCGCCTTGCCCGCGCCCCTCAACACGCTCGAACAGCGCAGCGTCGGCCCCGATCTCGGCGCCGATTCGGTCAAGGCCGGCACGATCTCGCTGATCGCCGGATTTCTCGCGGTCGCCGCTTACATGGTCGTGACCTACGGCCGGTTCGGCTGGTTCGCGAATATCGCGCTGTTTGCGAACCTTATCTTGCTAACCGGCATCTTGTCGCTGCTCGGCTCAACGCTGACCCTTCCCGGCATCGCCGGCATCGTCTTGACCGTCGGCATGGCGGTCGACGCCAACGTGCTGATCTTCGAGCGCATCCGCGAGGAAGTCCGCCACGGCAAGAGTTCGGTCAACGCCGTCGAGCTTGGTTTCGACAAAGCGTGGTCGGCGATCGCGGACGGCAATGCGACGACGCTGCTCACCGCGATGATCATGTTCGTCCTCGGCGCCGGCCCGGTGCGGGGCTTCGCGGTGACGCTCGCCTTCGGCATCATCACTTCCGTCTATTCGGCGATTTTGATCACCAAGATTCTCGCCGGCCATTATGTGCTTACGAAGCGTCCGAAAACGCTGACGCTTTAAGAGGTCGCCATGCTTTTGAAGATCATCCCGGAAAACACCAAATTTCCCTTCACCAAATATCGTTGGCACGGCGTCATCATATCGACCCTGCTGAACATCGCCGCGATCGCCTCGATGGTCTTTATCGGCTTCAATTTCGGGGTCGATTTCAAGGGCGGCGTGACGATTGAAGTCGCCTCGTCCAATCCGATCGACATCACGGCGGTTCGCTCCGGCGTCAGCGGTCTCGGCCTCGGCGCCGTCAAGGTGCAGGCGATCAATGACGCTTCCGGCGACGCCAACGGCGTTATCGTTTATGTCGAGCGCGACGCGGAGGCGGAAACCTCCGCTGGCGCCGATCAGGACGAAGCGCAACAAGTCGTCGCCGCCGAGATCCAGACCAAGCTGAAGGAGGTTCTCGGCGCGGACATCACCTTCCGCCGCACCGATGTCGTCGGCGCGACGGTCTCGGGCGAGCTGATCAAGAAGGGCGTGATGGCGGTCGTGGGGTCGATCCTCCTCATCATTATTTATGTCTGGTTCCGATACCGGTGGCAGTTCGGCGTCGGCGCCATCGTCGCGACGATTCACGATACGATCATGACGCTCGGCATGCTCTCGATCCTGCAGGTGCCGTTCGACATACCGATGATCGCCGCGATTTTGACCATTGTCGGCTATTCGGTGAACGACACCGTCGTCGTCTTCGACCGGATGCGGGAGAATCTGCGAAAATTCAAGAAAATGCCGTTCGGCGAACTGATCGATCTGTCGATCAACGAGACGCTGTCGCGAACGGTGATGACTTCGGGCACCGTCATCATTTCCCTGGTCCCGCTGTTTTTCTTCGGCGGCGAGGTCCTGCGCGGCTTTTCCGGGGCGATCCTGTTCGGCGTCTTTGTCGGCACCTATTCGTCGATCTTCATCGCCGCGCCGTTCCTGATGGCGACCGGCGTCGGGCGCGACTGGGTCAAGGGCGCCGCCGCGCCCGCCGGCGCGTAAGCGAAAAATAGGGGCCGGACCCCCGAAAAGTCCTCGGTCGGCGCGACCCCGGCGCGCCGCCGATTGACATTAAATTCCATCCCCATAGACTGCGCCTGAACCGGGCTGTACGCCCGGAAGCAAAAAAATCACTGAGGGCTATCAGTACCGGCCGCCTGCAGAGGTCACTCGGAAACGAGGCAGACAGCAGGGGTAATACTAATGACAATCAGGAATATCGCGCCGCAAAGATTCGCGGCGATCAAGATCGCGCTTGCCGCAAGCGCGTCGATGATGACGCTCGCGGTTGCAGCTGCGGCCGCCGCCCAGGAAGACGATCAGGTCGAACTGACGCCGCCCGCGCAGCCAGTCGAAGACGCTCCTTCGACCGATACGATCGTTGTCACCGGCTCGCGCATCGCCCGCAAGGAATTTTCGAGCGCCGCGCCTGTCCAGGTCATCCAGGGAGATGTCGCAAGGGAGGCCGGCCTGCTCGATATTGACGAAATCCTGCAGACCTCGCCGCAGTCGACAGGCCTTCAAATCGACCAGTCTTTCATCCCATTCGTGCTCGACAATGGCCCAGGCGCGACCCAGGTTTCATTTCGCGGCCTCGACCCGGAAAGAACGCTGGTTCTCATCAACGGCCGCCGGATGGCGCCCGCGGGGGTCGGCGGCGCGCCGACGACGCCCGATATCAGCCTGATCCCGACCATCCTGATCGACCGGATTGAAAACCTCTTCGACGGCGCTTCCTCGGTCTACGGATCGGATGCGATCGCTGGCGTGGCGAATGTCATTTTAAGACGCGATTTCGACGGCTTCCAGATCGACGCCGACGGCTCCCTGCCGTTTCAGAGCGGCGGCGAACAATATACCGTCGCCGCGTCCTGGGGCATGACCGGCGACAATGGCTTCATCGGCTTCGGAGCCGAATACCAGACCAATAACCGTGTCGCGCGCAATCAGCGGGATTTCCTCGGGCGTTGCGAGCAGGAGCTTTATTATACGCCAGACGGCCGGATTCTGAATCAGGATACCAATCAAAATCCCGGAGTGACCATCAATGAGTGCGTGCAGTTTCCGCTGACCAACCGCATCTTCATTCCCATCGGATTCGGCTCGGTTTATTATACGCCCGGGTCGACGAATGTCGGAATTCCAAACTTTTCGGAAACCCAGCTTGGGACGACATTCGACTTTGACGGCGACGGATTGCAAGACGTCGACTTCAAGGACCCGTTTTATGCTTATGACGCAAGCGAGACGGCCCAGAACGCCGACTTCCTTCCGTCCAATCAGACTTTTTCGATCTACGCCTATGGAGAATATAATACCGGCAAGGGCGGCAACATCACTCCATTCTTCGAAGCGATGTTTTCAAACCGGCAGACCAGCCAATATCAGCCGGGCGCGCAGTTCTTCAACAATGTGCCGGCCACGAACCCTTTCAATCCCTGCAATATCGATCTTGCGGACAACGGCACGCCTGCTGATCCATCCGACGATTATCCGATCAACCCGGACGGCGTGAACTGTCTTGGAATTTTCGGCGTCAATTTTGGTTCGATCGATAATGTGCAGCCGATCCTCAACATCAACGGCGATCGCGACACGCGCGACACCGAAGTGTCGCAGTTTCGCATTGTCGGCGGCGCCCGGGGAGAGCTGCCGTGGCTCGACGGCTTTATCGGTTTCAACGGATTCACCTGGGAGGCTTCCGCCAGCTACTCACGGTCGAACGGCACGGACGTGTTTCAGGGCATCGATCAAGACCGCCTCGATCTTTCCTTGAGCACTTCCGTCAGGAACCCCGATGGATCTGTTACCTGCGGCGGAACCGTCCCGCAGGTCACGCCCTGCGTGCCGGTCAACCTTTTTGCGCCGAACCTTTATCTGGAGGGCGGCGGATTTTTAACGCCCGAGGAAGCGGCCTATCTCTACGTTCCGGCCGATTTTGCGACGACTGTCGAACAAACGCTCGCCCAGGTTTACGTGACCGGCCAGGTCGCAACATTGCCGTGGAATCAGAACCCGCTATCCATCGTCGTCGGCGGCGAATGGCGAGAAGATGCGATCAGCTCGCGCCCGTCGGCGTTTCGTCGCGACGGCCGGATTCACAATTTCGCATCCGACCGGGGCGCAACCGGCAAGCGCGATCTCTATGAATTCTTCACCGAGCTCGATACCGACCTTCTCTCCGACATGCCCGGGGCTCAGCTCCTGAACATCAACGCTGCGGCGAGATGGACGGAGGAGAGCAATTACGGCTCGGCCTGGACCTACAGTCTCAAAGGCATCTACAAGCCTGTGGATTGGCTGACTTTCCGGGGCAGCTACGGCACCTCCTATCGTGCGCCAAACTCCCGGGAGCAGTTCTTGCTCGGCGGCACCGGCTTCAACAACATCACCGACCCATGCATCGTGCCGCTCGCCGCACGCGTCGCCAGCGGCAACCCGAATATTCCGCCGACCTACGATCCAAATCTCGATACGCGTTCGGCTTTCACGATTTCGCAGTGCCAGGCGCAGGGCGTCGACCCGCTTTCGCTCGGCATCACGACATCGCCTGAAACAAATCCCATTCAGAGCGTCGAAATCCTGACAGGCGGTTCAAATCAGCTCGAAGACGAAGAATCACGCGCCTATACCGCCGGCGTCGTCTGGGAGCAGCCGTGGACCGATGCGTTTGGGCTTACGGTCTCCGGCACTTATTACAACATCGTCGTTCGCGACTCAGTCGAAGAGCCTGGCACGGGTGATGTCATTCGCGAATGTTACACGATTCAGTCGACGGCCTCGAACGCCTTTTGTTCGCGCGTGACGCGTGATGCGCAAGGCTTTTTGAGCCTGCTCGACACGAGCTTCATCAATATCGGCCGACTTACGTCGAAAGGCATCGACTACAACCTTCTGCTGACCAAGGATTTCGACGCCTTCGGCAAGCCGTTCGACTTGTCGCTGGATGTTCGACTGTCGCAGCTCCTTGAGCAGGAAGTCGAAGTCCTAGGTTCGGTCGATGACAACAAGGGCGAAACGGATGCGCCGACATGGCGCGGCAACGCCAATCTCATCGTCAGCACCGGCGATGTTCGGTTTAACTGGTTCACCCGCTGGATCGGGAAAGGCCAGGAAGACATCGATCTCAGCGACCCGGTGAACAATCCGCCATTCGTGTTTGACGTGGCGTGTCCGGATCCGACGATCCGCCCGGGTGCGACCGGCGACACTTGCCGTCCGGTTGATTTCACCGGCAATTATTTCGTCCATAACGCTTCGGTCACCTGGGCGCCGGGCGATTGGGTGGTCACGGCGGGCGTAAGAAACGTCTTTGATCGCAGCCCTGAGCTGGTCGACGCGGACGGCGCCTTCTCCGTCTACAATGTGCCGATCGGCGTCGGATACGACTTGCAGGGACGGACGGCTTTCATGTCAGTCCGAAAGTCGTTTTAGTAAGACGGCGTCACCCTCGTCAAAGGCCGGAATCCCGACGGGGTTCCGGCCTTTTCTTTATCATTGCGCCTCTCGCCGCGCGCATTTAGAGCGTGTTTGCATATAAGCAGCCGCCGTTTTTAACGGTCACGCGAGTATGCAAAAATCGAGCGCGAAAAGCTGATTCGGTATTTTGCTGGTCGCACCGGGGGCGAGGCCAGAAGGCGCCGATTTGGATAATCACGCAAAGGCGACTCTTGAAGAGCTGGACTATTGCCTTCGCGCCGTCGCGGAGGGCGACGAAGACCTTTCGCTCGCTCTCAATTATGCGATCGAGGCGGATCGCGCGCGCCTTGCCGCGCTTTATGCTTTCCAGATCGAGCTGAGGCGAATTCCGGCCCTTGTCAGCGAGCCGCCGCTCGGAGAGATCCGTTTGCAATGGTGGCGGGAAGCGATCGACGAAATCGCCGCCGGCGCGCCGGGACGCGCGCATCCCGTGGTTTCCTTGCTGGCGGCGAGCGGCGCCGTCGGCGGTGAAATGCGCGATGTCGCCGAGGGGCTGATCGATGCGCGCGCTCGCCTGCTCTACGAGCCGCGCTTTGCCTCGCTCGATGATTTGCGGGAATTCCTGCGCGGCGCCGAGACGCCGCTTGCGCGGCTCGCGCTCGGCGCCGTCGCGACGTGTCCGGCGACGGTCGCCGCGTCGCTCGCGGAAGCCTGTGCTCTGGCGCGATTTGCCCCGCAGCTGGCGCCGGCGCTGGCGAGCGAGGCCGCGACAGCGGCGACGCATCTCCGGGCGCAGGCCGCCAGCGGGACAATTCGCTTCTCGCCGGCGGACGCGGGCCGGCTTGCTCCCTTATCCCTGACGCGCGGCTATGTGGCGCGGGCGGACGGGCGTCGCTGGCCCGTGATGAAGCGCCTCGCGATGTTTTGGGCGGTCCTGACGGGCCGCTTCTGAGCGCAGCGGTAAAGGGCGGCGACCGCCGCCGCCGCGGCGCTCAGGGCCGCAAATCGCCGCGGTTCTTCACAAGGCGATACCCCGCCCGGTCGAACTGTTCCGATCGGGTTAAAGCTCCTTTCATGACGTTGGGGCACTGTGAACGAACTATTTTCGCCAAATTGCGCCAGAGCCAGGGGAAGCGCCGCCGATGTCGCCGAGATCGTTCGCAAAAACCGTCGATTCCGAATTTTCAAACGAGACGATCGATCCGACGCGCGCGGCGTCGGGCGCGCAGCGCTGGCGCCGGGCGCTCGCGGAAAGCCTTGGACAAGATCCGGGCGCGACGCTCGACGAGCCGCGCCGCATGCTCGCGATGCTGAAGATTTTCGGCTCGACGCGGCGCCTTGCCGATCTCTGCCTGAAATACCCGGTCTTCGCCGGTCAGGCTTTCCTTGAGGGGCCGAGCCAGGTGCTCGCTGAAGCCGCCCGCGACCTGACGGCGCTGAATGGCGGCGTCGGCGGACCCGACGCACTGTACAGCGCCCTCTCGCCGATCAAAAACCGCGCGGATATCGCGATCGCCGTCGCGGAAATTTCCGGACAATGGACGACGGGCGAGGCGACGGCGGCGCGCACCGATCTTGCCGAACGTATTGTCGAAACCGCGCTCGCCTGGCTTGTGCGCGTGTCGGTCAGCCGCGGCGAATTGCCGATCACGCTGGACGATAGCTGCGCCAAAGGCGTTTTCGCGCTGGCGGGCGGCGATTTCGCGCATGAAGACCTTGCGCCCTACGGGCCGCTTGACGTCGTCGCCGTCTATGACGCGGCGGCGTTCGAAGGCCCGGCGGCGCGCATGGCCGAACGCGCCTTCGTGCGTATCGGCGCGGAATTCCGCGAAGCGTTCGAAGGAAAGCCCGGCGATTATCCGCTCTATTCGGTGCGAACGCCGTTCGGCAACGGCGTCAATGGCGCCGGGTTTGTCGAATCGGTCGCACGCGTGACGGCGGCGCTCAACAATCCGCAGCAAAACCCGGCCAAGCGCTGGCTCGCCGCTTCGCGCGTCGTCGCGGGCGATCGCCGTTCCGGCGGCGAATTTCTTGAAACGATCGAAGAAATCATCTGGAGCAAGGGCGAGCTTCTCGGCGAGAACGGCCGCGCCGAGCTTCAAAAGATGTCGGACGACCCGCGGCAGCCGTTCCGGGCCGCGTCCAATCTTCTGCGCTGGAGCCTCGGCCGCTCGCGCGCGATGTTCAGAACCGCGTCGGCGCGCGAAGTCTTCAAGCGCGCGGCGGAAGCGGGCGCCATTCCCGCCGACATCGCCGCACGGCTCTCCGTCGGCGCTGAATTTGCCCAGACGCTCGTCGCCCGCGCGCAAACCATGAAAGGCGCCGCCGCCTTCGGCGCCGCGGCCGCCGATGAAGAAAGCGCGCTCGCCTCGCTCTGCGGCTTTTCCGATTACGCCTCGCTTGCCGCCGCCCGCGACGGCGCGCTCGCCGATGCCCGCAATGCGTTGACGCGACTGCTGGAAGGTCCGCGCGCCGATTTCGCGCGCTTTCGGACGGCGGAGCGAAATCCTGACGATGTCGACAAGCTGGAAGATCTTGGCTTCCGCAACGGCGCCAATCTTTCTTCGCTGATTGACGGCTGGGCCGAGCTTTGCGCCGCCGGCGGCGAAGCCAGGTTCTCGGAAATTGCGCCGGGCCTTTTGACTTCCTTCGGCGAGACGCAACATCCGGATGAAGCCGTTCGTTTGTTCGACCGTGTTCTTCGCGTTGAAGAAAGCAGCGTGCGCAAGGTCCATTCCTCGACGCGCGCCGGCGTGCGCGACGGTTTGATCGACGCGCTCGGATGCTTCGGCGCGGCGATCGAGCCCCTGATTGAATCGAACGAGGCTTGCGCCGCGCTGTTTGAGCCGCGCGGCGCTGAAACGCCCAATAACGGCCGCGAATGGCTGGCGCGCCATGCGCCGCCGAAGGAAAAAGCGGGGGCGGAGGGCGTCGCGCGCTGGCGGCGCGAGCAGATGGCGCGCGTCGCCTTGTGCGCCGCCGCCGGCGATATGGGATTTGACGGCGCGGCCTCGGCGCTCGATGCGATCCACACCACGACCCTGCAACGACTTTTCGACGTCGCGCATCGGGAAATCGATGCGACGGCGGAAATTTCCCTGCACGTCTTTGACGGTCCTGCGTGCGGCATACCGGGTTACGCGACGCCGCTCGGCTTCATGTCGGGATCGCCATCAGGCGACGCGCACGAGGAAATCGCCAGACTGTTCGTCGACTCGCTTGGCATGTTGGGCGAGGGGCTGTTCGCCGCCGCGCCCGACGTCTCGCACCGTCCGGGCGGCATCGCCGGCCCTCTGGCGCCGGAAGCTGGACAGCTGCGATCCTATATACAGTCGGAAGCCGTCGCCCATGACCAGATCCTGATGGCGCGCGCCCGCGTCATCGCCGGGCCCGACAAGGCGCAGGCCGCCGCGACGACGACCTTGCGCGGCGCGGTCGCAAACCCGAAGCGCGCTGAAATCCTGCTCCGCGATCTCGATCGCGCGCGCGCCCAGCGCCTGCGCCGCGATCGCGCGGGATCGCCCTGGGATCTTGAACAATCCGAAGGCGGACTGTTCGATGTCGAGCTGATCATCTCGACCCTGATTTATCGCCATGCCGGCGCGCAGCCCGCCCTGCAGACCGCGCAACCCTCCGAGGCGCTCGACCACATGGCGCGCGCCGGGATCATCAATGTCGAAGTGGCGGAGACCTTGAAGGGCGCCCGCGCGTTCTGGACCCGCCTCGCGACCGCGCGCGCGCTGGCGCGCTGGAGCGATCCGCAACGCGAACCGGTTCGCCCGCGCTTTGCCGCCTTGCTGGCGCGCGCCGCCGAAGTCGACAGTTTCGCTCAGGTTCGTCCGATCATGCGCGGCTACGCCGAAGAAGTGACGCGGCTCTATGCGCAGCTGGTCCTCGGGCGCCCGTCCTCAGGGCTCCAGGCGAGCGCCTGAAGGGTTCAATTCGGCGAGGGCGAAAACGCGCAGCGCTGAGGCAAGGCCCGGCGCCGGCGCGGATTTCATCCGCGCCTGATCGATTTCCGCGATGAGCAGGGGAAGGCTGACGCCGCGTCGCCGTGCGGCGTCGTCAAGTGCGGTCCAGAATTCCGGCTCAAGCAGGATGCTTGTCCGGTGGCCCTTGATGCTGATCGAGCGCTTGCGCATGCGGGCGGCGTATCAAATTCCGGCCGCCGGGAAAATGGCGCGTCAGCCGCGCGTCCAGTTGTCGAGGCCGTGCGCCTTGATCTTCTGCGTCGCCAGCGTCACGCCGTCGATGATGCCGGCCATGTGCGAGACGGCTTCGGCGTCGCATTCGGCAAGTTCGGCGCCGAGCGCTTTGTAAAGCGCCTCGATATCGATGTCGTGCGCGAAAAGGAACTGCGCCAGAACGAGACGCGTCTGGCTCGGCGATTTCATGTCAGCCATGGTTAAAACCCCAATTGGACCCAACTTTTATCCGTGGCGCGGACGATGCCCGCCGGCGCCCGGCCTTGTCCAGCAAGAAGCGGTCCACCCCGGCAGGGGCTGATCGGCGAGAGGGCGGGCGTCGCGCGCGTCAGCCCGGCCCGATCATGTTTTCAGGCCTGACGATCGCGTCATAATCGGCGGCCGGTATGCCGTCCCTGATCGCCTCGTCGCGCAAGGTCGTCCCGTTCTTGTGGGCGGTCTTGGCGATTTTCGCCGCCCGGTCATAGCCGTATTTCGGGGCGAGCGCCGTCACCAGCATCAGCGAGCGATCGACGCCAGATTTGATATTGTCGAGCCGCGGCTCGATGCCGAGGACGCAATTGTCGGTGAATGAATTCGCCGCGTCCGCCATCAGCCGCACCGACTGCAGGAAATTGTAGGCCATCATCGGGTTGAAGACGTTAAGCTCGAAATGGCCCTGGCTGCCGGCGAAGGCGATCGCCGCATTATTGCCCATGATGTGAACGCAGACCTGGGTCATCGCCTCGCACTGCGTCGGATTGACCTTTCCCGGCATGATCGAGGAGCCCGGCTCGTTTTCCGGCAGCGACAATTCGCCAAGTCCGGCGCGCGGGCCGGAGCCGAGAAAGCGGATGTCGTTGGCGATCTTGAACAGCGAGGCGGCGACGGTCGTAATCGCGCCGTGGCTCATCACCATCGCGTCATGCGCGGCGAGCGCTTCGAATTTGTTGGGCGCCGAGGTGAATTTCATCTGCGTGATCGCGGCGATACGCTCGGCGACTTTTTCAGCAAAGCCGACCGGCGCGTTCAATCCGGTGCCGACGGCGGTGCCGCCTTGAGCGAGCTCCATCAATGCCGGCATAGTCATTTCGATGCGGGCGACGCCGTTCTCGACCTGTTTAGCGTAGCCGGAGAATTCCTGGCCGAGGGTCAATGGCGTTGCGTCCTGCGTATGCGTGCGGCCGATTTTGATGATCGACTTCCACGCCGCCGACTTGTCGTTGAGAGCGTTGCGCAATTTCTGAAGGGCCGGAAGGAGGCGGTGATGAATTTCTTCGGCGCAAGCGATATGCATCGCCGTTGGAAACGTGTCGTTTGACGACTGGCTCATATTGACGTGGTCGTTGGGATGCACGGGCTTTTTCGAGCCCATCTCGCCGCCCAGCATTTCGATCGCGCGGTTCGAGATAACCTCGTTCGCGTTCATGTTCGACTGCGTGCCTGAACCTGTCTGCCAGACGACGAGCGGAAAGTGCGTGTCGAGCTTTCCCTCGATCACTTCCTGCGCCGCCCTGACGATCGTCTCGCCGAGTTTCGGGTCGAGCCGCCCCATCGCCATATTGGTCTCGGCGGCGGCGCGTTTGACGATTCCGAGCGCCCTGATGATCGGCGCTGGCTGCTTTTCCCAGCCGATCCTGAAATTGCCGAGACTGCGCTCGGCCTGCGCGCCCCAATAGCGCGAGGCGTCGACTTCTATGGGCCCGAAGGTGTCGGTTTCGGTGCGTGTCGTTTTCGCCATTCCATCCGCCTCTCGCATCGCGTCGGCGCCGGTTTATCGACGCTGTCGGCGCGCTTCAAGCGTCGCTGTCGGGAATTGTAAATTCTTCAGGCGCGCCGCCGTTTACTTCTTCCGGAACGCGTCGAGCTGGAGCACGGACGCGCCTTTGGCCGGCGCCTCTTCGGGCGCCTTCGCGGCGGGTTCTGCGGGTTTGGCTTTGGTCTCGCTCGCGGGCGCGTCGAAGCGCAGGCCGAACTGCACGCTCGGGTCGGCAAAGCTCGTCACCGAATCATAGGGGATGACGAGGCGCGCCTGCTGGCCCTTGAACCACAAGGTCACCGCGAATTCGTCGTCGCGAACCTCAAGATCGTCGAACTGGTGCTGAAGGACGACCGTCATGCGAGTCGGATAGACCGCCAGCAGATGATCGGGAATGGAGACGCCTTCCGCGTGCGTTTCGAACTCGATATAGAAATGATGATCGCCCGGCGCTGCGCCAAGCTCCTCGGTCATTTGCAGTACATCGCGCACGACGCGTTTGAGCGCCTGCTGCGTCAGGTAATCGTAATCGATTTCGACGTCTGTCAAACTGACCTCGCCCGTCCCCGTCGGGGCCCCGATCAGGGCCCGTTGCATTAATGCATACCAGCAACTTGGAAACCGGCAAACAGGGGAAGGCGTCGCCCATGATGACTGGATGGGGGACCGTCGCGCGTTTTTGATCGAAAGTCGCCGTTTGGGTGAGGCGAGATGGCAAGACGTGCTGGAAAACCGGCGGGCGATCCCGCTAGCCCGAATAAAAGTCCCGGCTTCTGTTGCCAGGCGCCGGGGGGCCCCGCCTGACCTTGGAAGAGGTCAGGACTTAGTTTTTGAGCAGCTCAGCCGCATTACGCAGCGAGAGCGAACTCTTCCGAGAAGTTGTCATTGGCAACTATCAAGGTTGGTCCAATAACGGAGACCATCCGGGCGAAAGCGTCGTCTTTACACGTCCGTCGATCCTATTTCGGCCCCGCCGAAAGCCCCCGAGAAGAGCCTTTGGTGGAGCCGCCGGGTACCGCCCCCGGGTCCGAACCGCTTATTGCACGGGCCGTTTATCGCCATAGCCGGCAAGCCGGCCCACTCAAGGTAGGGGTAATGAGTGAATTTTTGAAGGGCTCGGGCGCAATTTCAGGAAAATTGTCAAAAGCTTGTAACAATTGTCCGCTAGGGCAACAGGTGCGCCATCAGGGGCGGCAAGGGCAGGTGGGCGATGGAACCGAGCGATTTCAAGAAATGGCGCAAGTCGCTGAAACTCTCCCAGAAAGAGGCGGCGCACGCGCTCGGCCTCAAACGCCGCATGATCCAGTATTATGAAAAAGGCGAACGCGACGGCGACAAGGTGGAGATTCCGCGTTCGGTTCGCCTCGCCTGTTATGCGCTGACCGAAGGGGTCGAAGATTATCACGGCCCCAATCGCAAGATTAAGCGCCGCGACGACAAGCCGAAAAAAGATAAAGAGCAGGACGAGGCCGCGACCGCCGCCGCCGATTAAGAATCGGTTCCGTCGGCCGGCGCATCCTGAGGATTAAGGTCGAGATCCATCGGTCCGGGCTGCGCCTCCGCGCCGCTGACGTCGACCGGCGGCGCCGGCGTTTCCGGCGCGCTGTCGGACAGAGACGGGTTTTTGTATTCCCAATAGGTGAGCGCCGCGCGCGCGCGCGCGATCTCCGCCCGGATCGTATCGATCTGGGGATGATCGCCCGCTTTCTCGATTCTTGTGAGCGCGGCGTCGCCGTCCCTGCCGAGCTTGAAGCGCATATAGCCGAAATCGAATTTGCCGGCGTCGACATCGCCGGACAGCAATAATTGCTCCTGGCTTCTGGCGCTGATCGCCCATGTGTTGAAAAACGGCGACGACAGGCCGAGCAGGACGACGATCCACGCAACCGACATCAGCGTGTTCAACGGCGCGACGAGCGGCATCCATTTCGCCCCCCGCCAGTTGAGTTCGGTCAGCAACCCGGCAATCAGCACGAGGCTATAAGCGAAGGCGAGGAACGTCATCGCGATGCCGACGATGCGCGGCGGCGTCAGGCCGTATTCATCGATACGCGACCACAATCCGTAGGCGGCAAGGCCTGTATATACAGGGAAAAGCGCGATCGCGATGATGGTCGAAAGACGCAGCCAGACGGGCGGCGGGCCGCCTTCGTCGTTTTGATAGACGCCGTTGAAAATCAGCATGCCGGCGAAAGCGAGGAACAAGATCGCGGCGCCCGGACGGCCGAAGAAAAACTCCGCGTCGAGAATGGCGCCGGGCCCTTTGAGCGCGAGCACGATCATGAAGGTGACCGAGAACAGCGCCATGATCGGCATCGCGATGCGCGAAAACAGGAGAAGGATAAAGCGCAGCGCACCAAGCACGGCTTGCTGCGCGCGGATCATCGCAATCGACAGGCCGACGATCGCGCCAAGGAAGGGAAAGATGAACCACGGCTCGTCGAACAGTTCGGAAAAGAAGCGGACATCCATCTGTTTGAGGAGCGCCGCCCACGCGAAGAGGAGGATGAGCGACAGTCCTGCGAAAAGCTTCGCGCCGCCGGCGATCAACGGCAGCGTCAGCCCGTGAAAATAATGCGAGGCATATTTCGGCGGAAATCCGGTTTCGAGCGAGGCTTTCGCCAGCGACAGCATCAGATAATAGCTGAGCGGCGCCGACAGGAAAAACCAGAACAGGACCGGAAACTCTTCAAGCTCGAATTGCCGCGAAGCGACGACCGACATCATGCGCCAAGTCGGGCCGGCGAGGATCGCGGCGATCAGGGCGGACGGAAGTATCGGCCGAAGGAAATCGCGGCGCTCAGACAGCAAGAGCCATCCGGCCGCGAAGGCGACGATCGTCTGCAAGGTGGTGATCGAGAGAGGCGTCGGCGTTGACGCGTCGATCCAGCGGTCGGCGATCCAGTAGACCGCGCCCCCGGTCGCCAGCCCGACAAGGAGGCTGATGAGGCCAAGGCCCCGGCCAGCGTCAGCCGCCACCGCGCCCGCTTGTTTTTTTGTCTCTTCAGTCATACCCCGACCCCTCGCTGGCGAGACTATCACATTCCCGGCCGGCCGCCGAGCCGCGACAGCGGGGAATTCAGCCGGTATTCTCGCCGCCGATTGGAGAGTCGCGACCCGATGAAGCAATATCTTGAGCTGCTCGACTGCGTGCTGGACAAGGGCGATGACCGCACCGAGCGCACCGGCACCGGCGCAAGGTCCATCTTCGGCCACCAGATGCGATTCGATCTCGAAGCCGGGTTTCCGCTGCTGACGACGAAAAAGCTGCATTTGAAATCGATCATCCACGAGCTGTTGTGGTTCGTCGCCGGCGACACCAATATCGCCTATCTGAAGAGACATGGCGTCAGCATCTGGGACGAATGGGCGGATGAGAACGGCGAACTTGGTCCGGTCTATGGCCGTCAGTGGCGCTCCTGGCCGGCGCCGGACGGCGGAACGATCGATCAGCTTTCCTGGGTTGTCGACGAGTTGAAGAAAAATCCCTCCTCGCGGCGGCTTGTGGTCAGCGCCTGGAATCCCGTCGAAATCGCCGACATGGCGCTGCCGCCCTGTCACTGTCTCTTTCAGTTCTTTGTCTCGAAGGGCCGGCTATCCTGCCAGCTTTACCAGCGTTCGGCGGATGTGTTTCTCGGTGTGCCGTTCAACATCGCGTCCTATGCGCTGCTCACCCATATGGTGGCGCAGACGGTTGGGCTGAAACCGGGGGACTTCGTGCACTCGCTTGGCGACGCGCATCTTTATCACAACCATTTCGATCAGGCCCGCGAACAGCTCAAGCGTCAGCCGGGACCGTTGCCGCGTCTCCAGCTCAATCCCGACATCAAAAGCATTTTTGATTTCACCTATGAGGATATCGCGGTTCTCGGCTATGCGGCCGCGCCGTCGATCAAGGCGCCGATAGCCGTATGAGTTTGAAGATCCGTTCCGCCGTCAGCGGCGACGCCGCCATCGTCCTTCAGTTCATCCGCGATCTTGCGGTCTATGAAAAACTTGGCCATGCGGCGGTCGCCTCCGTCGCCGACATCGATCGCGCGCTGTTTTGCGACAGTCCGAAGGTGTTCGCGCTGATCGCCGAATGGGAGGGGAAACCCTGCGGCCTCGCGCTGTATTTTTTCAACTTCTCGACTTTCCTTGGCAAGCACGGCGTATACCTTGAAGATTTGTTCGTGCCGGAAAAAGACCGCGGCAAGGGGATCGGCAAGGCGCTGCTTGTCCGCCTCGCCCAGATTGCAAAAGAAAATGATTGCGGCCGGCTTGAATGGTCGGTGCTCGACTGGAACGCGCCGTCGATCGCGTTCTACAAATCGCTCGGCGCCGCGGCGATGGATGAATGGACGATCTACCGTCTGACGGGCGACGCGCTTTCCAGACTGGCCGGCGAGAAGTGACGCGGATTTCGCTCATTGTCGCGGTCGCGCACAACGGCGTCATCGGCCGCGATGGCGGGCTCGCCTGGAAAATTTCCGACGATTTGAAGCGGTTCAGGGAAATCACCACCGGGCATCCGGTCATCATGGGACGCAAGACCTTCGACTCGATTGGAAAACCGCTGCCGAAGAGAACGAACATCGTCGTCAGCCGCACGATGGGTGAAACAGATGGCGTCTTCGTCGCGCGGACGGTCGAAGAGGCGCTTGACGAGGCGCGGCGCGCTGCCGCCGAGATGAACGTCGACGAAGTCTTCGTAATCGGCGGCGCCGATCTCTATAAAATGACGCTGCCCTTCGCCGACCGCATTTACCTCACTGAGGTCGATGCGCAGGTTATGGGCGACGTCCACTTTCCGCCGATCGACGAGGCGCAGTGGGGCAGGCGTCCGACCGGCCGGGCGGCGAAATCGGACCGTAATCAGTACGATTGCGCGTTTTTCATCTTGGACCGTCGCTAAAGCGCTGAAAGCGCTGGTAAATTTTAGACGGTATTCGCTTAAAACTGGTTGGCCGTCCGTAGGCCGGCGTTTACGATGCGCCTGAGAAAATAGGAGGCTCTTCCGGCTGCGCCTGAACAAGGCTATGGCGCTGCCGCACGACATGGAGGGGGCCATGAGAATCATCTGTCTGCTGGGGGCGAGCGCATTTGCCGCGCAGGCCGCGTCCGCAGAAAGCGTTCGCGCTGAAACGTGCCGTAAGGGCGACGACGTTCGCACGATCGAGGTCGTGTCGCCAGGAACCGTCGGACTTGCCTGCGATGTCGTCTATTCCCGTGACGGCGGCTCGAATGTCGCGGTTCCCTATAATGCGAATGTCGATATGGATTTTTGCCGTGCGCGCGCGGCGGAACTCGCCGTTAATCTGACCGCGGAAGGTTTCGACTGCGCAACTTCAGCCTCACACGCGGTTGAAGCCTCGCTTGCGGGCGGCGCAGGCGCCGTCGATCCGGCGGATGCGCCGCTCAATCAGCAATTAAAGCAGTTCGACCTAGCAGACGATGCGGTCGCCGCGACGCCGCCGCCAGTGCTAGCAGCGGAGTCGATGCCGCCGGCAGACAGCGAACCTGCCGTGATCGCTTCCGCCGATCAGCCTGGAGCGCTCGAACAGCCGCAGGCGATTGATCCGGCGCAAGTCGCGACGGTCAAGCCGGCGGCTGACGTCGCGATCGACAAGCCGGCACCGGCCGAGCCCATCCAGCTCGCCGCCGACGCGCGCGTCAGCGAATATCGCGCGCCAAAGCCGCCGAGGGCGAAAGGTCCCGGACGGCTGGTCGGCGCGCAACCGTCAATTGAAGACATCATCGATGTCTCGACGGCGCCCGCCGCCGCCAAAAAACCCGCTTCGGCTCCTGCGCCGAGCGCAAGCGCGACGCCCGGACGGTCGGCGAACGAGATCATTCGCGGCGTTCTCGCCGCCAATGAAGCGGCTTGGAACGAAGGCAATCTCGATGCGTTCATGGGCGGCTATGTAAACAGCGCCGACCTGCTGATGGTGAAGGATGCGGTCGTGTCCACCGGCTGGCGCGATGTCAAAAAATCCTTCGAGCAGGACATCGCCGCGAATGCAGGAATGGGACGGCTGAGTTTTGAGGATGTCGAGGTCTCGCTGACGGCGCCGGATGTTGCAACCGTTGTCGGGCGCTACGCGCTCGCGCGCGGCGGCGCCCAAACGGGCGGCGTGATGACGCTTGTCATGAAACAGGTCGATGGCCGCTGGCGCATTGTGCAAGATACTCGCGTCGCGAATAGTGCGCCTACGCCCTGAAGCCGCCTGAAATTTTTTCTGCGAGTTGCGCAATCATCTTGGCGGGCGTCGCATTGGGATCGCGCGCGGCAAGCGGAATGCCTTCATCCGACGCGATCCTTAGATCGGGGAAAATCGGCAACGCGCCGAGGAACGGCGCGCCCAGATCTTTCGCGGCCTGTTCCGCGCCGCCTTTGCCGAAAAGGTAAAGTCTATCGCCGCCGGCGGCGTCGAGCCACGCCATGTTCTCGATGATGCCGATGATCGGCACTTTCACCTTGCGGAAGAATTCGACGCCTCGGCGAACGTCCGCGAGCGCCATTTCCTGCGGGGTTGAGACAATGATCGCGCCGGTGAGGCGTTTGGTCTGCGCCAGCGACAGATGCGCGTCGCCGGTGCCGGGCGGAGTGTCGATCACGAGGACGTCGAGCGCGCCCCAGGCGACGTCGGCGATCAGCTGGCGAAGCGCGCCCATGACCAGGGGCCCGCGCCAGGCGAGCGCCTGATCCGCGTCGACAAGGAGACCGATCGACATCGATTTGACGCCGAACTTATCGACCGGAATGATCTTGCCGTCGACAATTTCGGGCCGGCCGGAAAGGCCGAACAGGGTCGGCAGGGAGGGACCGTATATGTCGGCGTCAAGGAGGCCGACGCTGAGGCCCCGCCGCGCCAGCGCGACCGCGAGATTGGCGGCGAGTGTCGATTTGCCGACGCCGCCTTTGCCGCTGGCGACCGCGATGACGTTCCTGACGTCTTTCAGCTCCTGGCCGGCCGCTTCGATCCGCGACGGCTTCGTGAGGCCGAAGGGATTGGCGTGTCCGCCGGGTTTCGCCCCGGCCGCCGCGTCGCGATGGCCGGCGGCGACCGCCGCCACGCGGGCGACGCCCTTGACCGCTTCGGCGGCGGCCGTCGCGGCGGCGAGAATTTTTTCCGGGTCGCCGCCGGCTTTCGCCGCGTTCAGGGTAAATCGGACGACGCCCTGCGTCGTCGCGCTAAGGCCCTCAATCGCCCCAGAGGAGACGATATCTCCCCCGCCGGGAACAGGGACCGCCTTCAGCGCGGCCCGGACTTTCATCAGCAGGTTTGCGTCGCTCATTTGAGGTGCCCGATCCAAGTCCCTGATAGAGGTCGCTAAAAATCCGCCGGTCTCATTGCGCCGGCGGAAAGCGTTGACATATATACGGCTCACTCTTTTGGCGAGCCCGAACCGGCCGCCCTCCCTTGCGAACGCCGATCTGGCGAGAAGGACGATGAATGCCCTGGCAGGATAATACAGGAAAAGGCGGCGGCCGCGGGCCTGTGCGCGGACCTTGGGGCCAAACGCCGCGCCCGCCTGGCGGCGGCGACAATGGCGGCGGCAAGGGGCCTGGCCGGGGCGGCGAACCCCCCGATCTCGACGAATTGCTGCGCGCCTCCAAACAGCGGCTGAAGCGCGCGTTTCCCGGCGCTGGCGGCGGCGGCGGTCAAGGGTTTCAGTGGTCGCCCAAGATGGGCGCCTTCGCCGGCGCGGGTCTGGTTCTGCTCTGGGCGATTTCGGGAATCTATCAGGTCGGCCCGCAAGAGCAGGGCGTCACCACGACCTTCGGCAAATATGCCGGGCTGACCGGTCCGGGACTGCATTGGCGTGCGCCGATGATTCAGGATGTAAAACTCGTTCCTGTCGACAAGCAGCAGACGGCGACGATCGACGGCTCCGGGGCTTCTGGCGCGAACGCGCAGGAAAACCTGATGCTGACGAGCGACCGGAACATCGTCGACATCAGCTTCACCGTCGACTGGAAAATCAGCCGCGCGTCCGTCCCCGAGGGAGAGCTGCCGAACGCGGCCAAATTCATCTTCAATATTGAAGATCCCGAAGAGATGGTGAAGGCCGTCGCCGCGGCGGCGATGCGCGAGACAATTGGCGCAAAAGAGCTTGAGCCGATCATCACCAGCGGCCAGGCCGACGTCGTCGAACAAACCCGCGTTCGGATTCAGGAAACGCTCGATTCTTACAAGAGCGGCATCGAAGTTTTGCGCGTCAACATGGAAAAACCGGAAGTTCCCGGCGCCGTGCGCGACGCCTTCGCCGACGTGATCAAGGCGCGCAACGAAAAGGACCGGATGGTCAACGAAGCGCAACGAGAGTCGAACCAGATCATCCCGGTCGCCGAAGGCGATGCGCTGAAGATAATTCAGGAAGCGCGCGCCTATTCCGCGCGCGTCGAAGCTGATTCTGTCGGACAGGCGGACAGGTTCAACAAGATCTACGAAGAATACCGCCGCGCACCGCAAGTGACGCGTCAGCGGATGTATCTTGAGACGGTCGAGTCGGTTCTCGGCGATATGAACAAGATCATCATCGACAAGAAGGCGAGCGGCGGCGTGGTGCCGTATCTTCCTCTCAATGAACTGAAATCGAACAGCCAGCAGGTTAATTGAGATGGCGCAAAACAGATTATTCTTCGCAATTTTCGGCTCGCTTGTCGCGCTGCTGTTCGTGGCGCGGGCGTGCACCTTCGTCGTCAAGGAAACCGAGACCGCGATCGTCATCGTCCTTGGAAGTCCCAAGGGCGTCATCTCGAAAGCGGGCCTCAATCTGAAATTGCCCTGGGCCGATATCGTCAAGATCGACAAACGCAATCTTGAATACGATCTCGTGAAGGCGATGGAGATTACCGACGTCAATCAGGAACGGCTGACGGTCGACGCCTTCGCACGCTACCGGATCATCGATCCGCTCGTTTATTATCAGAGCTTCAAGAGCGGCGCCGGCGACGACGCGGGTCTAAAGCGCGCCGGACAACTCGGCATCGAGCGGATCATGCAGAACGCGCTGCGTCAGACCCTCGGCGAGGTTAGCATCGAGGATATCGTCACCAAGCTTCGCGCTGAGCTGATGCACCGGATCGCCAAACGGATGGAAAGCGAAGCGAGGAAATTCGGCGTCGAAATCATCGACGTCAAAATACGGCGTGCCGATTATCCGGCGGATATCGCCCAGACGGTCTACGATCAGATGAGTTCGGCGCGGACCGAGGAAGCCGAATTGATCCGCTCCGAAGGTCAGCGCGACAGCACCCGCATCAAGGCCGAAGCCAACCGCAAGCGGGCCGAGATCCTCGCCGACGCCAACCGGGCGTCGCTGGAGATCACCGGTCAGGCCGACGCGACGCGGAACTGCATTTTCGCCGGCGCCTATGACGGACTTCCGGTTGTGGTCGAAAGCGTCAAAACCAAAGCGACGCCCGCGGAAGAGGCATCGGGAGCGACCAATTACGGGGTCGGCATCACCTGCCGGTTCGCCGACGGCCCCGCGACCAGAGACCCCCAGCGGGCCGAGTTTTTCGCCTTTTACCGGTCGATGCTCGCCTATGAGGAGGCGCTGAAAAAGGGGAATTCGACCATCTTGCTCTCTCCTGACAGCGAATTCCTGCGCTATCTCAATAACCTGCAGGGCCAGCGCTAGGGCTCGGATAACCGCTTTGCCGTCCGGCGTATTTCCGGTAACCTTCGCTTGGTATCAAGCGGGGACCGCCCGGAGATCTGACTTCCTGCGGCGGCGTCAAAGGCGAGGGTATGGCGTTGAAATTCCTGGTATCGGCGGTTGCCGCCGTGGCGATAACTGTATCCGCGGCGGCGCAGGCCGCGCCGCGCGGGACGCCCGAAAGTTTCGCCGATCTCGCCGAGCGATTGTCGCCGGCGGTGGTCAATATCTCCTCGGCCCAAAAGACGCCGGGCGCCAAAGCGTCCGGGGATAACTCGCAGCTTCAGAAAAAATTCAGCCCGCAGGCGGTCTCGCTGGGGTCTGGCTTCATCGTCGATCCCAAGGGCATCGTCGTCACCAATAACCATGTCATCGACAACGCCGATCAGGTGACGGTTACCATGCATGACGGCCGGGAATTCAAGGCGACCATTCGCGCGGTCGACCGTGAGACCGACATCGCCGTCCTTCAGCTCGATGCGCCGCCGGCGAAACTTCCGTTCGTATCGTTTGGCGATTCGACGGTGGCGCGCGTCGGCGACTGGGTGCTGGCGATCGGCAATCCCTTCGGTCTTGGCGGAACGGTGACGGTCGGCATCATTTCGGCGCGCAATCGCGACATCGACGCCGGCAATTTCGACGATTTCATCCAGACCGACGCCGCCATCAATCGCGGCAATTCCGGCGGCCCCCTGTTCGACATGGCCGGCAAGGTCATCGGCATCAACACGGCGATTTATTCGCAGACCGGCGGTTCGGTCGGCGTCGGCTTTGCGGTTCCGTCGGATCTCGCAGGCGTTGTCGTCGAGCAGCTTTTGGCCAATGGCGAGACCCGCCGCGGATGGCTGGGCGTTTCGATCGACGAAATGACGCCGAAACTTGCGACCGAGCTTGGCTTCGATCGTCCACGCGGCGCGGTCGTTTCCGTCGTTCGTCCGAACAGCCCGGCGCTGTCGGCGGGCGTGCAGCCGAACGACATCATACTCGATTTCAACAAGCGCCCCGTTAATACAGTTCGCGACCTGACGCGCGCTGTCGCCGACACCCCCGTCGGGTCGACGGTGCCGATGACAGTCCTGCGCGACGGCAAGCGCGTGATCTTGCGCGTCACCGTCGATCGCCGCGAAACGCGGGTTTTGGCGAACGCGCCAGGCCCGCAATTGCAGGGCGGCCTGAAGACGTCGGGCCTGACGCTTGAGCGCCCGACGCGGGACGTCATTGAAGCCTTCGGCCTTGCGCCGGACACCGAAGGCGTCGTCGTCACCGCGGTCGATCCCGACAGCCAGGCGGCGATCGTGCTGCAGCCGGGAGACATCATTCTCGAAATCGGCTGGGAGCGCATGACGCGCCCCGAGGCGGCGGCGACCAAGCTCGACAAATTGCGCAATCTGAATTCCGGGCCGGTGCAGATCTATGTCCAGCGCGGCGAGCTGTTGTTCTACGAGTCGCTGCGGCCCTGAGGGCGAAGTTTTACCCCCGCCTCAAAGAAATTCCGCCTGCGGAATGCCTTGCGCGTAAAGCAGCGCCGTCAGATCGCCATGCCGGATCGAGGCGTCGGCCGCCGCCGCGACTTTCGGCTTGGCGCGAAAGGCGACGCCTAATCCCGCCGCGCCGATCATGTCGAGATCATTCGCCCCGTCGCCGACGGCGAGTGTTTGGCTGAGCGGGATCGCCATCGCGTCGGCATGGAGGCGCAGCGCCGCCTCTTTCGCCTCGCGCCCGAGGATCGGCAGTCCCACCTCGCCGGTGAGCGCGCCTTTCTCGATCATCAACTCATTCGCCTGATGCTGGTGAAAGCCGACGAGCGCCGCGACACGCGCGACAAAATAGGTGAACCCTCCGGAGACGAGCATCGTCCGGGCGCCCCAACCGTTCATGGTCGCAACCAGCGTCGTCGCGCCCGGCGTCAGCGAAATGCGGCTCCGGAACGCTTCTTCGAGAACGGTTTCCGGCAAGCCCTTCAGCATGCCGACCCGCGCCCTCAGCGCCGCCTCGAAATCAAGCTCGCCGCGCATCGCGCGTTCAGTGATGTCGGAAATCTCGGCTTTCAGCCCGGCGAAATCGGCAAGCTCATCGATGCATTCCTGACCGATGATCGTTGAATCCATGTCGGCGATCAAAAGCTGCTTGCGGCGCTGCGCCGCCGGCTGGACGATGACATCGACCGGCGCGCCGGCGAGGATTGGGCCAAGCGCCGCTTCGGCCTCTGTCCGGCCGGCCGGCCACTCGACCAGAAAGTCTTCGGCGATGTTTTCAGCTAGCGTGCGCCGCATGATCTGCGCGCCGTCGCCATAGTCGAGAAGGCATAGCGCGACCTCGTCGACAAGCTCGTCGCTGAGCGCTTCGTCGTCCGGATTGCAAACAAGCGTGATTGCGGTAACAGACATGAAGATGCCGGAGAAAATGAGAAAAAGGACGATCCTTATCGCAGGACCGACCGCGAGCGGCAAGTCGGCGGCCGCACTCGCGCTCGCGGAAAAAGTCGGCGGCGAGATCGTCAACGCCGATGCGCTGCAGGTCTATCATGACCTCACTATTCTATCGGCGCGTCCGACGGCGGCGGACGTAGCGCAAGCGCCGCACCATCTCTACGGCATTGTCGACGGCGCCGTCAGATATTCCGCAGGCGAATGGTCTCGGGCGGCGGCGCCCGCGATCAACGATATTCACCGGCGCGGAAAGGCGGCGATCATCGCCGGCGGCACCGGGCTTTATTTTCGCGCGCTTGAACGGGGTCTTTCGTTAGCGCCGCCGATCCCGGACGAGGTACGCGCCGCGGCGGCCGAACGATTTGAGTCGATCGGCGCTGACGCCTTCCGGGCGGAAGTCCTCGCCTTCGATCCGGGAATGGCGCGCCTCGCGCCCGCCGACCGCCAGCGGCACATAAGGGCGTGGGAAGTCTTCAAGGCGTCCGGCGCGCCGCTGTCGGAAATTCAACGAAGACCCGGCGCGCCGTTGGTCGACCGGATCGACGCGAAAATTATCATCGACCCCCCGCGCGCGGCGCTCTATGCGGCGATTGACGCGCGGTTCGACCGCATGGTCGCCGACGGCGCGCTCGCCGAAGCGAAAGCCCTTCTCGATCGCGATCTCGACCGTGGCCTGCCGGTGATGAAAGCGGTCGGCGCGGCGGAACTGATCGCCTATTTACGGGGCGTCCATTCGCTAGATGACGCGACCCTCCTCGCCAAGCAAAACACGCGGCGTTTCGCCAAGCGCCAAATGACCTGGTTTCGGCATCAGGCGGCGGACTGGCTCCGCGCCGCGTCGCCGCTAGAGGCGGCGGACGCCGCTTTCGTTGCCAGCGCGTCGCCGCGGGGCTAGGGATTTGCCGTGACAACCGGCGCGCCATCGCCGGTTGAGATCTCTTGCGTGGAGTAAAGATTTAATGGGGTTGTTGCGCGAGCTGGGCCGCTTCCTGACTTCGATGGACGCCAAGGCGGCGACGTCGCTGCTGGTGTCGGTCGTCTTGCTGGCGTTTGTTTTCCTGATGTTTTTCTTCGGACAGCAATGGCTTCACCTCGATGACGAAGGCGAGTTGAAGCGCGTTCTTTTCGAAGCGTCGCAATCGGTATGGGCCGTGCCGATCGTGGTCTCGGTTTTCGTCATTCTGGCGCTGACCGGATTTCCGCAGATCCTTTTGATCACCGCCACCGTTTTGACCTTCGGCGAGCGGGACGGCGCGTTCTTTTCCTGGCTGGCGACCATGATCAGCGCGACGCTCACCTTCGGTCTCGGGCATTGGTTCGGGGGGCGGTTCGTGCGGCGGTTCGGCGGCGAGCGCGCGCAGGCGACGATCGAGGTCATCGGGCGGCATGGAATTCTCGCCAGCGGCCTCATCAGGGTGGTGCCGTCGGCGCCGTTCATCGTCGTCAACGCGGCCGCCGGCGCCGCGCATATCCCGCTCTGGAAATACTGGGCGGGGACCAGCATCGGCATCATCCCGAAGATCCTGGTGGTCGCCGTTCTTTCGACGCTGGCGCCGGACGACCACACGGCGACCGCGGGCATTCGCGGCGTTTACGACTTCTTCATCAGCCGGGAGCCGGGAGATCTGGCGCTGATTGCGGGCGTCATCGTCCTCTGGCTCGGCTTTTTGCTTCTGGTGCGGTGGTTCTACGAGCGCATGCGCGGGCCCAGCCGCGACGTTTAGGCGGAGCCCTGGAGGCGATATTTTTTCGTTTGCCGCTAGAATTCCTCGGTGAACCGCTGGAAATAGGTCGATGGCGAACCTTGGGGCGGTTTTGTTGACGATTTCGGAACCCATTAAGGTTAAATAACTCGGCGGGAAAACCTCCGGCGATAGGAATTGTAAATGCTTTCAACGCTCTTCGGGATGCTGTCCTCGGACATGGCGATCGATCTCGGGACCGCCAATACGCTGGTTTACGTCAAGGGCCGCGGCATCGTGCTGAACGAGCCGTCGGTCGTCGCGATCGAGACCCGGGGAGGGCGCAAACTCGTCCGCGCGGTCGGCAACGAAGCCAAGGAAATGCTCGGCCGCACGCCGG
>MEMM01000129.1:0-2411 GCA_001767925.1 Alphaproteobacteria bacterium RIFCSPHIGHO2_12_FULL_63_12
GATCAGGATCGCGGGAGATGCAAATGACAAGTCGCCCATTGGCGGCTCATTCCCTTCCTGACGGCGCGCGCGTCAAGAGCGGCGCCGCTGATCGGCGAGCGCGGCGTAAAGCGCCATCAGCGCCTCCGCCGGCGGCAGATCGGTCCGATGGGCGATGAATGTCCAGCCGAACCGGTTGCAAAGGTCGATCAGCCGCGCGCGGTGCGCGGCGAATTCCCGGAGATAGTTTTCCTTCAGCGATCCGGCGTCGCCGAAGATGAGACGGTCGCGGGACTCAGGATTTGAAAATTCGGTTCTCCCCTTGAACGGAAAAGTTTCCTCGGCGGCGTCGGTGATTTGCACGAAGACGCCTTTTGCGCCGAGCGATGCGGCGCGCGCAGCGGCGGCGGAAGTCTTTTCAATCTCGGTGAAAAAATCGCCGATGAAGACGACGCGCGCGTGACCGCTCGCCGGAAAGGACGGCGGCGATGAGGCGTCCTCGTCATAGGCGGCGACGCCGAGCGCCTCTAGATAACGCGCGGCCGCGTTGCGGCCGTGAAAGAGTCGTGGCTCGGCCGAGATGACGCCGATCCGCTCGCCCGCGCGCGCCAGCAGCGACGCGAGCGCGACAGCGATGATATCGGCGCGATGGCGCTTGGTCGGAATGTCTTTCATCGAGGAATAATCGAGCGAGCGCGACGGATCGCGCCAGATCCAGACCGCGGCGGCGGCGTCCCACTCGTTCTGGCGAACGTAAAGCCGGTCCGACACGCGCGCCGATTGACGCCAGTCGATCGCCGAGACGGGATCGCCGAAGGCGTAAGGGCGATGCTGCCAGAATGTTTCCCCCGGTCCCGACCGGCGCCGCCCGTGCAGGCCCGCCGCTACCGTCTGCGCGATGCGCTCGGCTTCGATCAGCAGCGGCGGAAACGCCGCCGCGATCTCTTCCGCGCGGTGACGGATCTCCTCGCGGCTTGCTAATGCGCGGGGGGCGGCCATCTCAGATCGCCCTGGCGACGAGATCATCGATGAAGGCGTCGATTTCGACGCCCTGCGCGCGCGCTGAAAAATTGAGCGCCATGCGGTGACGCAAGACGGGCTTGGCGAGGAAGCGGACGTCTTCAAGCGAGGGCGCCTTGCGACCGTCGATGAGCGCGCGCGCGCGCGCCGCGAGCGACAGCGCCTGACTGGCTCGCGGCCCCGGTCCCCAGCTGACATAATCGCGCGTCTTCGGATCGGCGCCGTCAACCGGTCTCGCGCTTCTGACGATCTGCAAAATCGCGTCGACGATCCGCTCGGCGATCGGCATGCGGCGAACGAGCTTTTGCGCGCGGATCAGCGCGTCCGGCGTCATCGCCGCGCTCACCGATTGCGCATCGGCGCCGGTGGTCGCCGCGAGCATGCGCTTTTCGGATGCTTCGTCCGGATAGCCGACATTGATCTGCATGAGGAAGCGGTCGAGCTGCGCTTCGGGAAGCGGATAGGTGCCTTCCTGTTCGATCGGGTTTTGCGTCGCGAGCACATGAAACGGCGCCGGAAGATCGTGCCGCGCGCCGGCGACGGTGACGTGCAGCTCCTGCATCGCCTGCAGCAGCGCCGATTGCGTGCGCGGGCTGGCGCGGTTGATTTCATCGGCCATCAGCAGCTGGCAAAATATCGGACCGGGGATGAAGCGGAATTCGCGTCTTCCGGACGCCGTTTCTTCGAGCACCTCAGAGCCGAGCACGTCGCCCGGCATCAGGTCCGGCGTGAACTGGATCCTCTTGCCCGAAAGCCCCATCAGATTGGCGATCGACGCGACCAGCAACGTCTTCGCAAGGCCGGGGGCGCCGACGATCAACCCGTGTCCGCCGGCGGCGAGGGTGGCGAGCGTCAGATCGATCACCTCGCTCTGGCCGAAGACGACCTTGCCGAGGCTATCGCGGGCGGCCTTAAACCCTGCCGCGGCGGCGTCGAATTCCTGAAGGAGGTCGGTTTCGGTCATGCATTGTCCATGGGTTTTGGCGGGATTTTAGCGGCGGTCTTTCCCGAATATCGGCGGAAACGGGCTAAGCCTTTCAGATAACACGCTTTTGCCAGGCGGTTGCAACCGTTCGGCCGCTAATCACATCGGATCGGCGCAACCCTATTGCCCCTTGCGGCAGCTGTGACAACCTCATTACCATGCCGCCGTCAAAGCGCCCCGAGCCGGCCGTAAAGGCATGGTTAGACCGGCGTTAAGAGGGGCGTTGCATATAGATCTTCCGGTTTACCGGCGGCGGGCAGGCGGCGAAAGCCGCCGATGATTGTAACGGCAGCTTACGCTGTCAGGTGGAAGGGTATTTTCTGTGTCGGATGAAGAGCACAAGTCGGGCGTCTGGGGTTTCCTCAAGGGCTTCGGAAAACTGATCATCGGAATTCTGCTGGTCCTGCAGGGCGTCATCGGCCTCGCC
>MEMM01000129.1:2427-9892 GCA_001767925.1 Alphaproteobacteria bacterium RIFCSPHIGHO2_12_FULL_63_12
ACAATCTCGGCGGGAAGAAAACGGTCGGGTCGGTCCCGAAGGAAGCCGCGCTTCTGATCAATCCCGACGGCGTCCTCGTCGAAGAAACCGAAGTCAAGGATCCGTTCGAGCAAATCCTGCAGGACGCCTATGGATCAAGCGAGCCAGGCCAGGTGGCGGTCAGCGATATCGCGCGCGCCATTCGCGCCGGCGCCAAAGACGAGCGCATCAAGGGCCTCGTCCTCGATTTGTCGCGGCTCTACATCTCGCCGATCAGCGCCTCCAAGGCGCATTACCTCGCCGGCGTCGTCGACGAATTCAAGGCGACCGGAAAAAAGGTCATCGCGGTCGGCGACTATTACGGACAGGAGCAATATCTGATCGCGTCGCATGCGAACGATATTTACATGCACGACAAGGGCTCAATGGTTCTTGTCGGCTATGGCTCTTATGACGCGTACATGAAATCTTTCCTCGACAAGCTGTTGGTCACGCCGCACGTATTTCGCGTCGGCACCTACAAGGCGGCGGTCGAGCCGTTCCTTCGCGACGACATGTCCCCGGAAGCGAAGGAAGCAAATCTCGCCTTCCTCGGCAGCATGTGGACGAGCTACACGAAAGAAGTCGAAAAGGCGCGCGGTCTTTCAGCGGGAACGCTTGACCGTTTTTCTAACGATCTCAACAACATCTTGCGCCAGACCGGCGGCGACTTCGCCAAGGCGGCGCTTGAGTTCAAGCTCGTCGATCATCTGAGTTCGCGTCAGGAACAGCTCGCGGCGCTGCAGGCGGCGTTCGGCGAGGACGATGAGGGCGAGAGCTTCAAGAATGTCGAACTGGGCGCTTATCTCAGCGCCATCGGGCCCGAAAAAGACGGCAGCGCGCCGAATGTCGCCATCGTGACGGCGGCGGGAACGATCGTCGACGGCGAAGCGCCTCCGGGCGTCGCGGCCGGCGGCGACACCATCGCCGGCTATCTCAAAGACGCGCTCAACGATGATGATGTCAAAGCGGTCGTGTTGCGCGTCGACAGCCCCGGCGGATCGGCCTTCGCGTCGGAAATCATTCGCGACGGCGTCCTCGCCCTCAAGGCCGCCGGCAAACCGGTCGTCGTCTCGATGGGATCGCTCGCCGCGTCTGGCGGCTACTGGATCTCGTCGCCGGGCGATGAAATCTGGGCGGCGCCGACGACGGTCACCGGCTCGATCGGCATCTTCGCGTTTTTCCCGACCTTTGAAAAAGCGGCGCAATATTGGGGCGTGAAGATCGACGGAGTCGGCACCACCGCGCTGTCGTCGATTTACGGCGCCGGCGTCGGGCCGCTTGAAGAAAACGTCGCGGATATTTTCCAGCAAAGCGTTGAAGACGGCTATCGCGATTTTCTCGGCGTCGTCGCCGAGGGACGAAAGCTTGAGCCGTCCTATGTCGACTCGGTCGGACAGGGGCGCGTGTGGATTGGCGAACAGGCGGTCGGCCTGAAACTGGTCGATCATCTTGGCGATATCGACGACGCGGTCGCGTCCGCCGCCAAGCTCGCCAACCTGACGGAATATGACAGCGTCGACATGCGCAAAGAGCTGACGCCGTTCGAAGTGATGTTCGGCGAGGCCGCGGCGAAAGCAGCGAAGTCGTTCGGGGTCAAGGAAAAAGAGGCGCGCGCCGCGCATTCACTCATCGGCAAGGCGATTGCGACGGTTCAACGGGAACTCGCTTTCGTTGACGAATTCAACGATCCGAACGCCCTGTACGCGCGCTGCGTCGCCTGCGGGAACTGACCCGCGCTTTCGTCACGAAGAAAGGGGCCGGCGCTTCCACGAGGCGCCGGCCTTGTTATTGATGACCGATCTGATGCGCTATGCGACGATGCTGGACGACGGCGACCGGCGTCGTCCGCCGCCGGTCGACAAATGGACGCCGTCCTATTGCGGCGAAATGGACCTGACGATCCGCCGCGACGGCGTCTGGGTGCACGAGGGAACGCCGATCGGGCGCGCGCGGCTGGTGCGCCTGTTATCGACGATCATCCGCAAGGAAGGCGATCGCTATTTTCTGGTGACGCCGGTTGAAAAACTCGGAATCAAGGTCGAGGACGCGCCGTTTCTCGCGGTGCTGATGCGGGTCGAAGGGGAGGGCGACGACCGGCGCCTCGTCTTTACGACCAATGTCGGCGACGAGGTCATTGCCGGTCCGGGGCACAGGCTCGACTACCGCGCATCGGCGCTCGGAAAGGCGCCTTATATTCATGTGCGCGCCGGGCTCGACGCCCTGATTTCGCGCGCGGTATTTTACGACCTTGCAGCGATCGGGGAAACGCGCGACATCGACGGCGACGCATGGTTCGGCGTCAGGTCGGCGAGCGAATTCTTCGCGTTCGGCCGCGCCGGCGACATATTCGCAGCGCACGACTGACGCGCTTTCGGCCGCGAACGAGGACGGATTTTGGACGACTGGCTTGATCGCCTCGATAAAAACCTCGCGCGTTCGACGACGCAGCGGGTCCGCGCGCTCTTCGCCGAAATCAATCCGCATCTTGTCGGCGACAAGCGCTTTGAAAGCCGGTGGTCGAATAAACGTCAGGAGGCGGCGGTGCTGGTGCCGATCCTTAACCGCGCGGACGGCCCGACCGTACTGATGACGGTTCGCTCGTCAGACATGCCCTCGCATGCCGGGCAGATCAGTTTTCCCGGCGGCAAGGCGCATGCCGAGGATCGCGACCGGATCGAAACCGCGCTGCGCGAGGCGCGCGAGGAAGTGAACATTCCGCCGGCGTCGGTGCGTGTTGTCGGCACGCTGGGCGTTCACGAAGGCGGTCTTGGATTTTCGGTGACGCCGGTCGTCGGCATCGTCGATCCTGCGGCGCCGATTCGCGCCTGTCCGCGCGAGGTCGCCGAGATTTTCGAAACGCCGCTCGCCTGGATCGCCGATCTTTCCAATCACACGCTCGAAGACCGCGAGCATGACGGAATAAAATACAGGATGTTCGCGTCGCCGTATGAACGGTTTCATATCTGGGGACTGACCGCGGGCATCTTGCGCTCACTCGCGGAAGTCTTGCAGCCGGTGGATAAGCCGTGAGCGCGGGCCCGGCAAAATTGACGCCGGCGCAGGCGAAAAATTTCGGCTGGGCCGATGACGCGCGGGTGCGGCGCGTCATCGCCGCGCTGGAACGAGCTGAACCTTCCTGCGCCAGATTCGTCGGCGGCTGTGTTCGCGACAGCCTGCTGGGCGTTGCGCCCAAGGATATCGACGTCGCAACGACCCTGACGCCGGAGCAGGCGATCAAAGCATTAAAGGCGGCGGCGCTCGGCGTTGCGCCCACCGGAATAGATCACGGCACGATCACCGCCATCGCCGACCACATGGGGATCGAAGTCACGACCCTGCGCGCCGACGTCTCAACCGACGGCCGGCGGGCTACGGTCGCTTTCACGCGCGACTGGGATATTGACGCGCGCCGCCGCGATTTCACCGTCAACGCGCTTTATCTGACGCCGGTGCTCGACCTCTACGATCCGGTCGGCGGGTTTAGCGATCTTCAGGCGCGCAGGGTGCGATTCATCGGCGCTGCCGAAGACCGCATCCGCGAGGACAATCTTCGCATTTTGCGCTTTTTCAGATTTTCAGCGCGGTTTGCAACGACCTTCGATCCGGCGGGCCTCGACGCCTGCGCCGCGCTTCGCGCCGGCATGAAGATATTGTCGGCCGAACGGATCGGCGATGAGGTCATGAAATTGCTGTCCCTGCCGGCGCCGCAGGCGGCGATTTCGGCGATGCAGGCGAGCGGTGTTTTGGCGGAGGTCTGGCCGGCGGCGCCGAGGATCGAGGTGCTCGCAAGGCTGAAGGCGATTGACGCGGCGGCTGGCGCCCCGATCGCGCTGGCGGCGCTGTTCGGCGACGACGGCGACGGCGTCGACCGGCGGTTGCGGCTGTCGAATGCGCAGTCGCTCCAGCGCCGGATGGCGATTGCGAATGCTTCACCGATCTTGGGGCGCCCCGACGAGCGCGGCGCGCGGGCGTTGCTTTATCGCATCGGCGCCGATCGCTGGCGCGACGCCTGCCTGCTCGCCGAAGCGCAATTTCTCGGCGAGAGCGAGACGCCGGCGGCGCGCGACCATTACTTGCAAAATCTCGCCGGCCTGCCGGATCGCTGGCCGCCGCCGCGCCTGCCGTTCGGCGGCAAGGACGCGTTGCTCGCCGGCGTGAGCGAGGGCCCTGCTGTCGCCGCACTCATCAAGGCCGCCGAGGCGCGCTGGATCGACGAGGATTTTCCGCCGCACGCGCGCGCGATGCGGATTTTCGACGAGGAAGCCGCGCGCTTTATTTCGAAAGGCTGATCGTGCGGAGGCTCGATCCGATCGCGGCGAAAGCGTCAATGAGATCGCTGGCGCTGGCGGCGTCGAAAAAATGCGACGGCGTCGTCGCGCACCCCTGAAGGATGTCCTTGATGTCGGGATCGGTGACATCGAAGGCGATCGTGTAGACGATGATTTTCTGCTTCTTGATGTTGACGCAGATTTCCTTGGTCAAATCATTCGCCAGCATCTGATCGGCGGAATTGTGCGTCGGATAGTCCGGCGCGCGCGTGTTTTCGCCGTCTGTCATCAAGATGAGCGCCTTGGCGCCGTGCTGGCCCTCGAGTGTTTCGAAACTGACGCCTTCGGAGAAGGGCTCTGTCGGCGTCAGCAGGTTCCACGCCCAGGTGAGACCGGCGGGAATGTAAGTCCATCCGTTCGGCATCAGATCGCCGATCATCTTATCGAGCGCATCCGCGTCTGTCGAAAGCGGCATCAGGTTGCCCGGACAGGGGGCGCCGAGGAGGCCGGGGATTTTATTGGCGACGTAATCGCTATCGAGCGTGTTGTAGGGGTAATTGCGCGAGCCGACGCAGCCGGTCCAGGCGATCCCGGGATTTGACAGCCAGCTCGCCGAACCGTAGGCGGCGCCGACATTTGCATATTGCGCGAATGGAACGACGCCGACTTTCACACTCGCCGCATCGACTTCGAACAGCGATTTGACGAGATCGCGCGCCGCGTTGCGCATCGTGCTGATCTTGCCTTTCTGATTCATCGACCCGGTCACGTCGAGCGCCATGGCGACTTCGAGAAGCGGCGTTTTGCCGAGCTTTGCTTCCGCCCGCGTGGAAATATCGACATAGCTTTGTCCGAATATGTCCATGATCAGGGTATTGGCGTCGCCGACGACATCGAGGGAGAAGGCGCCGCCGGCATTGTCGAAAATGACCTGAAATCCTTTGATGTTGATCGCCGGATCGTCCCTGACGCCGCTGTCGAACACCTTGCGCGCGACAGCCGTCAGTTCGCTGTCGTCGGCGTTGGGATGCGCGCTCTTGTATCGCGCCGCCGCCAACAGCGCCGCGTCCGACGCTTCACGGATTTCGGCTCGGAAAAGGCTCGACCGTTGCATGTCGATGGCGACGCCAGCGGCGGCGAGGATGACGAACAATAAGAGTCCGAACATCATGGCGATGTTGCCGCGACGGTCGCGCGCAAAACCGCTGAAAAGCACCCAGGCGCGGTCCATACTCGCCTCTGCTTGATTGATCAAAGTTCGGTCAAAATATCAGCCAGCGGTTAAGTGATGGCTAAGGTTCAAAAAAAACGCTCCCCAAGGGGAGCGTTTTTCGTTTCAAATTGGGACAGGTCAGGCCGCTTTTTCTTCTGCCGGGTCGCGAAGCACATAGCCGCGGCCCCAGACGGTCTCGATATAATGATCGCCGCTCGTCGCCGCCGCGAGTTTCTTTCTGAGCTTGCAGATGAAGACGTCGATGATCTTTAGCTCCGGCTCGTCCATGCCGCCATAAAGGTGGTTGAGGAACATCTCTTTGGTGAGGGTCGTTCCCTTGCGGAGCGAGAGGAGCTCCAGCATCTGGTATTCCTTGCCGGTCAGGTGAACGCGGCTTCCCGCCACTTCGACGGTCTTGGCGTCAAGATTGACGGTCAGATTGCCGGTGGTGATGACCGACTGTGAGTGGCCTTTTGAGCGGCGCACGATCGCGTGGATGCGGGCGACGAGTTCGTCCTTGTGGAACGGCTTGGTCATGTAGTCGTCGGCGCCGAAACCGAGACCACGAACTTTCGTTTCGATGTCGCCCTGGCCGGTCAAGATGAGGATCGGCGTGTTGACCTTGGCGACGCGCAGCGATTTCAGCACGTCAAAGCCGGTCATGTCGGGCAGGTTGAGATCGAGAAGGATGATGTCGTAGTCGTACACCTTGCCGAGATCGACGCCTTCTTCGCCGAGGTCGGTCGTGTAGACGTTGAAGCCGTCCGACTTCAGCATCAGTTCGATGCTTTGCGCCGTCGCTCCATCGTCCTCAATCAGCAGAACCCGCATTGCCCGCTCTCCTTTGTCGTCGCGACGTCGCCCCTAACGGCGCGCGCATTTTTCGAATTGCCTTAACCAGATTTAGGTTGATTTGCTTTCATAAAGGTTAACGCCGCCCGAAAAATGCGCGCAGCTTTCACCCTGACGTTAAGCGGCGGACAAGGTTCGTTACTCGCCGAACGCGCAAAACCCTTGAAAATGAGAGTCTTGTTAATCGCGGCCGACCATCAGCGCGTTAGGTTGATTCACGAATTTACGCGAGCTTAAAAGACTGCGCGTTAAGGTCCGTCCCTGAACTGGCCGCCGGCGAGGATTTGATCGCCCGGCCTATGGGATAAGTGCGATTGATGGCCCCGGCGCTGGCGCCCACTATCGAAGATGCGGCCGCGATCTTGCGGCGGTTTCCGTCGGTTTCGACCGCGGGGGCGGTCGATAGCGTGACCGACCTCGCCATTCGCGTCGAAGACCGGATCGGCGCTTTGGAAGTCGGTGCTCGTGTCGAAATCGAAACTGTCGGCGGCGGACTTGCGGCCGAAGTCGTCGGCGTCAGCCGCGGCGCGGCGCTCTGCCTTCCTTTCGGACCGGTGAGCGGCGTCCGGCGCGGCGCCCGCGTCGCCTTCAACCA
Source organism: Alphaproteobacteria bacterium RIFCSPHIGHO2_12_FULL_63_12 (assembly GCA_001767925.1). Taxonomy (GTDB): domain Bacteria; phylum Pseudomonadota; class Alphaproteobacteria; order Caulobacterales; family Parvularculaceae; genus Amphiplicatus. The sequence goes on from MEMM01000129.1 coordinate 9,377, forward strand.
GGCGTCCGCGGCGATCAGTCCGTCCAACGCCTGGCTCGGCCGCGTGGTCGACGGCTTTGGCCGGCCGGTCGACGGCAAGGGGCCGATCGCGTCCGGCTCGACCCCGAGGGAGCTGCGCGCCTCGCCGCCGCCGGCGGCCCTGCGTGAACGGCTCGGGGCGCCGGTCGATTTCGGGGTGAAGGCGCTCGATGCGTTCTGTCCGGCGCGGGTCGGGCAACGGCTCGGCATTTTTTCCGGCTCCGGCGTCGGCAAGTCGGCGCTGTTGGCGATGATCGCGCGCAACACATCTTGCGACGTCGCGGTGATTGCGCTGATCGGCGAACGCGGCCGCGAGGTTCGTGAATTCATTGAAGACTATCTGGGGCCCGAGGGCCTCGCGCGTACGGTCGTTATTGTAGCGACCTCCGACGAGCCGGCGATGATGCGGCGGGAAGCGGCCTATCTCGCCTTGACCGTCGGCGAATATTTCCGCGATCGCGGCGCGCATGTCCTGTGCCTGATGGATTCGCTGACGCG
>MEMM01000129.1:9950-37949 GCA_001767925.1 Alphaproteobacteria bacterium RIFCSPHIGHO2_12_FULL_63_12
CGATCGCGGATGCGGCGCGGGCGATCCTTGACGGGCACATCGTTCTTGACCGGCGGATCGCCGAGCGTGGCCGGTTTCCGGCGGTCGATATTCTGAAAAGCGTCTCCCGCTCGATGAATACGGCGGCGCCAGGCCCCGTGCAGGTCGCGGCCCGAAAGGCGCGCGCGCTCGCCTCCGTTTTCGAGGACATGCGCGAGATGATCCGGATCGGCGCCTATCGCCCCGGCGCCAATGAAGAGGTTGATGCAGCTATCGCCTTCAACAGCCGACTTGAAGAGTTTCTGGCCCAGGACCGGGGCGCCTGCGTCGGCGCCGCTCAGTCGGGCGACTTTCTGATCGAGATACTTGAAGAGGCCGAGGGCGCGGACGCCGGGACGGCCGGCCGATGACCATCAATGAACGCGAGGGGGCGGCGCTGCTTAAACTCCTGAAAATTTCGCGCCTGAAGGCCGACGAAACCGGCCGCCGGATCGCCAACCTTGAGGCGGCCTGGGTGAAAACCGACGCCTCGCTGAAGCTGCTCGCCGACGCGGTCTCGAATGAGGAAGCCGCCGCGAGGGCCGCCGAAGTCGTCGGCTTCGCGCAGCTCGCCGGGTTTTTGACCGGCGCCGCCCGCAAGAAGGCGACGCTCGAAGCGACGAAAACCCAGATCGCCGCCGAGATTGAATCCGCGCGCGGCGACCTCGAGGATTTGTTCATCGAGACCAAAAAGCTCGAACATCTGGTGGATCGCGCCCGTCTTGCCGCGCAACGCCGCGACCGTCGGGTGGAAGCCGCGTCGATGAGCGACGCCGCGATCGCGCGCTTCGTGCGCAAGAACGAGCGTTAACCCGAAAACAATCTTTCTTTTCAAAAGATTAAATCGGCCCGCCCGCCCGCCGTTTCGCCGCCGGAATCATCCGCAGAAATTCGGCGGCTCGAGTCATTTGGTGTTTGACGCCGTCAAATTTTCCGTGTTATCCCATTAAATGTCGGAGAATGGCGCCAAATGGCGCCAGCTTTCGGGTTTGCCTGGCGGCAGGTCCGGAGGCGAGGGCGGAGTACGGGCGTGAAATTGCGGTCGCCGGAGACCTCTTTTCTGGGGTCTCACATCAACAAGATTGACCTGAAAGGACGCGTGGCGGCGCCCGCCGACTTTCGCCGCGCGCTCGAAGGCGACCCCATTCGCGGATTTTATTGCCTGCCGTCGCTGCGGGGTCCGTTTCTCGAATGCGGCGGCGGCGATCTCATTTCTTTTTTCAAGGAGATGATCAGCGAGCTTCCGCCATTCGATGAAGATCGCGAAGTCCTTGAAGCTCATCTCCTCGGCGAGGTGCGCTCGCTCGCTTTCGATACGGAAGGACGTGTCGTCATTCCGGAATCCTTGCGCGTCCACGCCAATCTTTCCGAGCGCGCGCTCTTTCAAGGGCGCGGCGAAACATTCTGGATCCTCAACGCGGAAGGCGCGGCGGAAAGGCTCGCCTCGGGCCGTGAGCGCGCGAAAGCCGCGCTGCAAAGGCTGCGCAATCCCAATTCCGGGGGCGCCGCATGAGTTTCGCCGCGCACACGCCGGTCATGCTGAACGAGGCGGTCGACGCGCTGGCGCCGATCAATCATGGCGTTTACGTCGATGCGACATTCGGCGGCGGCGGATATGCGCGCGCCATTCTCGCCCGCGCCGATTGCACCGTCTACGGATTTGATCGCGATCCGACCGCGATCGATCGCGCGCGCGAGTGGACGCGCGCCTATGGCGGTCGCCTCGCGCTCGTCAATCGCCCGTTCGCCGAGATCGAACAGGGCCTTGCCGATTTGAAGGTCAACGCGATTGACGGCGTCGTCTTCGATCTTGGCGTCTCCTCGATGCAACTTGATGAGGCCGAGCGCGGCTTTTCGTTCATGCGCGATGGCCCCTTGTCGATGCGCATGGATGGCGGCAAACCCGACGCGGCCGATGTCGTCAACAACGCGGAGGCGAGGGACCTCGCGGCGATTTTCAAAGTATATGGCGAGGAAAAGCGCGCCGGGCGCATCGCCCGCGCGATCGCGCAAGAGCGCGTCAATGAGCCGATCATGACGACGGCGCGGCTGGCGGAGATCGTGAAGCGCGCCTCGCCGCCGCACCGCGAGGACAAGATCCATCCCGCGACGCGCGTCTTTCAAGCGCTCAGAATCTTTGTGAACGACGAACTGGCGCAACTCGCGAAGGCGCTGGTCGCCGCCGAGAAATTGCTGCGCCCGGCGGGAAGACTGGTGGTCGTCACTTTTCATTCGCTGGAGGACCGCATCGTCAAGCGCTTCCTGGTCGAGCGGAGCGGCGCCGCCGCCAACCCGTCGCGCCACGCGCCGGCGACGGAAAGACCCGCCGCGACGTTCAGGCTGGTCAACGACAAACCGGTCGCCCCGTCGGCCGGCGAGGCGCTTGAAAATCCGCGCGCGCGATCGGCGAAGATGCGCGCTGCGATAAGAACGGCGACGCCGCCGCTCGGCGGCGATTTCCGCGACTTCATTCCGGGCCTGACGCTCTCGTATCCTCTTTTAACTGGGAGTTGATCCAATGCTTAAATTGTCGATGCTGCTCTTGTGCCTGATTGTCGCGGCCGCCGCCGCCGGTCGCTATAAGGCCGACGCCGCCGTTCGCGAGATGCGCGGCGAGCTTCACAAGCTCGACAACGCCAAGGCGGAGGAGTTGTCGAAAATCCAGGTGCTCCGTGCTGAAGTCGCATATCTTGAGAGCCCGGAGAATCTGGCGGCGATCGCGACGACGATGACCGATCTTGAGCCGCTGACCGGGGCGCAGTTGCTGACCGCGGAAGATTTCGAGCTCGCGTTCGGCGCGGGCGAGCCGTCGCCGCTTCGAAACGTCGCCGCGATGGATCGCAAAGTTGAAGTCGCGCAAATCGAACCGCTGGCCGTCAATTAACAACCCGATGCAAAAGGCAGGAAAGAAAAACAAGGCGCGATGCACGGTGATCGAGGAAAGCGATCATCGCGGGGCGGGCTCGACCGCAAGGATCGCCGCGCAAAGCCGAAGGTCGCGGACGGTCGATGTCGCCCGCCGCCGCATCGGCATGTGCGCGGTCGCATTTTCTCTTGCGTTCGCATTTCTCGGCGTGCGGCTCGGCGTCGTCTCGCTCGGACCGACGGATCACGCCCTGCGCGCGGCCGCCGCGGATGGCGGCGATCCAGACCGGCGCGAAATCGTCGATCGCAACGGCGTTCTGCTCGCGGTCAATCTTCCCATGCGGTCGCTTGAGATCGCCGGACGCGAGGTCTGGGACGCGCATGAAACGGCGGTCGCCATCGCCAGCGTTTTCCCGACGGTCGACGCGGCGGCGCTTGAAGAAAAACTCGCGGCGGGACGGTATGTCGAAATTCGCGAAAAGCTGACGCCCGGACAGGAAGAAGCGGTGTTCGCGCTCGGCCTGCCGGGGGTTCGATTTGCGCCGCGCACGCGCCGGTTTTATCCGCAGGGTAAATCGGCGGCGCATGTGATCGGGCATACCGAGTCCGGCAAGGGCGGCGTGATGGGACTTGAATACGTCCTCAACGATTGGCGCCATCGCGGTCCTCTCGCGTCCTCGATCGACATTCGCGCGCAGCAGATCCTGGAGCAGGAACTGTCGGCGTCGCTCGTAAAGTTTCACGCGAAAGCCGCGATAGGCGCGGTGATGGATGTCGCGACCGGCGAAATCATTGCGCTGGCGAGCCTCCCCGATTTCGATCCCAATGATCCCGGCGCCGCGCCGGCCGATTTTCGCCGCAATCGCGCCGTGTACGATCGCTATGAGCTCGGTTCCGCATTCAAGCTTTTCACGGCGGCCGCGGCGCTGGAATCCGGCGTCGCCAAAGAGAATTCGGTCTATGACGCGCGCGGTTCCTACAAAGTCGCCGACAAGATCATCCGGGATTTCCACGGCGAGAACCGGATGCTGACGCTGTCGGAGGTCGTTCAATATTCCTCCAATATCGGCGCGGCGCGGATCGCGGCCGATCTCGGTCCCGATCGCCAGAAGGCGGCGCTGAAGGATTTCGGAATGCTCGATGCGCTGCCGATCCAGCTTGCTGAACGGCGCGCGCCGGAGCTTCCGCGGCAATGGGGCCCGGTCGAGGCCGCGACGATATCCTATGGTCATGGAATTTCGGTGACGCCGTTGCATCTGCTCTCGGGCGTCGCCAGCATCGTCAACGGCGGGATATATCGCGCGCCGACCTTTCTCAAAGCCGATGAGGCGCAAGAAGCAAAGCGCGTGCTGAGCGAAGACACCAGCCTTATCATGCGCCGCGTAATGCGCCGGGTCATTGCGGAGGGCACGGCGAGCCTCGCCGAAGCGCCTGGTTATTTCGTCATCGGCAAGACGGCGACGGCGGAAAAACCCTCGCATGGCGGCTATGACCGGAATGCGCGCATGTCGACATTTGTCGGCGCGTTTCCCGGCTACGATCCGCAATACGCCATCATCGTCACCTTCGACGAGCCGCAAGCGGTCGAGGGCACATGGGGGTACGCGACCGCCGGATGGAACGCCGCGCCGACTTTCGCCGCGATCACAAAACGTCTTGCGCCGATTCTCGGCGTCATGCCGGTTGATGAAAATGTCGCCGTCGCCGCTTTTGAAAACGGCGCCAAGCCCGTGCAGCGCCGGGCGTCGCTTGAAACCGGCGCCGCCAGGGGCGCGCGGTGAAACTTTCGGCGCTCGCGGCGGCGCCCATGAACCCAGATCCAGAGATCACCGGACTGACCCCTGACAGCCGCGCGGTGAGCCCCGGCTTTCTCTTCGCCGCCTTGCCGGGCGTTGCGGCCGACGGCGCCGCGTTCATCGCGCAGGCGGAAGCTAAAGGCGCCGCCGCCGTGCTCGCCGGGCGCCGCGTCAAGACTGAATTGCCGCTGATCGTCGACGAGGAGCCGCGCCGGCGTCTCGCCCAGATGGCGGCGCGCTTTTATCCGCGTCAGCCGCGCGTCATCGCCGGGGTCACCGGCACCAACGGCAAGACGTCGACGGCGATCTTTTCCGCCGCGTTGTGGCAAAGGCTCGGCTTCAACGCTGGCAGCCTCGGCACGCTCGGCGCGCGCGCGGCGACGTTTGAGCGCAAGCTCCACCACACGACGCCCGAACCCGTGACCTTGCATGAGACGCTCGAACAGATGGCCGACGCCGGCGTCACCCATCTTGCGATGGAGGCGTCGAGCCATGCGCTCGCGCAATATCGCGCCGACGGCGTCAGGTTCTCGGCCGCAGCCTTCACCAACATCACGCAGGATCATCTCGATTATCACGCCGATTTCGCGGATTATTTTCGCACAAAGCAACGCCTCTTCCTTGACCTCCTGCCGGACGCCGGCGCAGCGGTCGTCAATATGGACGGCGAGGGGAGCGATGAGATCGCGAAAATCGCCAGGGCGCGCGGGGTCAGGACGATCACCACTGGCGCCCGCGGCGAGACATTGCGCCTCGCCGCGCTGAAACCGCAGGCGGGCGGTCTTGATATTTCTGTTGAAGCGGAGCGCCGCCGATACGATCTGACGCTGCCGCTGATCGGCGCCTTTCAGGCGGAAAACGCGCTGCTCGCGGCCGGGATTGTCATCTCGTCGGGCGCGGCGGCGCAGGACGTGCTGCCGCTGCTCGCGCGGCTGCCCGGCGTGCCGGGACGAATGCAGCACGCGGCGGATGTCAACGGCGCCGGCGTCTATATCGATTATGCGCACACGCCCGATGCGGTGGAAACGGCGCTCGCCGCCATCCGCCCGCACGCCGCCGGGCGCATCATCGCGATCATCGGCGCCGGCGGCGACCGCGACCGCAAAAAGCGTCCGCTGATGGGTGCGGCGGCGGCGCGCGGCGCGGATCACGTCATCGTCACCGACGACAATCCGCGCACGGAAGATCCGGCGTCGATCCGCCGCGAAGTGCTCGCGGGATGCGGCGGGGCGGAGGAAATCGGGGATCGCGCCGAGGCGATCGCGAAAGGGGTCGCGATGCTTCGCGAAGGCGATGTCCTTCTTATCGCCGGCAAAGGCCATGAGACAGGACAGATCGTGGGTGGTGAAACGCTGCCGTTCGACGATGCGGACGTCGCGCGGCGGGCGGCGAGGGAGGTCGGGAGATGAGCGCAGGATTATGGACGGCGTTCGAGACGGCGGCCGCGACCGGCGGCGCCTTGTGCGCGCGCGGCGGCGATCCGGAGCGCTGGATCGCCGAGGAATGGGCGGCGAGCGGCCTGTCGATCGACACGCGGACGCTGGAGCCCGGCGAGATGTTCGTCGCGCTGATCGACGCCCGCGACGGCCATGACTATGTCAACAGCGCGTTCGAGCGCGGCGCGTCCGCAGCGCTCGTCGCACGCGCGCCGGAAAATGCGCCGGACGGCGCGCCGCTGCTGATCGTGAGCGATACGCTGGAGGGCCTGCGCGATCTGGCGCGCGCGGCGCGGCTGAGAAATTTCGGCAAGCGTATCGCGGTGACGGGAAGCGTCGGCAAAACCTCGACGAAGGAAATGCTGCGGGCGGCGTTTTCCGCTTTTGGCCGGGTTCACGCCTCCGACAAGAGTTTCAACAATCACTGGGGCGTTCCGCTCACCCTCGCGAGAATGCCGATCGACTCGGATTTCGGGATCTTTGAAATCGGCATGAATCATGCCGGCGAGATCACGCCGCTGACGCGCTTGGTCGCGCCGCATGTCGCGATCGTCACGACTGTCGCGCCGGCGCATCTTGAGTTTTTCGGGACAGTTGAAAAAATCGCCGAGGCGAAGGCCGAAATTTTTCTCGGCGTCGTCAAGGGCGGCGCTGCTGTCCTGCCGATCGACAATGACCATTTTTCACTGTTGCGCCGCCGCGCCGCCGAAGCGGGCGTTGCGCGCATCCTCACCTTCGGCGAAGACGCTCGCGCGGATGTCCGGCTCCTTTCCTATCGCGGCGACGGCGCGCGGGCGGAAATCGCCGCGAGCGTCTTCGGCGAGACGCTGGAATTCGCGCTCGATGCGCCGGGCAGGCACCAGGCGATGAACGCGCTCGCCGTTATCGCGGCCGCGCGCGCGCTTGGCGTCTCGGCGGCGCGCGCCGGCGCCGGTCTTGCGGGCCTTGGCGCGGCTGTCGGCCGCGGCGCCCAATCGACGGTGCGGCTCGCGTCCGGGGCGGAAATCATCCTCATCGACGAGAGCTACAACGCCAATCCGACCTCGATGGCGGCGGCGTTCGCGGTCCTCGCGCAGACAAAGCCCAAGCAGGGAGGCCGCCGGATCGCGGTCCTTGGCCAAATGCTGGAGCTCGGGCCGCAGGGGCCGGCCCTCCACGCGGGTCTTGCCCAACCGCTACTTGCCGCCGGTATCGACGCCCTCTATGTCGCCGGCGCGCTCATGGATCATTTATGGGAGAAGACGCCGCCGGCGCTCCGGGCCGGCAAGGCCGCCGACGCTCGCGCGCTGGCGCCGACCATACTTCAGGCGCTGAAAGACGGCGACATAGTCATGGTCAAAGGATCGAACGGCTCTAAGGTGAGCGAAATTGTCGCCGCGATCAAAGCGGCCGGGGCCAATTGAAGGCAAAAAGAAAATAACGCCATGTTTTATTATTTGACGAATTTCTCCGAGCAGTTCGCCCTTTTCAATGTGTTCCGGTATTTGTCGTTCCGGGCGGGCGGCGCGATCATGACGGCGCTGCTGATCGCCTTTATCGTCGGACCGGGCCTGATCCGCTGGATGCGCCGCAAACAGGGAAAGGGCCAGCCCATCCGTCAGGACGGGCCGCAAAGCCACATCATTTCCAAGGCGGGCACGCCGACCATGGGCGGCGTGTTGATATTGATGTCGCTGACGATCGCAACCCTGCTCTGGGCGCGTCTCGACAACCCTTACGTCTGGATCGTGATGGGCGTGACGCTGACCTATGGCGCGCTCGGTTTCTGGGATGACTATCTTAAAGTCACCAAGCAGACGGCGTCCGGCGTTGTCGGCTCAATGAAGCTCATCATTCAGTTCGGCGTTGCAATTCTCGCCGGCGCGCTTTGCGTGATGACGCTCGGCGCGGCGCCGGAAGCGCCTCCCGGCATTGAAACCTCGGTCGCCGTTCCGTTCGTTCCCTTGCAGTTTTTTCAAAGCTGGTTCGGCGCCGGCGCCATCGGCGTGCCGATCGGCCTCCTGATGGTTCCCTTCGCGGCAATTGTCATTGTCGGCGCCTCCAACACCGTCAATCTGACCGACGGCCTTGACGGCCTTGCGACCGTGCCGGTGATGATCGCCGCCGGGACCTATGGCGTCATCGTCTATCTCGTCGGGCGCATCGACTACGCGACCTATCTCGGCCTTCCTTATGTGCCGGGCGTCGGCGAACTTTCGATCATTTGCGGCGCGATCATCGGCGCCGGGCTCGGGTTCTTGTGGTTCAACGCGCCGCCGGCGGCGATCTTCATGGGCGACACGGGCTCGCTGGCGCTCGGCGGCGCCATCGGTTCGATCGCGGTCGCGGCCAAGCATGAAATCGTGCTCGCCATCGTCGGCGGGCTCTTCGTGCTGGAAGGGCTTTCGGTGATGATCCAGATCGCCTCGTTCAAGCTGACCGGCAAGCGCGTCTTCAAAATGGCGCCGATCCACCATCATTTCGAACAGTTGGGGTGGAAGGAATCGACGATCGTCATCCGCTTCTGGATCATCGCGGTGATCCTAGCCCTGATCGGACTTTCAACTCTCAAACTGCGTTAGGCGGCTCGCGTCTCCATGATTCTCATTCCGGGCATCGCGAAAAAAAAGATCGGCGTCTACGGCCTCGGCGCGACCGGCCTTGCGACCTGCGAGGCGCTTTCGGCGTCGGGCGCTGAGGTCTACGCCTGGGACGACAAGGAAGAAGCGCGCGCGAAAACCGTCAACACGCGCTACGCGGCTGAGCATCCCAAAGCCTGGCCGTGGGAGGACATGCGATCGCTCGCCTTGAGCCCCGGCGTGCCGTTGACGCATCCGACGCCGCACCCAGTTGTAAAAAAAGCGCATCAGGCGGGCGTCGAGGTTATCGGCGACATTGAATTCTTCGCGCGCGCCGTGAACGCCCTGCCGCCGCGCGAGCGTCCGCGCATCATCGCCGTCACCGGCTCCAACGGCAAATCGACGACGACGGCGCTGATCGGCCATCTGCTGAAGGAATGCGGCCGCGAGTCGATCATCGGCGGCAATATCGGCAAGCCGGTCTTGTTGTTGCCCCCGCTGGAAGCGTTCCGGACCTATGTTCTCGAACTCTCTTCGTTCCAGCTCGATCTCGCCAAAACCTTGCGCGCGAACACGGCGATCTTGCTGAACCTCTCGCCCGATCATATCGACCGTCATGGCGACATGGAGGGATACGCCGCCGCCAAGCGCCGCATCTTCCTCAACCAGACGGCGGATGACACGGCGATCATCGGCGTCGACGATCCCTGGTCGCAGGGAATTTGCGCCAAACTGATGTCCGCCGCCGCGCAACGGGTGACGCCGATTTCAGCGGAAGGCGCGCTCGGCTCAGGCGTATTCGCGCTCAACGCGCGGCTCTATTACAGTCTCGGCGAGCGTACGGGCGAAGCGGGCGATATCTCCGGCGTCCCTTCATTGCGCGGACAGCACAACTGGCAGAACGCGTCGGCTGCGCTCGCCGCCGCAATCGCCGAAGGCGTCGCCCCGAATATCGCGGCCAAGGCGATGGACCGTTATCCGGGCCTGCCGCACCGGATGGAAATCGTCGCCAAAAAAGACGCGGTGACATTCGTCAATGATTCAAAAGCGACCAATGCGGACGCCGCCAGCCGCGCGCTCAAATCCTACGCCGATATTTTCTGGATCGCCGGCGGCAAGGCGAAAGAAGGCGGCGTTGTTTCCTTGCGCCCGCTGATGGACAAGGTGCGCGGCGTTTACCTCATCGGCGAGGCGGCGCGCGATTTCGAAGGACAGCTCGCGGGCGCGGCGCCGTGCTTCCAGTGCGGCGATCTGCCCACTGCGGTGGCGCGCGCGGCCCGCGACGCGGCGCTAAGCGGCCTTGAGGCTCCGGTCGTCCTTCTGTCGCCGGCTTGCGCGTCCTATGACCAGTTCCGCAATTTCGAAGAGCGCGGCGAGGTCTTTCGCAAACTCGCCAATCAGACAGAAACGATTGATGGGGAAGCGGCGTGAAAGCGATCAGCCGGTCAGACGATTCTCCCGCGGCGCGCTGGTGGTGGTCGGTCGATCATGTGTCGCTGATCATTCTCTCCGCTTTGCTGACGATCGGAGTCATCCTCGTATTCGCCGCGGGGCAGGGCGCCGCCGAGCGGCTCGGCATCGAGGATGCGTTCCATTTTCCGATGCGCCAATTAATGTTCGTCCCGCTGGCGATCGCGGTCATGCTCGGCATTTCGAGTCTGACGCCGCTGCAGGCGCGCCGGCTCGGCGCCGTATTGTTCGCCGTGTCTGTGGCGTTGCTCATTGCGACTCTGCTCTTCGCGCCGGAGATCAAGGGCGCGAAGCGCTGGCTGCCGCTCGGGGCGTTCGGTTTCCAGCCGTCGGAGCTGTTAAAGCCCGGATTTGTCGTCGCCGCCGCCTGGATGCTGGCGGAAGGCGTGCGCAATCCGCGATTTCCGGGCGCGGCGATCGCGACGGGGTTCTACGCGATTTGCGTGTCGCTATTGATGATGCAGCCCGATTACGGACAATCGGCGCTATTGACCGCCGTGTGGATCATCATGTTCTTCATTTCCGGTGGGGCAATTTTCTGGCTTCTCATCGCGGCGGGCATCGCCGTCGCCGGGTTTGTCAGCGGTTACTTTTTCTCGCCGCACCTTGCGCGACGGATCGATGGCTTCCTCAACCCCGAAGCGGGCGACAATTATCAGATCGATAAAGCGCTGGAAGCGATCGCCAATGGCGGCCTTGGCCCGCGCGCGGCCGATGCGGCGGCGGTGAAATTCTCGCTGCCGGACGCCCAGACCGACTTCATCTTCGCGGTCGCGGCCGAAGAATTCGGCGTCATCGTCTGCCTGATCATTCTCGGGCTGTTCGCCGCCTTCGTTTTCCGCAGCTATGCGAAAGCGAGCGCGATGAAAAGCGTATTTGCGCAATGCGCGATCTGCGGCCTGGCGGCGCTGATCGGGCTTCAAAGCTTCATCAATATCGGCGTCAATCTTCGCGCCTTGCCGGCGAAAGGCATGACGCTGCCGTTTATTTCCTATGGCGGATCGTCGCTGGTGGCGGCGGCGCTGACCGTCGGCCTCATTCTGGCGCTGACGCGGCGGCCGGACCGGGCGGCGCGGCGCAAGGAAATCATGCCATGAGCGGCGCGGGCGGCCTGATCGCGCTCGCCGCCGGCGGGACCGGCGGGCATCTCTTCCCCGCCGAGGCGCTGGCGCAGGAATTGAAACGGCGCGGCTGGCGGATTCTGCTGGCGACCGATGCGCGCGGCGCGCGCTATGCGAGCGCATTTCCCGCCGACGAACGGTTCATGATTTCCGCCGCGAGCCCTTCAATCGGCGGTCCGGTGGCGAAAGCCGCCGCCGCCGTGGCGCTCGCCGGCGGGCTGATGACGGGCTTGCGCGAGTTTCGCAAGCGGCGCGTCGCGGCGGCCGTCGGCTTCGGCGGCTATCCGTCTTTTCCAGCGATGAAGGCGGCGCAGCTTCTCGGCATTCCCTTCGGCGTTCATGAGCAGAACGGCGTCCTCGGCCGCGCCAATCGCATGGTGGTCGGCGGCGCCGAGTTCATCGCGCATGGATTTACCGTGCTCGACAAGGCGCCTGCAAAACTGCGCGACAAACTCATCGAAGTCGGAAATCCGGTGCGCGATGCGGTGCGGGCGGTGGCGGACGAACGCTATCCGGCGCTCGACGACTCGTCGAAGATTTTCGTCCTCGTCTTCGGCGGCAGCCAGGGCGCGTCGCTGTTTTCGCGCGTCGTCCCGGCGGCGATCGCGGGACTGCCAGCACCGCTGCGCGCGCGTCTCAGCGTCACGCAGCAGGTGCGTGAGGCGGAGATCACGGATGTGCGCAAGATCTATGACGCCGCCGGCGTTGCGGCGGAGCTTGCGCCGTTTTTCACTGATTTGCCCGCGCGCATCGCCCACGCGCATCTGGTCGTCGCGCGGGCCGGCGCGTCGACGGTGACCGAGCTCTCGACCATCGGTCGGCCGTCGGTGCTGGCGCCGCTGGCGATTGCGATGGACGATCACCAGACTGGGAATGCGCGCGCGTTGTCGGACGCCGGGGCCGCCATCCGCATCGGCGAGTCTGACTTCACGGCGGAAGCAGTCAGCGCGCGGCTCCACGATTTGTTGACCGACCCCGCGCTGCTCCATCACATGGCCGCCGCCGCGAAAGGGCGGGTCAAGGCGAATGCGTCCTCCACACTCGCCGACCTTGTTGAAAAAATCGCCGCCGGCAAATCCCGTAAACGCGAAAAAGAGCCGCCGCATGAGTGAGTCGAAAAACATCAAGGTCCGCCTGCCTTTCGGGGTCGGCGTCGTGCATTTCGTCGGTATCGGCGGCATCGGCATGTCGGGAATCGCCGAGGTGATGAAAAATCTCGGCTATGAGGTGCGCGGCTCCGACGTCGCCGACAGCGCCAATGTGCAGCGCCTGCGCGAGAAGGGCATTGCGATCGTCATCGGCCACGCGGCGAAGAATGTCGAAGGCGCCGGCGCGGTCGTCGTCTCAACCGCGATCGGCAAGGGCAACCCGGAAATTCTCGCCGCGCGCGCGCGGCATATTCCGGTCGTACGCCGCGCCGACATGCTCGCCGAGCTGATGCGCCTTAAATGGACGATTTCAATCGCCGGCACCCATGGCAAGACCACGACGACAACGATGGTCGCCGCGCTCCTCGACGAAGCGGGGCTCGACCCTACCGTCATCAATGGCGGCGTCATCAACGCCTATGGCACCAATGCGCGCATCGGCGAGGGCGACTGGATGGTTGTCGAGGCGGATGAATCCGACGGCTCGTTCCTGCGCTTGCCGACGACAGTCGCCGTCGTCACCAATATCGACCCGGAGCATCTGGAGCATTGGGGCGGATTCGATGCGCTGAAAGCCGGTTTCGACCAGTTCATCGAAGCGACGCCGTTTTACGGATATGGCGTCGTCTGTCTCGATCATCCGGAAGTGCAAGCGCTGGTCGGGCGCGTCACCGACCGCCGGCTCATCACCTACGGGACCAATCCGCAGGCGGATGTGCGCGCCGAAAACATTTCATTCGAAGGCGGCGGCTCGAAATTCGACATCGTCTTCCGGAGCCGGGGCAAGCCGGACACGCGCATCGACGGCGCGCGGCTGCCGATGCCGGGGCTGCACAATGTCCTGAACGCAACGGCGGCGGCGATTGTCGCCAGGAAAGTCGGCGCCTCGGACGACGCCATACGAAAGGGTCTTGGCAAGTTCGCCGGCGTCAAGCGGCGCTTCACCAAAGTCGGCGAGTGGAACGGCGTCGCCATCATCGACGATTACGGCCATCACCCGGTCGAGATCGCGGCTGTCTTGCGCGCCGCGCGCAATGTGACGCGCGGAAAGATCATCGCCGTCGTGCAGCCGCACCGCTACACGCGTCTGCGCGATCTCATGGATCAGTTCTGTTCGTGTCTCAATGAAGCAGACGTCGCCTTCGTCACCGACGTCTACGCGGCGGGCGAGGCGCCGATCGAGGGCGTCTCCCGCGACGCTTTCGTTTCAGGCGCGGCGGCGCAAGGCCACCGCGACGTCAGGGCGCTCAAATCCTTCGACGATTTGCCCAAACAGATCGCCGCAATCGCCGAGAAGGGCGACTATGTCGTCATGCTCGGCGCCGGAGATATTACGAAATATGCGGCGGGGCTGGCGGATGCGCTGGGGAAGGTCGGAGCAACCCGATGAAGATTCTGCCGTGTCTCGCTGTGACGCAGGCGGTGTTTGCTTCCACAAGCGCGTACGCCTGTTCATGTCGAGATGTTCCTCGGACAATTGAGCAACACGTTGATCAAAGCGATGTCATTTTTCTTGGGCGTGCGGTGGGAGTTCATCGAGTCGTAATTTGGAGCGAAGGATTCGAAACCTATCACTCGACGAGATTTCTCATCCGCGAAGCGCTGAAAGGCATCGACAGCGATGCGGCGACCGACGCACCGCAATATGTCTACGTCCGGCATCCGGGAGGGGATCCTGCGGCCTGCGGCGTCAGCTTTGACAATGGCGTCGAGTATCGGATCTTCGCTAATCTGTACAAAGATAAAATTTATACCAGCCTGTGCAGTTTTTCAACTAATGCGGCCGATCCAGACAATGCGCCTTGGGAAGATTACAGGCGAGCGGCAGGCATGGCGGATGCGTTGGCGAAGGAGCAGCCGTGACTTCGGCCCAGAACTCTTTCGCCCGTCTCAATCCGCTCATCCCGGCGAAAGCCGGGACCCAGGCGAAGGCTGATCTGGGTCCCGGCTTTCGTCGGGATGAGCGGGAGCGGGGCTGCCCGTGACAGAAAAAATCACCATCCCCGATCTTCCCCCAGTGCGCGGCCGCTATGTCGAGCATGCGGACATGTCGGCGATCACCTGGTTTCGCGTCGGCGGGCCGGCGGATGTTCTGTACGCGCCGGAGGATGAAGACGATCTCGCGGACTTTTTGAAGAAGACGCCGAAAGAAATTCCCGTTTATCCGGTGGGCGTCGGCTCCAATCTTCTCGTGCGCGACGGCGGCGTCAGGGGCGTCGTCATTCGACTTGGCGCGCCTTTCGCGAAAATTTCAATCGAGGGAACGCGCGTCACGGCGGGCGCCGCCGCGCTCGATGCGCAGGTCGCGCGAACCGCCGCGCGGGCGGGCGTCGCCGGTCTTGAATTCTATCGCGGCGTGCCGGGGACGATCGGCGGCGCGCTAGCGATGAACGCCGGCGCCTATGAGCAGGAGACGAAAGACATCCTCGTCGAGGCGGTCGCCTATGATCGCGCCGGCGCGCGTCGTATCTTCAATAACGCCGACATGAATTTCTCCTATCGCCACTCCGGCGCGGGCGATGGGCTGATTTTCACGCGGGCGACGTTCGAGGGGCGCGCCGACGACCCCGCCGCGATCGAGGCGCGCATGAAAACGATCATGGAGCGGCGCGAGAAATCGCAGCCGATCCGCGAAAAGACCGGCGGCTCGACCTTCGCCAATCCCGCCCCCGCCACATCGGGCGGCCGCAAGGCCTGGCAACTGATCGACGACATCGGCGGGCGCGGCCGCATTGTCGGCGACGCCCAATGTTCCGAGCAGCACTGCAATTTCATGATCAATCGCGGCAAGGCGACGGCAAGCGATATCGAAACGCTGGTCGAAGGGCTTCGTAAAGAAGTTCTTAACAAGACCGGGGTTGAGTTGCGCTGGGAAATAAGACGGATCGGCGAGGTTGCCGGCGGCGGGCAGTAAAGAGGTTGTAGGTTGCAGGTTGTAGGTTGTGAGCGACGTTCAGTCATATCGGGATTTACAGGTCTGGAAGCGGTCAATGGATTTGGTCGACAGCGTCTATGCGCTGACTTCCGGATTTCCGAAGGCCGAGGAATACCGGCTGACCTCTCAATTGTTGCGCGCCATCGTCTCCGTGCCGGCGAACATTGCGGAAGGTCAAAGGAGAAGCACGCGCAAGGACTATTCTCATTTTGTCGGAATCGCGCACGGGTCTCTCGCCGAGGTCGAGACGCTGCTGCTCATTGCGGAACGAAACAGCCTGGCCGACGCAGACAAGATCAAGCCGCTTGTCGGCCAGGCCGAAGAAATCAGCAGGATGCTTAATGCGATGCGTCAAAAATTAGCGGTGCCGATATGAACGACAATTCACAACCTGCAACCTACAACCTGCAACCTCGCTTCCAGCGTATCGCAGTCCTCAAAGGCGGCTGGTCGCCGGAGCGGGAAGTTTCGCTGAATTCGGGCGCGGCCTGCGCCAAGGCGCTGCGCGCGAAGGGCTATGATGTTGTCGAGATCGACGCGACGCGCGACCTTGCCGGCCAGTTGACGGCGGCGCGGCCCGATGCGGTCTTCAACGCGCTGCATGGTCAATGGGGAGAAGACGGCTGCGTTCAGGGCCTGCTTGAAGTGATGGGAATTCCCTACACCCATTCGGGCGTCCTCGCCTCGTCGCTGGCGATGGATAAGCAACGGACGAAACTCATTCTTGAAGACGCCGGCGTTCCCTCGCCCGTGGGCAAGGTGATGTCGCGTTTCGACGCCGCCGGCGGCCACGCGATGGAGCCGCCTTACGTCATCAAGCCGAACTCGCAAGGATCGTCGGTCGGCGTTTTTATCATCCGCAAGGGCGACAACCGCCCGCCGTCAGAACTCGCGAGCGATAAATGGGCGCTTGGCGATGACGTACTCGTCGAGAAATTCATCGCCGGGCGCGAGCTGACCGTCGCGGTCATGGGCGATCGCGCGCTTTGCGTCACCGAGATCACCACCAATCTCGCCTTTTATGATTACGAGGCGAAATATGCGCCCGGCGGCTCGATGCACGTGCTTCCCGCCGCCGTGCCGGACGCAATCTCGCGGCTTTGCATGGAGCGCGCGCTCAAAGCCCATCAGGCGCTCGGATGCCGGGGCGTCTCGCGTTCCGACTTCCGCTACGACGAAACCCTTTCGGGCGAAAAGGTGTTTTTCCTTGAAGTGAACACCCAGCCCGGCATGACCGGCACCTCGCTTGTTCCTGAACAGGCGCAGCATCTTGGCATTTCTTTTCCTGAGCTTTGCCAGTGGATTATCGAGGACGCTTCATGCCAGCGGTGAAGAAAAGAACGCGCCGCGCCAAGAAGGCGCCGTCGGTCATCGACCGCGTCACGACAATCTTTGAGGAATATACGGTCGCCGGAATCGCCGGCTCGATCGTCATCCTCGGACTGATCGCGATCGTGTTGTGGGCGGGCGGCTATTTCGCGATGGTCGGCCGGGCGGCCGATCGCATGGCGAATGCGGCGGCGGTCGCCGGCGGGCTTGAAGTGAAGCGGGTGACCCTGCGCGGCGCGCACCAGACCGCGCACCGGGAAATCACCGATGCGCTGGGGCCGGTGCTCGGCGCCTCGATCATCCATCTCTCGCTCGATGATGCGCGGGCGCGAATCGAGGAGCTCGGCTGGGTCAGGTCGGCGGCGGTGACGCGCCTGTTGCCTGACACGATTTCGATCTCGGTGCGCGAGCGCGAACCGGCGGCGGTGTGGCAGATGAAGGGCGTTCTTTATCTTGTCGATAATACCGGCGCGATCATCCGCGAGGTCGACGCCGGCGAATACGCCAACCGTCCGCTCATCGTCGGCGCCGGGGCGCCGGAAGCGGCCGGCGGCATATTGACCGCGCTCGCCGGCAAGGAAGAGCTGCAAAAACGCATTTACGCGCTGATGAGAGTCGGGGAGCGCCGCTGGGATCTGCGCCTGCACAACGACATCGAGATCCGTCTGCCGGAAGAAAATTTCGAAAGCGCCCTTTCCGATCTCGAACTTCTGCAAGCGGCGCAGCAAACGCTTGACCAGCCGATCAAATATATCGATCTTCGCGATCCGGAGCGCATGGTGGTGAAGAAGCGCGACGAGCCTACCCCTTCGCCGAATTGAATGACGCGCCGAACTGCATGTAGTGTCTGAAATGCCGCCGCCGCGAGCCGCGGCGTCCCGTGTTTGTGTCATGCGACGGAACTGAACGATGGCGAAACAACTAAGACCGGCGCGGGATCGCGGCCTTGTCGCCGCCATCGATATCGGCGGGTCGAAGGTCGCCTGCGTCATCGCGCAGCTGACCCCTGTATTCAACGGCGAAGTCGAACCCGACGTCATCGGCGTCGGACAGCATGGCGGCGTCTGCCGCGACAAGCGCCCGGATGTCGAAGCCTCCTTGCGCGCCGCGGTTGAGGCGGCCGAGCGCATGGCGGGCGAGCGCATCCGGCGGGTCTACGTCGCCGCCAGCGGCCGCTCGCTCGGCAGTCGCCGGATCGCGGTCGATCTCGATATTTCAGGCGGCGTCGTCACCGAGGACGATGTCGAGGAATGCCTCTCCCGGGGCGCCGCCGCGGCGGCGCCGGAAGGCTCAACCCCGCTTTACGCCTCGAAAATCAGGTTCCTCGTCGATGGCGAGCCGGCGGACGATCCGATCGGTCTTTCCGGCGGGGTGCTCGGCGCTGAAATGCTCGGCCTCAGCGTTCGCGATTCCTACGCCGAAAATATCGAGGCGCTGGTTGGCCGCTGCGGGCTGGAAGTCGAGGGCCTGATCGCGGGCCCCAGCGCCGCCGCTGATTCGGTATTGATCGACGACGAGAAAGACCTCGGCGTCATCATGATCGACATCGGCGCGAAATCGACGGACTTCGCCCTTTATGAGCGCGGCGCCATGCTCGCCTGCGGCGGCGTCGCGGTCGGCGGCGATCATATCACGCGCGATATCGCCCAGATCTTCGGCTCTCCGATCAATAAGACGGAGCGGTTGAAAACGCTCTATGGGTCGGTCCTGACCGGCGCCGGCGATGAACACCGCCTGGTCGACTTCCCGCAGCTCGGCGACGAAAATGAGGTTGCCCGTCACTCGCGCGCCGAACTCGCGATGGTGATCGCACCGCGTTTTGAAGAAATTCTGGAGCTGACGCTGGCGGCGTTGCCGCAATCGGGCGCGGCGCGGCGCGCCATCCGGCGAGCGGTTCTTACCGGCGGGGGCAGTCTGATCGTCGGCGCGCGTGAATCGGCCGAGCGCATCATCGGCGTCAAAACGCGGTTGGGGCGCCCGGCGCCGCTCGCCGGCGCGCCGGAAACGGCGACCGCGCCGCAATTTTCCGTCGCGGTCGGCGTCATTCAGGCGGCGGCGCGCCAACGTGCGCCGTCCGGTCGAACCGCGCAGAGACGGCGCGCCGCTTCCGGCGGCGCCATGCCCGGCGCGCGCGCGCTCGGCGGCGTCTTCGGGAATGTCGGCGCCTGGTTGCGCTCGAATTTCTAGCGCGATCCGCGCCGCGTTCCGGGGCTCGACCCGCGACAATTTTGAAAAATCATCCGCGCTCGACCCAATTTTGTGGTGACAGCGCGCGCGAACAGTCTGAAAAAAATCGGGGTTCTTCGAGCTCTATCGACCCAATCGGGGCGGGCTTCCGCAAGGCGGCGTTAACCTTTTGGTAAGAGTTCTGAAGGATTCTTTAACATCACCTTAACCATGTGGGGCGGAGCCGTTCGATGCCACTTAATCTCAGCGTGCCGGAACTGACAGAATTGAAACCGCGTATCTCGGTGATCGGCGTCGGCGGCGCGGGCGGCAACGCGGTCAATAACATGGTCGACAGCGGCCTCGAAGGCGTCGATTTCGTCGTCGCCAACACCGATGCCCAGGCGCTCGGACTGTCGAAGGCGACGCGGCGGATCCAGCTCGGCGCCCACACGACGCAAGGGCTCGGCGCCGGCTCGCTGCCGGAAATCGGTCGCGCCGCGGCCGAGGAGACCCTCGACGAAATCCTTGAGCAAGTCGGCAATTCGCACATGCTCTTCATCACCGCCGGCATGGGCGGCGGCACCGGCACGGGCGCCGCGCCCGTGATCGCCAAGGCGGCGAAGGAACGCGATATCCTCACCGTCGGCGTTGTCACCAAGCCCTTCCATTTCGAAGGCGCGCGGCGGATGAAAATCGCGCTCGCCGGGATCGAGGCGCTGCAGGCGCATGTCGACACGCTGCTGATCATTCCGAACCAGAATCTTTTCTCGATCGCCAATGAACGCACGACCTTCGCCGAGGCATTCGCGCTCGCCGATCAGGTGCTGCATTCAGGCGTTCGCGGCATCACCGATCTGATGGTGATGCCCGGCCTCATCAATCTCGACTTCAACGACGTCCGCACCGTCATGCGCGAAATGGGCAAGGCGATGATGGGAACGGGCGAGGCGTCGGGCGACAAGCGGGCGATCGAGGCGGCGGAAGCCGCAATCTCCAACCCGCTGCTCGATGAAGTTTCGATGAAGGGCGCCAAGGGCGTGCTCATCAACATCACCGGCTCCATGGATATGAAACTGTTTGAAGTCGACGAGGCGGCGAACCGCATTCGCGCCGAGGTTGATCCCGACGCCAATATCATCGTCGGCTCGACCTTCAATCAGGAACTCGAAGGCCGCGTTCGCGTCTCGGTCGTCGCCACCGGCATCGAGGCGATGCCGCGCGATGTTCACGGTTATCAGCAGCGCGCGACGACTGTCGCCGTATCGAAGCCCTGGCGCGAATCCGCGCAGGCGCCGGAGGCCGTGCCGGCCGCTGAAGCGGCGCCGGCGCCTGTCGCCGCCCGCGTCGCGATGCCGCCCGTTCAGCACGCGCTGCCGACGCTTTCGCAATCGCCGGCTCCGGCCCCGGCGCCGCGTCCCGCCGCGCATCCGCTCGCCGCGCAGGCGACCAATCCGGTGGGCGATGTTCATGAGCGCATCCGCCGTATGCTGACGGAGGGAACGGTCGATGCGTCGACCGCGCCGAGAATGCCCGCCGCCGCGCCGATCCCGGCGCCGCAGCCCGTCGCGCAAGCGCCGCGTCATGTCGCGAAAAATCCTTTCCGCGAAGCGGCGGAAGAAATCCAGCGCGCGTCGATCGGCGCGCTAGATCTGCTGAAATCCCTGACGCCGAAGGCCGAAGAGCCGGCGGCGGTCCGCGTCGAGGAACAGCCGGTGCGCCCGGCGCGGGCGTCGCATGGCGATCTCTTTGACGATGAAGATGACGGTGAACTCGAAATCCCGTCCTTTCTTCGCAAGAAAAAAGTGAGCTGAGGCTCTCGACCCGATCGAACTTGCGAAACGCCGCCCGAAAGGGCGGCGTTTTCATTGGGCGCCAGCGCCTCGCAATATCGCGCAACAATGCGTTATTTGTTCGCCGCCGGCCGCGGACGCATGGTCGGCCCTCGATTTGCCGCCGTCGGATTCGTCATGCGCGTTGTCAGTCAATCCACGCTTGAAACCCCGATCACGCTCTCGGGCGTCGGGCTTCATTCCGGCGTCCCGTGCCGCGTGACGCTTCGCCCGGCCAGCGCGGACGCAGGGATCGCATTGCACCTCATTGGGGAAGATGGCGGGAGGCAAGGCGCGCCGTTCGCCGCGCGCGTCGCTGCGGTTTGCGAGACGCGCCTTGGCACTTGCCTTCGCGGCGCGGACGGGCGCGTCGTCAGAACCGTCGAACATCTGCTCGCCGCGATCTCGATAGCGGCGATCGACAATCTCTCGATTGAAGTCGAGGGTCCGGAAATTCCGGTGATGGACGGCAGCGCCAGTTCGTTCCTCGACGCCATCGATCGGGCCGGGAGAGCGACCCTGCCGGCGGCGCGCACGGCGCTGAAACTTCGCGCGCCGATCGAGGTCCGCGACGGCGACCGGTTCATCCGCGCAACGCCGGACGCGGGACGTCTGCTCGATGTCAGCATCGCTTTCGCCGACGCGGCGATCGGCGGCGGATCGGTCTCCCTCGATCTCGACCGGCCGCAAACGCTTGGGCGTCTCGTCCGGGCGCGCACTTTTTGCCGCCTCGCAGATATTGAGGCGATGCGGGAAGCAGGGCTCGGTCGCGGCGGGTCGCTCGATAACGCGATCGTCGTCGACGGCGGCCGGATCCTGAACGAGGGCGGGCTACGCGATCCCGACGAGTTCGTTCTCCATAAGGCGCTCGACTTGGTCGGCGATTTCGCCCTCGCCGGGGCGCCGATCATCGGACGCATCGAGGCGATGAGGCCGGGGCACGATCTCAATATCGAATTCCTGCGCCGGCTGACCGCGGCGGCGGCTCCCGTTGACCGGCTCGTCCTTGAGGAAAAACCGGTCCTCGCTCATCCTTGAGGCGGGGCGAAATTCGCCGCAGACTCCAATGGATTGGCCGAAAACGCTCACCCCTCAGGCGACCGACGCCGCCGGCCAGTTCCCCATGGCGGCGAAAACATCCGGATCGGCGCGCCTTTCGCGCAAAACCGGTTTCCACTTTTGCGCCCGGCGCGCTAGAGGTGGCGGCGACGCACTTTCCCCGCGCCCAATCGCCGATTAGGTTGAGCGCCGTTTTCCGGCCGACGAAAGCAAGGATCGCCCTTTTACCATGATGTTCCGATTTCGCGTTGTTCTTCTGACCCTGTGCGCCGCCGTCGCGCTTGGAGCTTGCGGCTCCTCCTCCAAGAAAAAAGAGAAGTTCGCCTATGTCGAGCGGCCGGTAGAGGTGCTCTACCAGCAAGCGTCGCGGGCGATGGAGCGCAAGCGGTATGACGACGCGGCCGAACTTTTCGGCGAAGTCGAACGCCAGCATCCTTATTCCGCCTGGGCCCGGCGCGCGATCTTGATGAAGGCCTTCGCGCAATATCAGCAAAACGACTATGACGACGCGGTCACGACGCTCGACCAGTTCATATCCTTGCATCCCGGCAACAAAGACGCTCCTTATGCTTACTATCTGAAGGCGATGTGTTTTTATGAACGCGTCCGCGATGTCGGCCGCGATCAGGATTTCACCAACAATGCGGTGCAGGCGCTGAGCGATGTGGTGAAGCGGTTTCCGCAGACGGAATACGCGCGCGATGCGCGGTTGAAACTCGACCTCACCTTCGATCACCTCGCCGGCAAGGAAATGTATATCGGGCGGTATTACGAAAAATACGGCAAGCACATCGCGGCGATCAATCGCTTCAAGGCCGTCGTCGACAATTACCAGACGACGAGTCACACCGCGGAAGCGCTCTACCGACTGGTCGAGGCGTATCTGCAGATCGGCGTTATTGAAGAAGCGCGCGCGGCGGCGGCCGTACTCGGCGAAAATTATCCGGGATCTGTGTGGTACGAAGACGCCTACAGGCTGATGCGAAGGAACGATTTGCTGGAGCCAGGCTCGAAGCCCAAGCTGTCGTCGAAAGAGCTCGAAAAAGCCGAGAAGAAGCAGAAGAAAGAAGAACAGAAGAAACTCAAGGATTTCGGCCCGCCGACGATTGCGCCGCCGTCCGATGGTCCGTTTGAGGAGTCGATCAACAGCCCGATCGAGTCGCCGGATGGGCGGCGTTGATTTGACCCTGGAGCGCGGCTCCTCATGCTGACCGCGCTGCATATTCAGGACTTCGTGCTGATCGATCAGCTGTCGCTCCCTCTGGGCGAAGGCCTCACCGCGCTGACCGGCGAAACCGGCGCCGGGAAATCCATCCTGCTGGAAGCGCTCGGCCTCGCCGCCGGCGCGCGCACCGGACGCGGCGCGATCCGGCGCGGCGCCGAGAAAGGCGTCGTCGCCGCCGCGTTCGAGCCGGGGGCGAATCACCCGGTATGGGCGGCGCTCGAAGAAAACGGCGTCGCCGCCGATGACGATCAGGTGCTGTTGCGCCGGATTCAGGGCGCCGACGGCAAAAGCCGGGCTTTCATCAACGATCAGCCCGTGTCGATCTCTCTGTTGAAGGCGATCGGCGAGCTGCTGATTGAAATTCACGGCCAGCATGACGGCGTCAGTTTTCTGTCGGCGGCGACGCATCGAACGCTTCTCGACGAATTTGGCGGCCTTTCCAAAGACGCCGCCGCGGTCGATCGCGCATGGACTGACTGGCGCGAGACGCAAGAAGCGCTCGATGAGCGCCGGCGTCAGCGCGAACAGGCGCTGCGCGAGGCGGATTATCTGCGCCATGTCGTATCGGAGCTTTCGGATCTCGATCCGCAGGCTGACGAAGAAACGCGCCTCGCGACGCGGCGCGCGGAAATGATGGCGGCGCAAAAAGTGACGGACGACCTTGCGGCCGCCGCGTCGGCGATGTCGGAAGACGGTCTTGAAGGGAAGCTCTCCGCCGCCGTTCACCGGCTGACGCGCGCCTCGGCGCATTTTGACCGCGATCCCAATCCGCTCTCTGACGCCATCGACCGCATCGACCGCGCGCTTGGCGAATTGCTCGAAGCGCGCAGCGCCGTCGACGACGCGGTCGAAAAACTCGGCCTCGATCCGCGCGAGCTTGAAGCGGCGGAAGAGCGGCTGTTCGCCATTCGCGCGGCGTCACGAAAGCATGGCGTCGCGCCGGACAAGCTTCCCGAATTTTTCGAGAAAGCGTCCGCAGCGCTCGCTCTCCTCGATCAGGGCGCCATGGAATTCAGCGCGCTCGAAAAAAAGGCCGCCGCCGCGCGCGCGCAGTATTTTTCCGGCGCGAAGGCATTGTCGGATAAGCGGCGCGCCAACGCCAAAAAGCTCGATGCGGCGGTGGCGCGCGAGCTGGAGCCGTTGCGACTTGGCAAGGCGGTTTTTGCCACCTCGATCGAGACAAGCGAAGAAAAGGCCGGCCCGACCGGCATTGACGGCGTCGAATTCATGGTGGCGACCAATCCCGGCGCGCCGATGGGGCCGCTCAAAACCATCGCGTCTGGCGGCGAGCTGTCGCGCTTCGTGCTCGCCATGAAAGCGGCGCTGGCGGCGAAGGAAAATCGCACTGTCATCATTTTCGACGAAGTTGACGCAGGCGTCGGCGGCGCCGTCGCCGACGCGGTGGGCGAACGCCTCGCGCGACTTGCTTTCGATGCGCAAGTGCTTGTCGTCACCCACTCGCCGCAAGTGGCGGCGCGCGCCTCGACCCATTGGCGCGTCGAAAAGCATCAATCGAAAACCGACACCACGACCAGGGTCATGGTGCTGAACGCCGAAGAGCGCGTCGAGGAGATCGCGCGCATGCTGTCGGGCGCGATCGTCACCGACGAAGCACGCGGCGCGGCGCGGCGCCTGCTTGGGGCTCCTGCCGCCGGAAAGTCGAAAGCGAAGAAGCGGGCATGACGAACGCTCGCGAGCGGAGCGAAGCGTTCGCCGCAACGCTTGGCCTGTCGGTTCCGATTCTTCTGGCGCCGATGGCGGGCGCCTGTCCGCCGTCGTTGTCGATCGCCGTCGCCAAAGCGGGCGGCATGGGCGCTTGCGGCGTTTTGCTGATGCCGCCGCCGGAAATCGCCGCGTGGGTCGCCGAATTCCGGGCGGCGGGCGGTAAGGCGCTGCAGCTTAATCTGTGGACGCCCGATCCGCCGCCGACGCGCGACGCCGCAGCCGAGCGGCGCGTCCGCGATTTTCTGGCGCAGTGGGGACCGCAAGTTCCGGAGACCGCCGGCGATGCGACGCCGCCGGACTTCGCCGCGCAATTTGACGCGATGCTGGCGGCGCGACCGACCGCGATTTCCTCGATCATGGGACTTTATCCGCCGGACTATGTGCGGCGCATGAAAGCGGCCGGCGTCAAATGGTTTGCAACGGCGACGAATGTCGGCGAAGCCGCGTTGGCCGCTGCCGCCGGCGCCGACGCGATCATCGCGCAGGGCGCTGAAGCCGGCGGGCATCGCGGCGCATTCGATCGTGACGCCGCGGAGCGAACTGCGACAGGGCTCTTTGCGCTGGTGCCAGCGATTGTCGACGCTGTCTCGATACCGGTGATCGCGGCGGGCGGCATCAGCGACGCGCGCGGGCTAGCGGCGGCGCTGACGCTCGGCGCTTCGGCCGCAATGGTCGGCACCGGATTCCTGCGCAGCCCTGAAGCAAAGCTCTCGCCCGCGTGGTCGAACGCGCTGGCTTTGGCGCAACCCGAAGACACGCAGCTGACGCGCGCCTTTTCCGGGCGGTCAGGGCGATCGCTATCGACCGCCTATGTTCGCGCCGCGTCTGCGCCGGACGCGCCGCCGCCCGCGCCCTATCCGGTGCAACGCGGCCTGACCGCCGCCATGCGCCGTCACGCGACAGAGGAAAATGACATCGCGCGAATGCAAGCCTGGGCGGGACAGGCGTCGCGCCTTGCGCCGGCGCGCCCCGCCGGAGAAATCGTCGACGCGCTCTGGCGCGGCGCGCGGGAAATTCTTCGATGAGCGTCATCGTGAGGAAAAACCGGCGCCCCAAACCGTGCCGGCTTTTTGCGGCTCGCTTCGACTTCGGCTAAACGCATTGCGATGAAGAAACCCGACCTTGCATCAAAGCCGGTGAAGGAGCTTTCCGCCGACGAGGCCGCGGCGGAGCTTGAAAGGCTCGCGCGCGCCATCGCCGGCGCCGATGAAGCGTATCACGGCAAGGACCGGCCGCTGATGCCGGACGCGGAATATGACGCGCTGGTTCGGCGGAACGCCCTGATCGAGCGCGACTTTCCAAAGCTCAAACGCGAAGATTCCCCCTCGACGCGCGTCGGCGCGGCGCCGTCGACCAAATTCGACAAAGCCCCGCACGCCGTCTCCATGCTCTCGCTCGACAATGCGTTCGCGGACGAAGACGTCATCGAATTCGAGGCGCGCGTGCGCCGCTTTTTGAAACTTGGCGACGACGCGTCGCTGGCGATGACGGCGGAGCCGAAGATCGACGGCCTGTCGCTGAACCTTCGTTATGTCGACGGCGAATTGAAAGTCGCCGCAACGCGCGGCGACGGCGCGGTCGGCGAGAATGTCACGTCGAACGTGCTGACGGTTTCGGACATTCCGACACGGCTCAGCGGCGTTACGGGCGTTCTCGAAGCGCGCGGCGAAATTTACATGAGCCACGCGGATTTTGCGGCGCTGAACGCCGGCCTTGAACGGGCGGGCGAGGAGACTTTCGCCAATCCGCGCAACGCCGCAGCGGGATCATTGCGCCAGATCGACGCCGCGGTGACGGCGTCGCGACCCTTGCGCTTTTTCGCCTATGCGTGGGGGGAGTTGTCGGCGCCGCTCGGCGACACGCAGATGCAAAGCGTCGCCCGGCTGAAAGCGCTCGGGTTCAAGACGAACCCGCTGATGAAACGCTGCGAGAATGTCGCGGCGATGCTGGACCATTACAAATCGATCGAAGATCAGCGCGCGTTGCTCGGTTATGATATCGACGGCGTCGTCTACAAGGTTGACCGCCTCGATTACCAGGAGCGGCTCGGCTTCGTGTCGCGCTCGCCGCGCTGGGCGATTGCCCATAAGTTCCCGGCGGAAAAAGCGACGACGACGCTGGAGGCGATCGACATTCAGGTCGGCCGCACGGGCGCGCTAACGCCGGTCGCGCGATTGAAGCCCGTCACCGTCGGCGGCGTTGTCGTTTCCAACGCGACCTTGCACAATCAAGATGAGATCGAGAGAAAAGACATCCGCGTCGGCGATACCGTCGTCATCCAGCGCGCGGGCGACGTCATTCCGCAAATTGTCGAAGTCTTGATAGATAAGCGCCCGGCCGGGGCTGAGCCTTACAAATTTCCGGAAACCTGCCCTGTCTGCGGCAGTCGTGCGGTGCGCGAGGAAGGCGAAGCGGTGCGCCGCTGCACCGGCGGGCTGATCTGCCCGGCGCAGGCGGTCGAGCGTTTGCGCCATTTCGTATCGCGCAACGCCATGGACATTGACGGGCTTGGCGATAAACAGATCGAAGCGATGTTTGCGGAGAAAATCGTTTTCGAGCCCGCCGATATCTTCACGCTCGAACGGCGCCAGAAGGCGGGCAAGATCGATCTTTACGCCTACAAGACGAAAGCCGACGGGACGCTGGCGCTGAAGGACGGCAAAAAACAGCCGAGCAATCAGAAATCCGTCGACAATCTTTTCTCGGCGATCAAGGCGCGGCGCGCGCCGGCGCTCGACCGTTTCATCAACGCGCTCGGCATGCGCCATATCGGCGAGACCAATGCGCGCCTGTTCGCACGCCATTACGGGACATTCGAGGCGTTCCGGAACGCGGCGATCGGGGCGGCGGCCGAAGGCGCGTCCTATGACGACATGCTGTCGATCGAAGGCGTCGGCGCGCTGGTCGCCGGCGGCGTCATCGAATTTTTCAAGGAAGCGCACAATCGAGACGCGGTCGTGCGCCTCCTCGATGAAGTCGAACCGCAGGAAATGAAAGCCGCCGCCTCGACCTCGCCGGTCGCCGGCAAGACCGTCGTTTTCACTGGAACGCTTGAAACCATGACTCGCGACGAGGCGAAGGCGCAGGCGCTGGCGCTCGGCGCGAAAGTGTCCGGCTCCGTTTCGGCGAAGACCGATTATCTCGTCGCCGGTCCCGGCGCTGGGTCGAAACTGAAAGGCGCCGAAGCGCTCGGCGTCGCCGTGCTGACGGAAAGCGCGTGGCGCGCGCTTATCGGGGGAGGCGGATGAGCAAGGACGCCGCGCTTGGGTTTGGCGATGTCGCTGCGCGCTATGCGGCGTTGCGGCCGTCTTATCCG
>MEMM01000129.1:37961-45831 GCA_001767925.1 Alphaproteobacteria bacterium RIFCSPHIGHO2_12_FULL_63_12
GCTTCGATCGCGTTGTCGCGGTTGAGCCCGATGCGCGGATGCTGGCGGCGGCCCCCGCGCATCCCCGGGTCGAACAGATCAACTGCGCCGCCGAAGACGCCGACTTCGCGCAAGGGTCGGTCGACGGCGTGATCGCCGCCACCTCGTTTCACTGGATGGATCAGGACGCCGTCTGCGCCAATGTCGCGCGATGGCTTCGGCCGGGCGGCGTCTTTTTTCCGTTCCTGTACGGACCGTTTTTCGTTTCCGGCCTCGCCCAACCGGTGTTTCGGCGCCATTGGGCGCTGTGGTCGTCCCACATGGACCGCCGCCTTGGCGCGAAGGCTGAATATTCGCGGCCGATGAAAGCCTGCGGCGCGTTTTCCCGGCTCGAGACTTATTCCGGCGAGATCGAAGTGACATTGCCGCCGGACGACGCGGCGGGATTGTTGCTCACCGCCTCTTATGCGCGCGCCTATATGACCGCGAGCGGGCTCGGCGCCGGTTACGTCGATCAGCTTTCGTCGGAGTTGGCGCCGTTCGCGCCGGTGACGATCGGTTTTCCGCTTGGCGGCGTGCTCGGCGTCAGAGCGTGACGCAAAAAAGTGGGAACTGGTTTTTTGCAAAGCCGCGCGACAAATCAAAAAACTGGCGCACAATGCTGATTCCGGTTTTGCGCATTTTGCGCTAACGCGCCGGGCGCAAAAAGTGGAAACCGGTTTTGCGCAAAAAGAAGCGCTGAAATAATAGCTTGATCATCGGTCGCGATTCAAAAATCGCGCCCGATGATCAAGGTCAGATTGACCGCGTTTGATGGACGAGCCAGTCCGCGACGTCTTTCGGCGTCAACGGCGTCAGCGTCTGGCGCACCCGCGCGTGATATTTGTTGAGCCAGTGGCGCTCACTTTCGGTCAGCAGCGATGACGCCACGAGATCGAGATTGATCGGCGCCAGCGTGATCGTCTCGAAGCTCATCATCGGCCGTTCGCCGCCCTCGATCGCCTGCGGCTCGGTGACGATGATCAAATTCTCGATGCGGATGCCATAGGCGCCGGTTTTGTAATAACCGGGCTCATTCGAGAGGATCATGCCGGGTTTGAGCGCCTGCGCGCTCGCCGCCTTGGCGATCCGCTGCGGCCCTTCGTGAACGCCGAGAAACGACCCGACGCCGTGGCCGGTGCCGTGATCGTAATCGAGCCCGCGATCCCACATCGCCTTGCGCGCCAGAATATCGAGCTGCGTTCCCGTCGTCCCGGCCGGAAAGCGCGCCGTTGCGAGCGCGATATGGCCTTTAAGGACCAGCGTGAAACGCTCGCGCATTTCCTGGGTCGGCGCTCCGATCGGCACCGTCCTGGTGATGTCGGTCGTACCGTCTTGATATTGCGCGCCGGAATCGATCAGGAAAAGTTCGCCCGGCGACAGCTTGCGCGAGGTCGCGGTCGAGACTTTGTAATGAACGACCGCGCCGTTCGCGCCGGCGCCGGAGATCGTGTCGAAGGAAAGATCGAGCAGCCCGCCGGTCGAGGCGCGAAATTCCTCGAGCTTTTTCGCCGCGGTGATTTCATCGACCGAGCCGTCCTGCGCCTTGGTCGCAATCCAGTGCAGGAAGCGCGTGACCATGGCCCCGTCGCGGATATGCGCGGCGCGCGTGCCGTTCAGTTCCGTCGCGTTTTTCATGGCGCGGGGGAGGGCGCAAGGGTCTGTCAGCTCAACGATTTTCGCGCCGGCGTTTTGCAGCTGCGTCGCGTATTTGACCGGCGCCAGCGCGGGGTCGATCGCAATCGATTTTCCCTCCGCGCCGAGCTTTTCAAGAACGCGCTCAAGCTCGGCCTCGCCGCGAATATCGACCTCGTCGCCAAGGAATGACGGCAATTCATTGCCGACTTTCTCCGGGGCGATGAACAAGGTCGCCCGTCCGTCCTTCCACTGCAGCGCCCGCGCCAGCGGCAGGGGCGTGCGCGAGACGTCCTGTCCGCGGATATTAAATAGCCACGCGATTGACGGCGGCGCGGTGATGAGCGCGGCGTCGGCGCCCGCCTTGGCGATCGCGCCGGCGATTTCCTGGCGCTTGTCGGCGGAGGACTTGCCGGCAAGGTCGAGCGTGTGCGGCCGCGCCGGCGACAAGGGGCGCGCCGGCTGATCTTTCCACGCAGCGTCGACCGGGTTCGATGCGAGCGCGACAAGGGTGAACCCGGATTTTTTCGCGGCGGCTTCGAGTTTGGCGACGCCCGATCTGGTGTGCAGCATCGGATCGTAGCCGATGCGCGCGTCTTTTGGCGCGTGATCGGCGAGCCACTGGTCGGGCGGGCTGTCGACGAGGTCTTCGAAGGCGAAAAATTTCCCGTCGGTCTGCTGGCGCACCTGAAGGGTGTAGCGGCCATCGACAAAAATCACCGCCCGGTCGGCGAAGACGATGGCGGCGCCGGCTGACCCCGAAAATCCGGAGACCCACATCAGTCGCTCGGCGTAGGCGGGGATATACTCATTCTGGTATTCGTCATCATGCGGAACGATGAAGCCGTCGATTTTCAGTTTTTGCATTTCCGCGCGCAACAGCGGCAAATGCCTGCCGGCGAAGGAAATGTCGGAAACCGGATCGAAATGCTGGAACATGATGAGGTTGTAGGTTGTGGGTTGCAGGGATTGGCGCACGCCTCTGCCTACAACCTACAACCTACAACCTACAACCTGCAACCTGCAATCTCAAATCCGCACGAAGAGCAGCACCGGCCAGATCTTGTGATCGAGGCGGTTCAGCAGTTTGAAGCCCGCCGCTTCATAGGCGGCGCGCACGCCCGCTTCCTGGTCGGCCATCAGGCCCGCCAGCATCACGCGGCCGCGCCGGGCGACATGCTCGGCCATCGCGGGCGCGAATTCGACGAGCGGTCCGGCGAGAATGTTGGCGAACACGAAATCGTACGGCGCCCGGACCTTGATGCGCGGGTCGGCGAAGCCGTCGGCGGCGATCGCGTTGACGAGATCGGCGACGCCGTTGAGTGCGATGTTTTCATTGGCGATCTCAACGGAGCGCGCGTCGATGTCGCTGGCGAGAACCTCAATATCCCAGAGTTTGGCCGCGGCGATCGCCAGCGCCGCGGAACCGCACCCAAGGTCGAAACAGCTCTGCGGCGGCGCGCCGGCGAAGCGGTCGAGCAAGGTCAGGCATCCGGCGGTCGTCGGATGATGGCCGGTGCCGAACGCCTGATTGGCGTCGATCCTGATTTTGATGCGCTGTTCGTCATCGGGCAATTTGTCGGCGTCATGCGACCCGTAGAGAAGGAAGCGGCCCGCCTCGACGACGCCGAGGCCCTCTAGCGCGTGGGCGACCCAGTCGATATCGGCAAGCTCTTCGATCGACGGCGCGCCGGCGCCCGCGACGAGCTTAGCGAGCGCGTCGCCGTCCGGCCGTTCGGGGAAATAGGCTTCGAGCTTCCACCCTGTCGCGTCGTCCGCGGCCGTATCGTCATCTTTCGTCAGGCTGATGGCGGTCGCGGGCGGAAACAGCACATCGGTCAGCAGGACGCCGGCGTCTTCGAGCGCGGCTTCCGTTCCAGTCCAGATCGCTTTGTAGGTGGGCATGATGCAGGTCTTCGGGTTGATCGTCGTGAAAGAAGCGGTCAGCGTTTCGAAATCGTTGTCAGTCTTCGCGCCATTACGCCGCCGTCAAAAAACTGTCGACGACTTTCTTCGCGCCGGAATGATCGAAATTCACCGTGACCTTCTGACCCTCGGCGGCGGTGACGCGGCCATAGCCGAATTTTTGATGGAAGACGCGCGCGCCGATCTCGAATTTCGCCTTGCCGGGCGCGCTCACCGAAATTGTCGTCGCCCGGCCTTCGATCTGCGGCGGCGACGAGGCGGCGCGGCCCGACGCCGCGCGCGCGCGTTTCCAGCCGGGATTATCGTAATAGGCATCCTCGTCGACGCGCGCCGCATCAAAGCGGGATTGGCTGGCGAAAGTCGTCGCGGCGGCGCCGTAAAGTCCGGGCTGCGAGGCGACTTCAACCTCGCTCTCGGGCAGCTCGTCGATAAAGCGCGACGGCAGCGACGTTTGCCAGCGGCCATACATCAGCCGGTTGGCGGCGAAGGAAATGCGGCAGCTTTCGCGCGCGCGGGTGATGCCGACATAGGCGAGGCGGCGCTCTTCTTCGAGCGCGGCGGCGCCGCCTTCATCGAGCGAGCGCT
Organism: Alphaproteobacteria bacterium RIFCSPHIGHO2_12_FULL_63_12; assembly: GCA_001767925.1. Taxonomy (GTDB): domain Bacteria; phylum Pseudomonadota; class Alphaproteobacteria; order Caulobacterales; family Parvularculaceae; genus Amphiplicatus. Next base: position 42,126 of record MEMM01000129.1, read on the forward strand.
GCGACGGGAACACGCCTTCCTCCCAGCCGGGCAGGAAGACGACTGGAAATTCCAGCCCCTTGGCGGCGTGCAGCGTCATCAGCCAGACCTGGCCGTCGGTTTGAGCCTCATTGTGGTCGGCGACCAGCGCGACATGATCGAGATACGCGGCGAGCGTGTCGAATTCTGAAACCGCGTTGACGACTTCCTTCAGATTGTCGAGCTTTGAATCGGCTTTCGCCGATTTGTTGTTGCGCCAGAAATCCGTATAGCCGGATTCTTCCAGCACAAGTTCGGTCAGGTCGCGCGGCGACATGGTGTCGATTTCGCCCGACCACCGATCGATCATCTCGACGAATTTGCGCAGGGCGTTGCACGCGGCGGCGCCAAGCTCGTCCGATTCCAGGAGTAGGCGGCTGGTCGCCATCATCGAGAGGTTTCGCGCGCGGGCGAGCGCGTGAATCGTCTGCATGGTCTGGCCGCCGAGCTTTCGCGCCGGCTTGTTGGAGATGCGGTCAAAGGCGAGATCGTCGTCGGCGGAGCGGATCAGGCGAAGATAGGCGACCGCGTCGCGGACCTCCTCGCGCTCGTAAAATCGCGGGCCGCCGACCACGCGATAGGGAAGGCCGAGCGTGTTAAACCGCTCCTCGAAGGCGCGCATCTGAAACGAGGCGCGGACGAGAACCGCAAGGTCCGAAAGCGGGCGGCCCTTGTTCTGTTCGCTCTCGATGTCGTCGCCGATGAGGCGCGCTTCTTCTTCGCCGTCCCAGACGCCGCGCACTTTGACAAGCTCGCCTTCGCTGCGCTCGGTCCAGAGCGTCTTGCCGAGCCGCGCCTTGTTAGCGGCGATAAGGCCGGAGGCAGCGGCGAGGATCGCCGGCGTCGAGCGGTAATTCCTTTCAAGGCGGATCACCTTCGCGCCGGGGAAATCCTTTTCAAAGCGCAGGATGTTTTCAACCTCGGCGCCGCGCCAGCCGTAAATCGACTGATCGTCGTCACCGACGCAGCAGATATTCTTGCGCGTCTGCGCGAGCAGCCGCAGCCAGAGATATTGCGCGACATTGGTGTCCTGATACTCGTCGACCAGCATGTAATGGAACTTGTCCTGATAGATCGCGAGCACGTCGGGATGCTGCTGAAAAATCGTCAGATTGTGGATGAGAAGGTCGCCGAAATCGGCGGCGTTGAGCGCCGTCAGCCGCGCCTGATAGGCCGCATAAAGCGCGATCGCCTTGCCGTCGGCGAAGCGCCACGCCTCGTTCGCCGGAACCTTGTCCGGCGTCAGGCCGCGATTTTTCCAGCCGTCGATGACGGCCGAGAGCCCGCGTCCGGTCCAGCGCTTTTCGTCGAGACCCGCAGCCTCAATCACCTGTTTGGCGAGGCGCACCATGTCGTCGGCGTCGAGAATGGTGAAGGACGGCTTCAGCCCGACAAGCTCGGCATGCCGCCGCAGGATCTGCGCGCCGATCGAGTGAAAGGTGCCGAGCCATTGCAGACCCTCGACGCTTTCGCCGATGATCGCGCCGATGCGCTCTTTCATCTCGCGCGCGGCCTTGTTGGTGAAGGTGACGGCGAGGAGCTGCCACGGCCGGGCGCGACCGGTAAAGAGGAGATGGGCGAGGCGTGTGGTCAGGGCGCGGGTCTTGCCGGTGCCGGCGCCCGCGAGCATCAAAACCGGCCCCTCCGTCGCCTCGACCGCCGCGCGCTGTTCGTCATTGAGGCCCGCCATGTAAGCGGGCGCGGACGCGGGATCGACCGGCGCGGCGGCGCCGAGGCCGGCCATGGCGCGCTCGGAAATGGACGGACGGATGGTCACGCAGAGAGCCTAGCGGAATGAGAACGATTCTGGAACATCTCATACCGAGACCGCGCGGCGAGAGGCAAGCGCCGGGGCCCGAATCTCTCCACATTTCAATGCATAAATCGCGTACAAGCGTTATTTGGCGACAGGAGGCGGCGATGGCGGGCAAGTTTGAAATCTACAAGGACAAAAAAGGCGAATTCAGGTTTCGCCTGAAGGCGGGCAATGGCGAGATCATCCTCTCCAGCGAAGCCTATAAGGATAAATCGGGCGCGCTGAACGGCGTTCAGTCGGTGAAGAAAAATTCCGATCTTTTGGCGAGGTTCGAAAAGAAGACGTCCGCCGCTGGAAAATCCTATTTCGTCCTCAAGGCCGCCAACCATCAGGTTATCGCCTCGTCCGAACAATATTCATCGGACGACGCCTGCGACAACGGCATCAAGAGCGTTATGCACACGGCGCCGCTGGCGGGGACGGACGATCAGACGGCCTGAAGCGGCCGCCGCGCCTTAAACGAAGCGCAGGGTTTTCAGCAATTGCTGAAATTCCGCGCGCTTGCGCAAGGGAGCCAACGTCGGGTCGATATAGGCGTAGGTGAGGCCGGAATCGCCAAGCTCCAGCGCCTTTTGCAAGGTCGTCAGCGCCTCTTGCGCGCGGCTCCATCCTGAAAGAATTTGCGCCTGCTGATAAAGACCGGCGTCGCCATAGGCGGCTTTCAGCTCTTCCATCGCCGCGGCGGCGGCTGCGTCATCGCCTAGCATATGCTGCGCGATGGCGACGCAGGGGGCGCGAACCATGCCGCTTTTTTCCTTTGTCGCGACGGCGAGCGCTTCCGACGGACGGCCGAGCGCGATCAGCGCCATGCCGATGCGCGCATGGGAATCGCTCAGCCTTTCATTGAGTGACAGCGCTCTTTCCACCGATCCGATGCTTTCTTCGTATTGTCCGGACGCATATTGAACGAACCCGACCGCGCGGTGGATGGTGGCGTTCAACGGATCGAGCTCGCGCGCGCGATTGACCGCGCGTTCGGCCGCCTCGAATTTTCGGGTCGCCGCCGCGTAGCTCGCATAGCGCGCGAGCACATGCGCTTCGCCGGCGCCCAATTCAAAAGATCGCTCATAGGGCGCCCGCGCGTCGGCGACGCGCAATTGCGCCTGAAACAGAACATAGCCGAGCGTCGAATAAGCATCGGCCGACGACGGCCCGAGCTCCACCGCGCGGAGCGCCGCCGATCGCGCGCCTTCGTAATATTGCCGCGCCTTCTCGACGGTGTCGCTGGTATTGCCGAGCGAAGTCAGCGATTTGGCGCGTGCGGCGTGCGCGGCGCCGAATTGCGGATCGCGTTCGATCGCGCGGTCGAAAAAAGCGAGGGCGGCGAGGTCCGACTTCAAATCGATCGCCGCGGCGTACAAGTCGTTTCCCTTGAGATACTCGTCGAACGCGGCGGCGTTTTTTGTCGCGCCGTAATTTTCCGAGGCGTTCGCGGGGGCATCGTCGTCGATCGCCAGCTCGGCGGTGACGGCGCCAGCGATCGCATCTTGCACCGTTGACATTTCGTCGATCGGCCGCGCGAAACTCTCGGACCATTTGCTGAAGCCGGTTTTGCCGTCGATCAGTTCAGCCGCGACATGAAGCCTGTCCTTCGCAAGTCGGACATTGCCGTCGAGAATGTAGGAGACCGCCAGCGCCTTCGCCATTTCCGCAGCGCCGAGCGCGCGCTGCTTGATCGCTTCGCAGGAGGCTTGCGCGACCACGCGCAGCGCGCTGTTGCGCGCCAGCACGGAGCGAACCTCCGACGACAAGCCGAGCGAGAGATAATCCTGCGATGGATCGCCGCTGAGATTTCGAAACGGCAGCACCGCGACGCCGTTGGCGAAGAGTTCGACCGGCGTCTTTCTGAAGACGACGAGGCCCAAGGCGCCC
>MEMM01000129.1:45865-55445 GCA_001767925.1 Alphaproteobacteria bacterium RIFCSPHIGHO2_12_FULL_63_12
CGCCCCGGCTTCGGCGGTGATGGTAGCGGCGATTGAAGCGGCGTCGCGGCGCCGCCGTTGTCGATAAATCGCCTCAGATCCGTGACAAAGGAAAGCCAGAGAGGATCGTCGCCATCGCCGCGCCAGGATGACAGGTCGGGCGTCTGCGTCAGCTCGAACATGATCGGACGGTCGCAGGCCTCGATCGTGCACGGAAAAAGAGTCCGCTGGCGCAAGGCAAGCGTCGCCTCGGCGCGCACCCAGCGGGACTGAACGGCGCGCGGCGACCACAAGACGATAACCGCTTTGGCGTCCCGAAGGGCGGCTTCGGTCACCTCGTCATAGGCCTCGCCGGGTTTTAGACCGACATCCCACCATACCGAGAAGCCCTGCGCCGTAAGCGCGTCGGCGAACAGCCTCGTGCGCTCCTGATCCTCGCGGTTATAGGAAAGGAATATGTCCGCCAATCTGGGCCTCGACCTCCCTGTAGTGAGCTGACGCGTATATTATTCGCGCCATCGCGTCGATAAGGGCGCGCAGCGTCATTGACCTTGGATTACGCGACGCCGACCGGGGCTGCTATTGCGCCGATTTCGTCACGAGCGCACCCGTATTGCTCACCTCAAATCCGGCGACGTCCTTGATTTCTTCAAGGACCGCTTCGCAGCCGGATTCGACATAGGCGAGATCGTCAATCAGGAATTGCAGGACGTCGCCGGCATTCTCGGCGCGGGCGACAGAGATGTCGACGCTGGCGGCGTCTTCCTTCAGGAAAAAGCCGCCCGCCATGACGCGCCAGCGAAAGGTGTTCTGCGTCCAGGCGAAGGTCACGTTCGCTTCGCCCGCCGGATCGCCATTCGCTTTGCGCGCGGTCAGCGTCACCTTGAATTTTTCGCCTTCCTTGCCGCCGGTCGCGTAGACGGAGGTCATGACGGCGCAGACAGGTTTTTTGAAACTGACCGTCAGCGGACGTTTCCAGTCGTCGCGGTAATAGGCGGCGAAGGAACCGGACGGCGGGCGGATATAGGTGCAAAGGCTGTCATACCGGCCGTAGCGTTGACCGTCGCAGATTTGCCATTTCAGCCCTTTGGAGAATGTGACGCCGTATTTGTCCGTATACTGCGTGCTGATCGCGGAATTATGCTTGCCGGGCGGCGGCTCGAACGTCATGACGGTGAAGCGGGGATCGAGCTTGACGTCGGTGGCGCCGATATTGGCGATCGCCCGGGTCCTGGTCGCCGGATTGGTATCGCCGTCGGGGTCGGGGCCGTAGCCGTTTTCGTGCGCTTGCGCGAAAGCCGGCGCGCAAACGATAAACTGCGCCGCGGCCATGACCGCGATCGCCGTTCGGTGAAAGTCGCACACTGACATAATGACCCCCGAAGTCAGCGCCAAGTTTACCCTCTCACGGCCCGTCGCGCAAATCGGGGAAAACGATCCGGAAACAAGGCGTTGACTATAGGGTCACTGCAACCGGTCCGGGCGCGCGAACTCATCCCACATCTCCATCATCGGCGTCGGCTTGGCGTAATGGCCGTCATTCCACGGCGTATCGGGCGCCAGCGTGCCGATGCTCTTGTAATTGGAGATGACGATTCCGGGAAACGCCTTGATCAGATCATTATTGATCCGTCGACAGACGTCAGCGCCCTGTTCGCTCCAGTGATAGGCCATCCACCAGTCGCGGAAAGTCTTCGACGTCGACAGCTCTTTCGGCACGGTGAAATGGCTGCCGCCTTCATAGCCGCCGAGAAAACGACTGCCCGCCTGTTCCGCCAGCACCTGATGCTCCTTGAAACGGGCGATCATATAGGGACCGGTCGCTTTGACGTTTTTCGGCCCGTCCGTGATCATCGATGAGACGCGGCGCGCGAAGCCGTCCGGATCTTTTTCAATTTCGGCGATCCACAACGGCGCGAAGACCTTTGGATCCTTGCTGCCGAACATCGATAAGGACATTTCGCTGAAATGGGCGTAATAATTGGTGACGGCGACCGCTGTCCTCGGAAAGCGGGTTTTCGGATCGACGCCGTTCTTCTTGAGATAGAAGGCGAAGCCTTCAAGCGCCTGCTGAGTCCGCCATGGATTGGCCGTGTGGCTCGCGATCACATAAACGATGTTGGGCTTGATCTTGCGGGCGGCGAATTCCTTGTCGAGGGCCATCATGTAGCGCGCGACAAGAACGCCATATCCCGATCCGACACTTTTCTTATCCGCAACGCCTTCCGCGATCGCCAGCGCGTAGTGGCTTGAAATCCAGAAGCCGTTCGCAAAGTTCCAGATTTCATTGCCGACCTCGACATAAAGCGGCCGGGACTGCGGATAGCCTGACGCGATATAACGATCGACGAAAGCCTTGGCGAAGATGTCCCATTCCGGACTGGCGAGGATTTCGCCGGCTTTCGCGGAAATCGCCGCCCGAAGTTTTGTTGAGTCGACCTTCGACGTTTTTTTATCCCCGCGGAGCGACGGGTCGGCGGCGCTGATCGGCGAGCCGATCTGCGGCGGCAGCGTCAGCCAGATCGCGGTGTCTGCTTTGACGCCGAGATTGAACAGAACTTCATAGGGGATGCTGAAAAACGGCGGCTCGGGCCAGGTGATCGCCGCGCGCTGGCCCCAGGGGTCGGACATTTTGGCGATCTGATCGAAGCGGCGAACCTGAAAATTGTTCGTATACTGGAGATCCATGGTGCGCAGGATGTCGTATCGGCGCACATATTTGATGAATTCAGGATTCCATATCTCGCCGCGGTTGAGCAGCGATGCGTATTTTTTCCGGTAGAGCCTGATGTCCGAAAAGCCGTCGCCGAAGCCGGTAAAGCGCATCGCGCCGCCCTTGGCCTGCGCGGGCTTCAAGGAATAGGTGATGCTGTTCTTCTGTCTGTCGACAATCGCCTTGCTATCCCAGCGCTGCATGAGGCCTTGCGCCTCACCCTTCCAGTCGAGAACATAATCGTCGGCGTAATAAGACGGGTATTGTTCGGCGCCGGAATAGAAAACGGCGGTGGCGCCGAATTTCGCTTCCGACGCTTTCGAGGTCGGAAGATAGGTCTTGGGATCGAGGAAGCCGGCCTTTACGGCTGCCTGTCCATTCATCCGTTGCCGGGAGCCGGTCTCAAAACTCCAGTCGGCTGGGCGCGCCTTGGCGGCGTTGAGGAACGGCTCTTCAAGATTATAGGGCGCCGCAAAACCGATCCCGAGCTGCAGCTGATAATTCCGCGTTGGCTCCGCCGCGTCGCCGGAAAGCGCCGCGCTCGCGGCGGTCGCCGCCGCCGCCGCGCCGAGAATGCGCGCCCACTGCACCAAAGATTCCAATCCGCGCTCCTCCGACTGAGCAACCATCATGGCCGCCAAACCTTGTCAGAAATAGGCCGATAGAGGTCCGCGCGCCAAATCGCCCTTTAAGAGTGCTCACTTTGAGCATATATACCGCGCCGCCCGGCGCCCCGCCGGCGCGTGAGGGCGATGACGGCCTCGAAAGGAGCGGAAATGCAGTTGCGGATGTTGAAGGCGAAGATTCACCGCGCCCGCCTCACCATGACCGACCTTCATTATGAGGGGTCGATCGGCATCGACGAGGATATTCTCGACGCCGCCAATATCTTGCCGCACGAGGAAGTCGCCGTCTGGAATGTCACCAATGGCGAACGGCTCGTCACTTACGCTTTGCCGGCGGCGCGGGGATCGCGCGAATTCATGCTGAACGGCGCGGCGGCCCGGCGCGCGGCCGTCGGCGACATCGTCATCATCGCGGCGTTCGCCGGCATGAGCCCCGAAGAAGCCAGAGCGCACAAGCCGACAGTGCTGCTGATGGGCGAGGGGAATTCAATCGAACGGCGTTTGTGATCGCGCTCGCTCGCGTCGCGTCTTGACGCGATGCGGCGCGCCGGCGTCAAGTCCGCCGGTCGATCAGGGAACATTCATGCGCAGATTTTGGCTTCTGGCGATCGCGGCCGCCGGCGTTTCAACCGCGTCGCTCGCCAGGGCCGAAGCTGAAACCGCCGAAATCCGCATCGAAGCGGATATGGCGTTTCTGGCGGATGACGCGCGTTCGGGGCGCGAGGCCGGCTCGAAAGGATATGACGCGGCGGCGCGGTTCGCGGTGACGCGGATGAAGGCGATCGGCCTGACGCCTGCCGACAGCAAAAACTGGCGACAGAAGGTGCGCCTACGCGCGGCGGTGCGCGATGCCGCGGCGGCAAAGTTCGTGCTGCGCGACGGCGAGACGCAAAGCGAGCTGGTCCATCTTGAAGATTACATCATCGGTCAGAATTTCGATCCGGGGACTTTCGATGCGACAGCGCCCGTCGTTTATGTCGGATATGGCGTCACCGCGCCCGAAGAAGGCATCGACGATTATGCGGGCGTCGACGCCTCGGGAAAGTTCGTCGTGCTGTTCGACGGGGCGCCGCCTGTTCTGAAAGGCGACAAACACGCCTATTACAGCAGCGGCCGCGTCAAATATGCGACCGCCGCCGCGCGCGGCGCCATCGGCGTGATCGGACTTCAGACCGCGGCGGACGCCGCCCGGATACCATGGGCGCGTTTGGCCGCCGGAATAGGTCGCGCCCGCATGGCGACGATCGGCGATGACGGCCGCGCGGAAGTGACGGCGCCGTCGATTGTCGCCGGTGCGACGATGAGCCCTGCGGGCGCCGGAAAATTGTTCGCGGGCGAGAAAATGGACTTCGCGGCATTGCAGGCGGGAGAAGCCGCCGGAAAAGGCGCGCCAGCGGGTTTTGAGTTTCGCAAGACGGTTCGCCTCGCCGGCGCCTCTCACTTGTCCGACAGGAAAAGTGCGAACGTTATCGGAATTATTCAGGGCTCCGATCCGGTTTTGAAAGACGAGGTCGTCCTCCTCACCGCCCATCTTGATCATATCGGGCTATCCCGATCATCGAAGCCGGGCGAGGACGCCATCCATAACGGCGCGCTTGATAACGCCAGCGGCGTCGCCGTGATGCTGGAGGCGGCGAGAATGTTCCAACAGTCCGGCGTGCGACCGCGACGGTCAGTGGCGTTTGTCGCCCTGACCGGCGAGGAAAAGGGACTGCTCGGTTCGGACTATCTCGCGCGCCATCCGGCCTTCGGCGGCCGGCGGGTCGTCTCGAATGTCAATCTCGACATGCCGATCGCCACTTATCCGTTTACGGATGTTGTCGCGTTCGGCGCGGAGCGCTCCTCGCTCGGACCGGTCGTCGCCGCCGCCGCGCGGTCAATGGGCGTCGCGCTGGCGCAAGATCCGATCCCAGAGGAAAATCTATTCATTCGCTCCGATCATTACAGTTTTGTGCAGCAAGGAATTCCGTCTGTTTTTCTGGTTCCCGGATGGGCCAATGGCGGCGAGAAGGCGTATGGCGACTTTCTCAAGAACCATTACCACAAGCCTTCCGACGATATGTCGCTGCCGATCGACTACGAGGCGTTGGCGCGCTTTGCGGACCTCAATTACCGAATCGCCCGGACGCTCGCCGACGCGCCGACGGCGCCGACATGGAACAGCGGCGACTTTTTCGGCATGAAGTTCGCGAAATAGGCGACGCTCTATAGATCCGGCGGCGTCCATCCGCGCCGCGCCTCGACGCTGAAGAGGCGCTCCTTCGAATAGAAGCGAAGAGGGTAATCCGTCGCGGCGAGCGGCGAGGCCAGAAGGCGCGTCGCGCGAGCGCCGAGAGGGTCGCTCCTGAACGGCGAGATAAATTCGTCGATATGACGAAGAAAAAGCAGCGTGATCGTATGGTGATAGCCTTGCGTGTCGTCATTCGCGCCGCCGACCGATTCATTATAGGCGCGGATATAGGCCGGCGCCTTTTCCTCGGCGCGCGGCAAACCTTCCGCGTCGAGTAGGGCGGTCGCGAAAACAAGATGCGCCGGATGCGTCCATTCGGGCCGGGGAAGGGTCCTGCGCGTGACGCCCTCGAAAATGCGTATCGCCATCTCATCAGTGACGGCGTCGCCGGCGCGAATCGGAGCGTGAGATGTGTCGGTCATATTTTTCCTGTCTATCGCCGCGCGCCGTTGCGCAGGCGTTTTGAACATGAACGAAGGACTCGCGAGAAAGCCGGCGCGGATCAGAAGGTCGCCGAAAACAGCGGCCGGTCGGGACCGACGCCGGCGCGCTTCATCCCGTCGCCGTTCCACGCGAAGGCGATTTCTCCCTCGCGCGATACGGCGATGACGCCGCCATTGCCGCCCTGTCGGGCGACGTCCCTGATCAGTCCTTGCGCCGCCTGGCCAAGATCCGCGCCCTGATAACGCACCCGGCTCGCGACATCCTGCGCGCCGCCGGCGAGGATGAAATATTCGCCAAGGCCGGTGCAGGAGGCGGCGACATATTCGTCCGCCCATGTTCCGGCGCCGATCAGCGGCGTGTCGCCGACCCGGCCTTCGAGTTTGCCGAAGACGCCGCCGGTCGATGTCGCCGCGGCGAGCCTTCCCTGCATATCGAGCGCGACAGCGCCCACCGTGCCGTGACCCAGCTCGTCCTCGAGCATTTCGGCATCAGAAACGCCGATCGGCGTCGTGTAGTAACGCGCCGGATCGTCGACGAAATCGATTCCCTGCGCGCGGCAGAAATTTTCCGCGCCGCGTCCGACCAGCATCACATGCGGCGTTCGGTCCATGACCAGGCGCGCCGCCCTGATCGGCGATTTGAGATGCGCGACGGCGGCGACGGCGCCCGCCCTGCGGCGCGCGACGGCGTCCTCGCCGGGAAGTCCGCCTTCCATGATCGAGGCGTCGAGTTCGACATAGCCGGCCCTGTTGACGGCCGATCCCCGTCCGGCGACGTAAAAACCGGACTGCTCCATCTCGGCGACCATCGCCTCGACGACGTCGATCGCCGGCGCGCCGTCTTTCAACATCGCCTCGCCGCGTGCGCACAGATCAGCGAGATGCGCCTCAACGCGCGAATAGTCGCGGCCCGCGCGCGCTCCGGCGCCGCCATGCAGGGCGAGGGCGATTTTTGGCGGTTTTGACATGGGTCGATCCTTTCGGGCCGCGCCTTTTACCGCATTTCCGGCTGTAGCCAATCGCGCCTCGCGGCCTTATGAACGCGACCCATCCCGAAGCTGAACGAGGATCGACGGTCGATGACCCATCTGGCGCTCATTCGTCACGGACAAAGCGAATGGAATCTTGAGAACCGCTTCACCGGCTGGGTCGATGTCGACCTGACGGCGCAAGGGCGGGCCGAAGCCCAGAAGGCGGGCGCCCTCCTGAAAGAAACCGGCGTCAGCTGGTCGGCCGCCTACAGCTCGGTCCAGAAGCGAGCGATCCGGACCCTCAATATTGCGCTCGACGAGATGGATCTGATGTGGCTGCCGGTCGCCAAGGACTGGCGCCTCAATGAGCGCCATTACGGCGGCCTGACCGGCCTCGACAAAAAGGAAACCGCCGACCGCCACGGCGCGGAGCAGGTGAAAATCTGGCGGCGCAGCTACGACACGCCGCCGCCGCCGCTCGATCCGGCGAGCCCTTACAATCCGGCGCGCGATCCGCGCTATGCGGGGCTGGGCGACAAGATCCCGCTGACGGAATCCTTGAAGTCGACGTTAGCGCGCGTCACCCCCTTGTGGAACGACGAGATCGCGCCGCGCCTTAAAGGCGGCCAGTCGCTGATGATCGTCGCGCATGGCAATTCCTTGCGCGCGCTGGTCAAGCTGCTGCTCAGCGTCCCGGACGACAAGATCGTGGAGGTCGAGATCCCGACCGGAAATCCCCTGCTGTTCGAATTTGCGAAGGGGTCAGTGAAGCCTTTGTCGGCGCGCTATCTCGACGCCGGCCGCGCTACGCCGTTGCCTTCGCTTTCTTGAGCCGCGAGGGCGCGCCGCGTTCGAGCTTGCGCTGCTTGATCAATTCGCCGACTTCAAACGCGACTTCGGCGCCGGGCGTGAAGCTCGACATGAAATGTTCGATGACGCTCATATCGCCGGACAATTTCGAGCGTTTGCGGGTTTCGTCGAGATAAATCTCGCTGCGCATCGCCTGCATCAGCGAGGCGACATCGGTCTCGATCTTGGCGATCGCCGGCGTGTCAGCGCCGCGGCGTGCGATCATTTCCCCGTTCATGTAATAATACGTATAGGGATGATCGTCGATCTTCAGCTGGAGCACGTAGTTCGCGTGAGGGATCGCGCATTTGTTCGAGAACATTTCGATCGCGAGCGCGACGGAATCGGGAACGAGGTCGTTGGAGAAAATGCACTCCTTGGGTGCCGAAGTCCCCGGCTGGTTCATGAAATATTCGATCGCCCAGAACATCAGCGAGCGCAGCGCCGGGCGCAGCCCCTCGCCGGCGTCGGAAAGGCGGTACTGGTTCCGGCTGTCACCCGCCGGGGCGATGAGGCCCGCTTCCTCCAGCTCTTTCAGGCGCTTGCTGAGGAGATTGGTTCCGATGCCGGGCAGGGCGGCGTGCAGGTCGCCGAATCGCCGCGGCCCCAGGAAAAGCTCCCGGATTATCAGAAAGGTCCACCGCTCGCCGAGCAGGTCCAAAGAGTAGGCCAGGACGCAATCCTGATTGTAAGTTCTTGACATCTAAGCCCTATTTTAAAAAAGCGGTTCCTCTAGGCGCGCCGGCCTTCATGGGCCGGCGTCATTTTGTCCGGGGCGAGCATAACAAATTTTCGCCTGCTCGACAAAAATGATATTGACACTTTAAAAAACAATAGTAAATAGGACCACATAATTCAAAACAACAAGCCAAACGCGTTCGCAACCTACCTGAAAGGAAACCACGATGAAAAACCTTCTGATCGCCGCCGCAGCCGCCACGATCGCTCTCAGTCTCGCCCCGGCCTACGCCGCCTCCAGCTCCGAGCAGATTTCCCTGTGCGGCGCGGCGCTGGAAGACCAGGGCATCGCCCCCGCGGACCAGTTCAAGAAGAAATTCGTGACCATCAAGGGCGCCGCGCTGAAAACCGTCACCTTCAAATTGACCCCGCTCGCGGGCGGCGAGCCGCAAGTCGCCGAATGCCAGGTCAAAGGCCGCACGGTCGTCGGCGCCGCGATCAAAGCGTAATCATCCGCCGGTTCTGCTTGCCCCTGAAGCAAGCAAAATAAGGAAACGCCCGCGCACCCCTTCGCGGGCGTTTTCTTATTGGCGCCGGTTGGTCGCGAGCGAGCGATAAGCCGTCCGCGTCATCGCCTCGCCGTCGATGAACCCGCCGCCCCATGTCGCGTCGAGGTCTTTCAGCGGGTTTGCCTTGACGGTCTTTTCTTCGTTCGCACCCTGATCGATCAGCGCGTTGACGCGCGCCCGGACGTCTTTCAGCATCGCGAGGCTGGCGCTGAGGTCCGCCTTTGTCGACAGCCCGCCATGGCCCGGAATTATTTTCGCGTCGTCATCGATGCGGGCGAGCAAGGCTTCCTGCGCGGCGATCAGGCCGTCGAGATCGCCGCCCGACTGAAGGTCGATATAAGGATAAGAGCCTTTGAAAAAAACATCGCCCATGTGGATGACATTGGCGGTTTCGAAAACGACGATGGCGTCACCGTCGGTATGGGCCGGGGCGGGGTGGCTGACGCGAATGTCCTGCCCGTTCCAGTAAAATGAGACTTCGTCGCTGAACGTGATCACCGGCAGCGCGGCGTCGGGCGCCGG
>MEMM01000129.1:55461-63614 GCA_001767925.1 Alphaproteobacteria bacterium RIFCSPHIGHO2_12_FULL_63_12
GGGTCGCGCTTTAGCCCTTCCTTCAGCCGTTTGCGGGCGTTGGCCTGCGCCACGACGATCGCCCCCCGGTCGCGAAACGCCTCGTTGCCGCCGGTATGATCGCCATGCCAGTGGGTGTTGAGGACGAATTTGACCGGCTGGCCTGAAACGGCGTCGATCGCCGCGAGAATTTTGGCCGACAAAGGCGCAAACTGATCGTCGATCACGAAGGCGCCGTCCAGCCCGACGGAAAGGCCGATATTCCCGCCAGCTCCTTCCAGCATGTAGATTCCGGGCGTCACCTGCGTCGTTTTGATCTCGACTTTCGAAAAATCGCGCTGCGCGTGCGCGGGCGCGGCGAAGAAGGCGCAGGCGAGGAGCGCGGCGAGCGCTGATTTCATCGGAGGCTCCCTGATTGGTTCGCCAGGTTTTTAACCTATCCGGCGCGAGGATAAACCCCGCCGAGACTTTCCTTGTTGCGGCGCGAAAAAGCGGGTCTTATGAGGGGCGAACCCTGGAGGCCGAATGACTTGGACGCCTGACAGCTGGCGGACGAAACCCGCCCGCCACATGCCTGCGGATTATCCCGATCCGGCAGCGCTCGGCGCTGTCGAAAAGGAGCTGTCTTCCTACCCGCCGCTCGTTTTCGCCGGGGAGGCGCGAACGCTGCAATCGGAACTCGCCGCTGTCGCTGAGGGCCGGGCCTTCCTGCTGCAGGGCGGCGACTGCGCCGAAAGCTTCAAGGAATTTCATCCGAACAATATCCGCGACACCTTTCGCGTTCTGCTTCAGATGTCGGTCGCGCTGACCTTCGGGGCGGCGATGCCGGTCGTCAAAATCGGCCGCATCGCCGGGCAATACGCCAAGCCGAGATCGGCGCCGACGGAAACCCTCGGCGGCGTCACCTTGCCGAGTTATCGCGGCGATAACATCAACGATATGGAATTCGACGCGGGCCTTAGAACGCCCGATCCGCAGCGGCTTTTGAAAGCCTATGGCCAGTCGGCGGCGACGCTGAATCTTCTGCGCGCCTTTGCCGGCGGCGGCTACGCCGATCTGCACAATGTGCATCGCTGGACGCTGGAATTCGTCGCGGGCAATCCGCAGGCCGAGCGCTATCGCGAACTCGCCGACCGCATTTCCGAAGCGCTGAAATTCATGGAAGCGTGCGGCATCAACGGCCGCGAAGTTCGTTCGGTTCGGGAAGTCGATTTCTACACCAGCCACGAGGCGCTGCTGCTGGGGTTTGAGCAGGCGATGACGCGCGTCGATTCGACCACGGGCGACTGGTACGACACGTCCGCGCACATGATATGGATCGGCGACCGCACGCGACAGCTCGATGGCGCGCATGTCGAGTTCTGCCGCGGCGTCGGCAATCCCATCGGCGTCAAATGCGGTCCGACGCTCGCGCCGGACGAGCTTGTCGCGCTGCTCGATGCGCTCAATCCGGAGAACATTCCAGGAAGGATCGTGCTCATCGCACGCTTCGGCGCCGATCATGTCGGCAAGGGCCTGCCGCCGCTCATCCGCAAGGTGCGCGCCGAGGGTCGAAAGGTCGTGTGGTCGAGCGATCCGATGCACGGCAATACGATCAAGGCGGAGAACGGGCTGAAAACCCGCCGTCTCGACGATGTGCGCTCGGAGATCGATGCGTTTTTCGACATCTGCCGGGCCGAAAGCGCCTATCCCGGCGGGGTGCATCTGGAGATGACCGGCCAGAACGTCACCGAATGTCTCGGCGGCATGCAGGACATCTCGGAAAGCGATCTCGCCTCCCGCTACCAGACCCATTGCGACCCCCGCCTGAACGCGACGCAGGCGCTGGAACTGGCGTTTTTGCTCTCCGACGAGCTGAAGCAGAGCCGCAACAGGGCGGGATAACCGATTGAAACAGGCCGAAACATAGTTTGACTGTCGAATTCCGCCGGTCCGTATCATCGGGATCGGGGCGCCGCTATGGTCGCGTCGAAAGTCAGCGTGTCTGGAGCGTATCGGGTGGAGCGAAAGCTGAAGACGGGCGTCGTCGGCGCGGGCGTTTTTGGCGCTTTTCACGCCGGCAAGCACGCCGCCTCGCCGCGCGCCGACCTTTCAGGCATTTGGGATATCGACGCCGACCGGGCGGCGGCGCTCGCCGACCGACATGGCGCGCGCCGGCATTACAATCTCGAAACGCTCATCAATGAGGTCGAGGCGGTGACCATTGCGACGCCGGCGCCCTCGCATTTCGAGATCGCACGACAGGCGCTCGCGGCCGGCCGGCATGTTTATGTCGAAAAGCCGCTGGCGATGACGGTTGAGGAAGCCGACATCCTGATCGCCCTCGCAGAGCGCCGCCATCTGGTGCTTCAAGTCGGTCATCAGGAACGCTTCGTGTTGGCGGCGATGGGCGCGCCGCGTCCGGGCGCCGCGCCGCGCAATCTCCAGTTTTCCCGCTGCGGTCCGCCGAGCGGGCGGGGCGAAGACGTGTCGGTCGTTTTCGATCTGATGATCCACGATCTCGACATCGCGCGCCTGTTCGGGTTTTCGGCGCCGGTGAAAGTCGCCGCTTGCGGCGACCGGCATGAAACGGTCGCGACGCTGACATTCGACGACGGCCGGCAGTGTTCGTTCATGGCGAGCCGCCGGACGCAATCGCGCCGCCGCGTTCTCAAGGCGGACTATGACGACGGCGCGATCGAAATCGATTTCGTCAACCGGACATTTTCGAATTCGACTTCCGCCGCCGCCGCGCCTGAATTTGAAAATCTCAGCGCCTTCGCCGATCCGCTCGGCGCCAGCGTCGATGCGTTTTTCGCCTCGGTCCTCGACGGCGCCGCGACCATGGTCGACGGCAAAGCCGGTCGCGGGGCGATCGAATGGGCGAGCCTCATTGAGACGAGCCGGGAAAAACTCAACGCCGCGTCGCCGGCCTTCGACAGGATGATCGCGTGAACGGCGTTTCGAACCTCATGCTCGCCGGCAAAACCGACGTCGGCGAAATCGCCTTCATCGACCTAAAGGCGCAGCAGCGCCGCATCCGGCAGCGGATCGAGGCGCGGCTTCAGGCCGTGCTCGATCACGGACGGTATATCGCCGGGCCTGAAATCGAGGAGCTGGAAGCGCTGCTCGCCGAAAAGACGGGCGCCGCGGCCGCCGTCGCCTGCGCCAGCGGCACCGCCGCGCTGATCATCCCGTTGCTCGCCGAAGGCGTCGACACCGGCGACGCGGTCTTCCTTCCGGCCTTTTCGTATAATGCGACCGCCAACGCTGTCCTCCTGACCGGCGCGACGCCGGTCTTTGTCGATATCGATCCTGAGACGTTCAACATGGACGCGGCCGATCTCGCACGCCGCATCGACGAGGTGAAACGCGAGGGGCGGCTTCGTCCGGCGGCGGTCATTCCGGTCGATCTTTTCGGGTCGCCAGCCGACTATCCCGCGATTTCCGCGGTGGCGCGCCGCCACGATCTCTTTGTGCTCGCCGATGGCGCGCAAGGCTATGGCGGTAAGCTCAACGGCAAATGGGTCGGCAATCTCGCGCCGGCGACCGCGACCAGCTTCTTTCCCGGCAAGGCGCTCGGCGCCTATGGCGACGCCGGCGCGATCCTGGCGCAGGATCTCAGCGTTATCGAGCGCTGGATGTCGATCCGCTGGCACGGCACGGATGCGGCGCGCAAGAACTCCGTCTGTGTCGGCTTCAACGGACGCATGGACAGTTTCCAGGCGGCGGTGCTGCTGGAGAAGATCGCGATTTTCGACGAAGAACTCGCAGCGCGCCGCATGATCGCGGAAATCTACGAGCGGCGCCTGACCGGCGCGGTCAGGCCGCAGCGTCATCTGCCGGGCGCGCAATCGGGTTATGGCTATTTCACCATCCGCACGCCGGGGCGCGATCATGTCGCGGCGTCGTTGAAAGCGCAGGGCGTGCCGACGGCGATCTATTATTCAACGCCGCTGCACAAAATGCCGGCCTTCGAGCGATATGCGCCGGCGGGCGGCGTTAAAGTGACCGAAAGCGTTTGCGCCGACGTGCTCTCGCTGCCGATGCACCCGTACCTCACACCCGATCAGGCGCATTACATCTGCGATTGCGTCGAAGCGGCGGTTCGCGCCAACGAGCCCTGATCGCGCGGCGCCCTTTCCGCGAAGGCGTAAAGCAGGAACACCGGAACCGCGCCGAGCGCGATCAGAATCAGCGCGTCGGGCGCGGCTTCGCTAAGACGTTCATCCCCCGCGAGCCGGTAGACCCTTGTCGCCAGCGTTTCGAAATTGAAATCCCGCAGGATCAGCGTCGCCGGAAGCTCCTTCACGATGTCGACGGCGATGATGATCGCCGCGGCGAATATCGAGCGGCGCAATAAAGGCGCGTGAACGCGCGCGAGGATGTCGCGTCCCGAGGCGCCGAGCGTGCGCGCCGCGGCGTCGAGCCCTGAGTCGATTTGCGCAAGCCCGCCGGACGTCGTGTTGTAGCCGGCGGTGATGAAGCGGACGGCGTAGGCGTAGAGGAGCGCCGCGGGGCCGGCGAGGAGCCACATTTTCGCGCCGGTCACGGCGCTGAGGAACGAGAAAACTGCGAGTACGCCGACCGCGATGACAGCGCCCGGTATCGCATAGCCAAGCGTTGCAACCCGGATCATGATCCTCGTCGCCGGCGCACGCTCCGACCGCGCGACATAGCTCAGGAAAATCGCCGCGCTCAGCGTGATAAAGGTTCCGGCCGCCGCGATCGAAAGGCTGTTGCCGAACGCCGCCGCAAGGCCTCGCCCGGCATAGCCCCAAATTGACGTGTCGAGTTTCGCGGCGAGCGCCGCAACGGGCGCGGCGAAGCCGAAGACCAGCAGCAGGCTGCAAAAAGCGACGGCGCCGGCCCCGTGAAGTCCGCTCAATGAATAGCGGATGGGGTTCGACGCCGTGCGCGGGGCGTCCGCCGTTCGGCCGCGCCGGCCGAACGCTTCAAGCCCTACGAGCAGCAGCGCGATCAGGAACAGGGCCGAGGCGAGCTGCGATGCGGCGCCGAGATCGCCGAAACTGTGCCATGTCCTGAAGATGCCGACGCTAAGGGTTGGAATGCCGAAATAATCGGCGACGCCGAATTCCGCCGCCGTCTCCATCATGATGAGCGCGACGCCGCCGGCGATCGCCGGACGGGTCGCCGGAATCAGAAGGCCGATCGCGGCGTTGAGTGGGGACACGCCGAGCGTCCTCGCGGTCTCAATGATCGACGCCGACCGCGAGGCGAACGCCGCCCGCGCCGAAAGATACGCATAAGGATAAAGCGTCATCGACAGCACGAAGACGGCGCCGGCGCCGCTGCGAATGTCGGGAAGGCCGATGAATCCCGCCGCGCGCGCCAGCGGCGCCAGCGCGCCGAACGGCCCAAGCAGGTCGGCATAGGCATAGGCGGCGATATAGGCCGGCGTCGCCAGCGGCAAAGCGAGCGCGAAGGAGAAAAAACGCCTTAACGGAAAATCGCACAGTGCGGTCAGAAGGGCGGCGGCGACCCCGGCCGCCCCTGCGATCAGCCCGACCGAAAGGCAAAGCGCCAGCGTTCCGGACGCATAGGCCGCGCCGCGCGTTTCCATCACATGCCGGATGACGTCGCCGAACGGCGTCAGCAGACTGGCGGCGACGGCGAACGCGGGCGCCGCGGCCAGCAGCATCGCGCCGAGCGTCGCCCCGACCACAAGCGGATGGCGCCCGCCGCCGCGATTGAACTTGACGCCTTGGTTCGTTTCCATGGGCAAGGCCTATCATTCGCCGCCGGATGATGCGAGATGAGCGCCCCTATGAGCCTCGTTTTGCGGGACATTCGCCATTCCTACGGATCGGGCGTGGTCGTCGACGGCGCAAGCCTCGAGGCGGCGCCGGGCGAGATCATCGCGCTGTTTGGACCTTCGGGCTGCGGCAAGACGACTTTACTGCGCATCGCCGCCGGGCTGGAGCGGCTGCAGGAAGGCTCGGTCGATCTGGACGGCGCGACGCTCGCCAATCCGCAGCTGAATGTCGCGCCGGAAAAGCGCCCGATCGGTTTCGTCTTTCAGGATTATGTCCTGTTCCCGCATTTGACCGTCCGCAAAAACATCGCCTTCGGCCTCGGCAAGCTCGCGCCGCCCGAACGGGAGGAAAGAATCGATGCGGAACTGAAGGCGGTCGAACTGACCGCTTTCGGCGACCGCTTCCCGCATCAGCTCTCCGGCGGACAGCAACAGCGCGCCGCGCTGGCGCGCGCCTTCGCGCGGCGGCCGCGCGCCATGCTCCTCGACGAGCCCTTCGCCAGCATCGACATCGCGCTGCGCCAGAAACTGCGCGCTGAAATGCGCTGTCTCCTGAAAGCGCGCGCGACGCCGGCGATACTCGTCACGCATGACCCATCCGAGGCGATCGAACTCGGCGACAGGATCGCGGTGATGAAGAACGGACGCATCATCGAAAACGCCCCGGCCGAACGGCTGTTCACCGCGCCGAAGACGGTTGACGCGGCGCTGATCTTTCCGGGCAGTCAGGCGCTCGCCTGCACGCCCGCCAGCGACGGTGTCGACACCGCGTTCGGCGGAATCGGCGGTCTCGCCCGGCCGGCGGACGCTGCGTTCCTCATCATTCACGACGGCGGGGTTTCGGCCAGGGCGGCGAAAGACGGGCCCGCGAAGGTGATCGATTGCCGGTTTTCCGGCCCCGACTGGCTTGTGTCGCTGGCGTCGCCGTCGGCGGCGGGCGTTGTCCTGAAGGCGCGAAGCCCGGCGCCTCTCGAAACCGGGACGGCCGCCGCGATCGCGGTCCTACCGGGGTTCAGCCGGATCATTGCGTCCTAGGGCCGCAGACGCCCCTTAGTGGTTGCGGTTGATAATCATTCGCACTACTGTCGCGACGTTCGAGAAGGAGCGTCCGGTGAGATCAGTATTTTGCGCGATGATGGTGACGATCGGCCTGCTCGGCCTTCAGGGCTGCGGCGAGGCGACCGGGAAGCAGGAAAGCCATCCCGCGTCCGCGCCGATCGTCGGCGAGGTGAACGTCTATTCGGGTCGTCATTATGATTCAGATCTGGCGATTTACGACGCCTTCACCCGCAAGACAGGCATCAAGGTCAATCTCATCGAGGCGGGCGGCGACGAACTGATCGAGCGGTTATCGCGCGAAGCCGACGCAAGCCCTGCAGATGTGTTCATCACCGCCGACGCGGGCATGCTCTGGCGCGCCAAGCAACGCGGCGTGCTGCGCCCGATCGAAAATCCCGACATCCTCGCGCGCGTTCCCGAACATTTTCGCGATGCGGACAACGACTGGGTCGGGCTCTCCAAGCGCGCGCGCATCATCATCTACAACAAATCCCGCGGCGCGCCGGCGGGACTTGCAACCTACGAAGACCTCGCCAAGCCGGAATTTCGCGGGAAAATCTGCGTCCGCTCGTCGACGAATGTCTATAATCAGTCGCTGCTCGCCAGCATCGTCGCGCATGTCGGCGACGCCGCGGCGCAAGAATGGACAAAAGGAGTCGTCGCCAATCTCGCGCGGGGGCCGGAAGGCAATGACACGACGCAAATCGAAGCGGTCGCCGCGGGCGAGTGCGATATTTCCATCGTCAACAGCTATTACCTCGCGCGGTATATCGGCGCCGACGACCGCAAGATGCGGATGATCGCAAGCAAGGTCGGCTTCCTGTTTCCAAACCAGCAGACGACCGGAACGCATGTCAATGTCTCGGGCGCCGGCGTCGCGCGCTACGCGCCGCATCCGCAAAACGCCGAGGCGTTGATCGCCTATCTGCTGAGCGACGAGGCGCAGCAAGCCTTCGCCGCCGGCAACAATGAATATCCGGTGGTTGACGGCGTCGCGCCGACCGGCCCGGTCGCCTCGTTCGGCGCCTTCAAAGCTGATGACCTCGACATGACCGCGCTCGGCCAAAATCAGGCGGACGCCGTCAAGATATTCGACAAGGCCGGCTGGCAATAAGCGCGTGCGCAATGATAGAATTGCGCGATGGCGACACCGCATGACGATCTGGCGCTGACCGCGCGCGCCGAGGCAGGCGACGCGCAGGCGCAATATGCGCTCGCCGCCGCGCTCAGCCGTTCGGGACGACGTAAGGAAGCCGAGCGCTGGCTCAATTCGTCGGCGGACAATGGCTGCGCCGACGCGCTCTACACGATCGCGACGCGGCTTCTTTATACGTCTGAAAACGCGCCGGCGGCGTCGGAG
>MEMM01000129.1:63665-67040 GCA_001767925.1 Alphaproteobacteria bacterium RIFCSPHIGHO2_12_FULL_63_12
GGCGTCCTTGGCGCGCTCGGCGTCGGCGCGCCGAAAGACGAACGCCAGGCGCTCGACGACTTGCTGACGTTGGCGAAGCAGGGCGACGCCGGCGCCATGCGGGAGATCGCCTGCCTTCTCGCCTTGCGCGACATCGGCGACCCGGAGATCGCCGCGCTGCTGGCGAAAGCGGGAAGCCGTGATCCGGTCGCCGCCGCGTTTGCGCTCGCGCGCGCCAGCGCCGGTCGCCGCGTCGACGGCGACACCCGAATTTTTTCATCTTTCCTCAGCCGCCTCGGCTATCCGCGCGCCGCGATGATCGCGCCCGCGACGCCGCCCGAGCCGACCGGAGGGGCGGCGCCGGATTGGGAAAAAATCGCTGACGCGCTGTCGCTCACGCCGAACTTTTCCGCGTCCGGCGAGCGCCTCGTCCAATCGCCCGAGGTCATCCTTTATCGTCAGGCCCTCGCGCCCGAAATCTGCGAATATGTGATCGCGCATTCAGCGTCGCGGCTTGGACCGTCGCTCGTCTATGACCCGGCCGCCGCGCGGATGATCCGCGATCCGTTGCGGACCTCGGCGACGGCAAGCCTCAGTCCGATCGATCTGGATCTCGCCCTGATCGCGATTAACCGCCTCCTGGCGCAGGCGTCCCGCTGCGACGAAGAATGCGGCGAATTCCTCAGCGTCCTGAATTACACGCCGGGGCAGCAATATCGACCTCATTTCGACACCGTCCCGCCGGGGCCCGATTTCGACCGCAACGGCCAGCGATCAACCACCGCATTGTTGTTCCTCAATGACGATTATGGCGGCGGCGAAACCCATTTCACCGAAATTGATTTGAAATTGCGCGGCGGGCGCGGCGATATACTGGTGTTCACGAGCTTGTCGCCGAGCGGCGACATCGACCGCGCTTCCCGTCACGCGGGATTGGCGGTCACTGAGGGAGCGAAATGGATCGCGGCGAAGTGGTTCCGGACGAAAAAATACCACTTTTAGGATTGCTAACGATATAACATTTGATATAACGTATAAAAATCATCTTCACGGGAGACGATGGTGGCTCACACTCATGATGGCGATGGCCATGATCACGCAAATGGCGACGGCCGCGGTCCGGTTGGGCTGACCCGTAATGAGAGCCTCGTCTGGGAATCGCTGGCGGAAGCCGGCGGTCCCCTGAAAGCCTACGAAATCCTCGACCGGCTGAAAGACAAGGGCGTCCGCGCGCCGATGACGGTCTATCGCGCGCTCGAAGGGCTCGATCAAAAGGGGTTCATCCACAAACTCGAAGGGATCAACGCCTTTGTTCCCTGCAAGCATGAAGGCCCGCACGAGGTGCAGGTGTTTCTTGTCTGCGAAAGCTGCGCCTCGGCGAAGGAAGTCGAACTCGACGTCCTCGAATCGAATTTGCGCCCGCTGCTGCGGCGGACCTCGTTCAAGATGAAGACCGCCCGCCTCGAAGCGCGGGGCCTTTGCCAGGACTGCCAGTCCGAGCCCGAGGCGGCCTGAAAAAATAAAAAACATCGACCGACAGCGACTCAATTGACTGGACGGGGCCGCCATCTATTGTCGCGCCCGACGGCGGGTGACGTTTCGCTGTTACGCGTGATGCGGGAGAGACCGTCGGCGACAAGCCGGCGGCGCCGAAGGAGCAACCGCCCCGGAAACTCTCAGGCAAAAGGACCGCGCGCGTATTGAAGGCTGGAAAGCGAAAGGGCGCTCGCGCCCGATCCACCGAAGGAGTAAGCCGGCGGGCGATCCCGAAGGCGAAATCTCTCAGGTTCCGTGACAGCCGGGGTCGCCGTCCAGCCGGGCGGCGATTGTTCATGGAACCGTCAATGAAACGCACCTCGCTCTACGGCCTGCATCTGTCGCTCGGCGCCAAGATGGTCGAATTCGCCGGCTATGAAATGCCGGTGCAATATCCCGACGGCGTGTTGAAGGAACACCTTCACACGCGCGCCAAGGCCGGCCTCTTCGACGTGTCGCACATGGGACAGGCGTTCTTGTCGACGACGCGCACGGCGCAGGGAAGCGACGCTGCGCACGCCGATATTTCCGACGCCATCGAAACGCTGCTGCCCGGCGAGATCCGCAAGCTGAAAAAAGGCGGGATGCGCTATTCAGTTCTCCTCAACGCCGAGGGCGGCGTCATGGACGATCTGATGGTGACGCGCCCGCCGCACGACGCGGACCAAGGATCGCTTTTCCTCGTCGTCAACGCCGCCTGCAAGGACGCCGATTTCGCGCATATCGGGAAATCGCTCGCCGGTCGCGCAAGCCTGAAGATCGCCGCCGACCGCAGCCTTCTCGCCTTGCAGGGGCCGCGGGCAGCGAGTGTGCTGAACGCGATTGTTCCAGGATGCGCCAGCCAGACCTTCATGACCATGGCGCCCTATGACTGGAACGGCGTTCCGCTGATCGTCTCGCGTTGCGGCTATACGGGCGAGGACGGGTTTGAAGTCTCGGTTCCTGACGCGAAGGCCGAAGAGCTTGCGCGCGCGATGCTCGCTCACCCTGACGTCGCGCCGATCGGTCTTGGCGCGCGCGACTCGCTGCGGCTTGAAGCGGGGCTTTGCCTTTACGGGCACGACATGGATACGACGACCTCGCCGGTTGAAGGCAACATCGCCTTCGCGCTCGGCAAGCGTCGCCGGGAAGAAGCGAATTTTCCGGGCGCCAAACGCATCCTCGCCGAACTCGCCAACGGTCCGAGGCGCCTGCGCGTCGGATTGAAGCCCGAAGGCCGCGCGCCGGCGCGCGAGGGAACCGACATCGTTGACGAAAACGGCGCGAAGATCGGCGTCGTCACCTCGGGCGGCTTCGGCCCGACCCTCAACGGCCCGGTCGCCATGGGCTATGTCGACTTTTCTCACTCGAAAACCGGGACGGCGGTTCAGCTGATGGTGCGCGGCAAGCCGCTACCCGCCAGCGTCGTCGACATGCCCGTCGTTCCTCACACCTATTACCGCGGCTAGGAGATCGCCATGACTGTGAAATACACCAAGGACCATGAATGGGTGCGCCTCGACGGCGCGGTCGCCACGATCGGCGTCAGCACGCACGCGGCCGAGCAACTGGGCGACGTCGTGTTCGTCGAGCTTCCCGCCGTCGGCAAGACCTTCAAAAAGGGCGACGACATGGCGGTCGTTGAATCGGTGAAAGCCGCCTCTGATGTTTACGCGCCGATCTCGGGCGAGGTTGTCGAAATCAATCAGGCGATCGTCGACGATCCGGCGAAAGTGAACGCCGACCCTCAGGGCGCTGCGTGGTTCGTGAAGCTGAAGCCCTCGAACGCGGCGGAAGCGAATGAATTGATGGACGAAGCGGCCTACATGGCCTTTGCGGATTCACACTGATCCATGCGCTACCTTCCTCTTTCAACCGCCG
>MEMM01000129.1:67057-73620 GCA_001767925.1 Alphaproteobacteria bacterium RIFCSPHIGHO2_12_FULL_63_12
CCGGCAGGCGATGCTTGCAGCGATTGGCGCAAAGACCGTCGACGATCTTTACGGCGACGTGCCGAAATCGGCGCTGAACGCGAAGATCGACCTTCCCGCGCACAAGGGCGAGCTGGAGGTCGAGCGCATGATGGGCGCGATGGCCGCGAAGAACCGCGCGGCGGGCGCGGGGCCTTTTTTCGTCGGCTGCGGCGCCTACAAGCACCACGTCCCGGCGACCGTCGATCACATTATTCAGCGGTCGGAGTTTTTGACCTCCTACACGCCCTACCAGCCGGAAATCGCGCAAGGGACGCTGCAATATCTCTTTGAATTCCAGACGCAGATCGCGGCGCTGACCGGCATGGAGGTGGCCAACGCCTCGATGTATGACGGCTCGACCGCTTGCGCCGAAGCCGCGCTGATGGCGCGGCGGGTGACGAAGCGGGGAAGGGTCGTTCTGTCCGGCGCGCTCCATCCGCATTATGCGGCGACGACGCGTACGAACGTCGAACTTCTCGGCGACAAGGTCGTCCAGCTACCGATCGACACCGGCGCGACGGAAGACCTTGCGGCGGCGATCGACGGCGAGACGTCCTGCGTCATCGTGCAGACGCCCGACGTCTTCGGCAATGTCCGCGATCTCTCCGCGCTGGCGAAGGAATGCCAGGCGAAAGGCGCGCTGCTCGTCGCCGTGGTGACGGAAATCATGTCGCTGGGCGCGGTCAAAAGCCCCGGCGAAATGGGCGCCGACATCGTGGTCGGCGAAGGCCAGTCGATCGGCAATGGCCTCAATTTCGGCGGGCCCTATGTCGGCTTCTTCGCGACGCGCGAAAAACTCATCCGCCAGACGCCCGGTCGCTATTGCGGCATGACGGTCGACGCGGACGGCAAGCGCGGGTTCGTTCTCACCTTGTCGACGCGCGAGCAGCACATCCGCCGCGACAAGGCGACGTCGAACATCTGCACCAATTCCGGGCTCTGCGCGCTCGCCTTCACCGTGCACATGACTTTGCTCGGCGAAGCGGGTCTTCGCCGCGTCGCCATGCTGAACCACGAAGCCGCCTGCAAGACGGCGGACGCGCTGTCGTCGGTCAAAGGCGTCAGCGTCCTGACGAAATCGTACTTCAACGAATTCACCGTTCGCCTTCCCAAAAACGCGACCGGAATCGTCGAAAAGCTCGCCGCCGAGGGCGTCCTCGCCGGTGTGCCGGGCGAACGGCTGTGGCCGCATGACAAGGACGCGCACGATCTCCTCATCGTCGCGGCGACGGAATGCGTGACGGACGCGGATATTGAGGCGTTGAGATCGAATTTGGAGAGAGCGCTATGAGCAGACGCGCGGATCTTTCCTCCCCCGCTTGCGGGGGAGGTGGTCGCGAAGCGACCGGAGGGGGGACGTCATCGGGTCCTCGCGCGCGGATGGAGCGCGCCCCCTCAGTCACGCTGCGCGTGACAGCTCCCCCGCAAGCGGGGGAGCAAAAACCCGGAGCTGACCAATGACCATGAACAAAGAAGGCCGCCCGACCAGAGGCGACGCCGCGACCGCCGATGTCGTCACCTTCACCGGCAACAAGGCGCTTCAGATCGAAGAATCGCTTTCCTTCGAGAAGGACGCCTTCGCCTCGACCGGCGTCGATTTCCCAGCGCCGTCAGGAAAGCATGACCGCCTCGGCGCGATGAAGCGCGCCGGCGCGATCGGCCTGCCGGGTCTTTCCGAGCCCGAAGCGATGCGCCATTTCGTGCGTCTCAGCCAAAAGAACTATGCGATCGACATGGGGCCGTTTCCGCTCGGCTCATGCACGATGAAGCACAATCCGCGCCTCAACGAGAAAATGGCGCGCCTTCCCGGTTTCGGCGACGTGCATCCGTTGCAGCCGGAATCAACGGTGCAGGGCGCGCTTGAGCTGATCGACACGCTCGCGCACTGGCTGATGGAACTGACCGGCATGCCGGCCGTCGCGATGTCGCCGAAAGCGGGCGCGCATGGCGAGCTGTGCGGCATGATGACGATCAAGGCCGCGCTCGACGCGAAGGGCGAAGGGCACAGGACGCGCGTCCTTGCCCCTGAATCCGCGCACGGAACAAACCCAGCGACCGCCGCGCAATGCGGCTTCTCCGTCGATGCGATCCCGGCGGATGAAACCGGCCGCGTCGATCTTGCGGCGTTCCGCGCCAAGCTCGGCCCCGACGTCGCCGCGATCATGGTGACGAACCCCAACACCTGCGGGCTTTTCGAGCGCGACATCAAGGCGATCGCCGACGCGGTGCACGCGGTCGGCGGCTATTTCTATTGCGACGGCGCGAATTTCAACGCCATCGCCGGCAAGGTGCGCCCCGGCGATCTCGGCGTCGACGCCATGCACATCAATTTGCACAAGACGTTCTCAACCCCTCATGGCGGCGGCGGGCCGGGCTCCGGCCCTGTCGTGTTGTCGGCGGCGCTGGCGCCGTTCGCGCCGGTTCCTTATGTCGTCAAGGAAGGCGGGAAATATCATCTTGTCGAAACCCGCCGCGCCGCGAAAGCGGAAGGCGAGGGGACGGCCGGCGGACGCATCACCGCCTTCAACGGCCAGATGGGCATGTTCGTGCGCGCGCTCGCTTATATGCTCAGCCACGGCGGCGACGGCGTTCGTCAGGCGTCGGAAGATGCGGTGTTGAACGCCAATTACATCCTCGCGCGGCTGAAAAAGGAAATGTCGCCGGCGTTCGCCGGCTATTGCATGCACGAGGCGCTGTTCAACGATGACTTCCTGAAAGACACCGGCGTCGACACGCTCGATTTCGCCAAGGCGATGATCGACGAGGGCTATCATCCGATGACGATGTATTTCCCGCTCGTCGTTCATGGCGCGATGCTGATCGAGCCGACGGAATCGGAATCGAAAGAGGAGCTGGATCTCTTCTGCGACGCGCTTCTCGATCTCGCGCGGCGCGCGAAAGCCGGCGAGTCGGCGCGTTTTAAAGCCTCGCCGATGCTCAGCCCGCGCCGGCGGCTCGACGAAACGGCCGCGGCGAGAAAACCCGTCTTGCGCTGGACGCCGGAACTCGGCGCGCGGGCGGCGGAGTAGGGCGGCGGCGCCCGCAAGAGAAATCGTCACTCCGGGGCTCCGCGCGAGCGGAGAACCCGGAGTCCATTAGTTGTCGGCGCCCGTTACAAGGTTGATTCCGCGTTCGCGCCTACGGCGCGCCCGGAATGACGGCGGTTACGTCGAACCCGCGCGACGCGGCAGACGCCGGAGACTTTCTCACCACGCTTTTTCGGGCGCCACGGTCTGTTGCGATCGCGCCGCGAACAAACGGTCGCCAAGTTTTTTCGTCGCTAAGAGCAGCTGCCGTTCGACCAGACGATGCAGCGCGACTCCGGCGGCCAGCGCGGACGCCGCGAAGACGGCGATCAGCAGGAGATTGTCGAGGCGCGAATCTTCGACCGCGATGCTGATCAGCTTGCCGGTTACCAGAAACGCCGGGATGTGAATGAGG
The DNA here is from genome assembly GCA_001767925.1 of Alphaproteobacteria bacterium RIFCSPHIGHO2_12_FULL_63_12. Classification (GTDB taxonomy): domain Bacteria; phylum Pseudomonadota; class Alphaproteobacteria; order Caulobacterales; family Parvularculaceae; genus Amphiplicatus. The sequence goes on from MEMM01000129.1 coordinate 70,520, forward strand.
TAGATCGAATAAGACGCATCGCCCGTCCGGCGCAGCCAGGCGGGGGCGAGCGCGCCTTTCGACCTCTCAAGCGCCGCGGCGCCGTAAAGCATGAGCGCGAAGGGCGGCGCGAAAAGAGCGGCGCGCAGCACGAATTGCCCCATGACGTTCGGGTAGAGCTTGTCCGAGAAGAGCAAGGTCTGAATTGAAAAGATCGCAATCCCCGCGATCAGCGCCGGATAGGCGAGCCGCGTCACGCCGCGCCGTACCGCCAGCGCGATCAGCGCGCCGATGATGAATTCGAAGGTCAGCGGATTGAAGGCGATCTTTGTCCACGCATTGACCCCAAAGCCGCCGAGCGCCAGCGCGGCGATAATGATTGCCGCCCATACGCCGAGAAAAACCGGCAGGCGGAGCGGACGAAAGGCGACGAAAATCGTGAAGACGACATAGAAATACATCTCGTGCACGAGCGTCCACCCGACGGGTATCAGCGGATATTGATCGTCCGGCAGCAGCAAGATCGTCTCGACCGGATTGGGAAAGGGCGTTGGCTCGGCGAAGAAAAACTGCTTGCCGGCGTAAAGGACTATCAAGAGCGCCGTCGCCGCCCAGTAGACGGGATAAATGCGCGCCGCGCGGTTGTAGAGAAAGCGCCAGGCGGGGCCGGCGCCGCGCTCGCCCGACAGCGCAACATGCGTCATCACGAAGCCGCTGATCAGGAAAAAGAGATCGACGCCGACGACGCCCATGTAAAGAAAATGCGGCAGGATTGCGCCATTGCCGCCATAGTCGCCTTCAGCGCCGACGATATGCGCGATGAGGACCATCAGCGCCGCGACGCCGCGCAAAGCCTGGATATTTTCAAGCCGCTCCTTCATGGCGGCAAACTGGCAGGAGCGCTTGTCGGGGACAAGCGCTCCTGAGGAGATTAAAGCCGTCCAGTGAGCGATACGCGGAAGGCGCGCGGGGATCCCGGCGTGATGTTGTTGTCGTTATGCGACGTCGGGAAATAGTGCTTGTCGAACAGGTTTTCGACGTTCAGTTGCGCTTCGAACCGCTCGTTCAGCGTATAGTAGATGGCGGCGTCGACGCGGGTGTAGCCGGGCAGGACGACATCATTCGAAATCGATGCGAACTGGTCGGTCTGGTGGATGACGCCGACGCTGCCGCGCCAGTGGTCGGTCAGCGTATAGGCGTTCCAGATCGCGAAGGAGTGCTTGGGAACCAGCGCAACCTCGTCACCAGCCAGCGCCGCCGTTGTGTCGCGGGTGATTTCCGCGTTCTGAAGCGTGTAGCCGGCGAGCACTTCCCAGCGGTCGGTAACCGAGCCCGCCAGCGAAATTTCAAGTCCCTTGCTGCGCTGGGCGCCGGTGAGAATCGTCTGGCTGGTCAAAGGATCGACGGCCCGGGTGTTTTCGCGATCGAGCCGATAGACGGCGGCCGAAAGCGACAGGCCCTGACGCGGCTCCCATTTGACGCCGGCCTCGATGTTTTCGAACGTCTCGGGTTCGAGCGCCGCCGTCGTCGGCGACAGCGAACCGAACTGGTCGCCCGACTGCGGCAGGAAGGTTTTCGAATAGCTCGCATAGATCGAGGACGTCGGCGTCGGCTTCAGGATGACTCCGCCGCGCGGACTCCATTCCGTGTCGACGCGCTGAAGGTCGGTCGGCGACAGATGGTCGGAAAACTCAAGATCGAAGCGATCGTAACGCACGCCCGCGATGATCTGCAGCCATGAGGCGAGGTCGATCTGGTCCTGGATATAGGCGGACGCCGTCGTCAGGTCGACATGGTTGTCGCTCTGCAGCGCCAGAAAGACCGGCGGCGCGTTGGTCGTCGGATTGAGGATCGTCACGGTTCCCGCGCTGTTATTGTTGAGGCTGCGCGTGTTGTCCGTGTCCTGCATGCCGAATTCGCCGCCGATGAGGATGGTGTGGCCGATCGGTCCCGTCTGCGCTTTCCAGATGAGATCGGTCTGGTTGAAGAAGTTCTTGCGCTTTGCGCCGCTGAAATAGGCCTGAAGCGGAACTTCGCCCGGAACGCCGGTTGAGCCGACGGCGCCGTTCGCGTGCATGTTCTGGTAATATTTGTCGTAGTCGGCGATGCGCAAATGATTGCGGAGGGTCAAGCTGTCGCTCAGCTTGTGCGCGACGGCGAAGTCGCCGGCGTGAACGTCGACGGTGCTGAACGACTCGTCCGGATTTCCGAAAAAGGCGCGGCGGTCGCCGGCAAAGGGAAGGCCGTTTTCAGAAGGAACGCCGCGATCGACGGTGCGGTCATCGCTGACGAATTCATAGGAGACGTCGATCGTCGTCGCGTCGGTCGGCGCGAAGCGCAAGGTCGGATTGACGCCGTAGCGTTCGATGCCGGTGAAATCGCGATAGCTGTCGGAATTCTCGTAAAAGGCGTTGAGCCGTCCGGCGGCGCTGTCGGAGAACGCGGTTCCAATATCGAGCGCGCCGCGCGCGAAGCCGTAGGACCCGCCCTGAAGCGTCAGCGCCTGCACCGGGTCAAATCCCGCCGTCTTGGTGACGCGGTTAATGACGCCGCCGGCGCCGCCGCGCCCGAAGATCATTGCGTTGGGGCCTTTGAGAATCTCGATGCGCTCGGCGTTGTAGAGGTCGCGATAATACTGGACGTCGTCGCGCACGCCGTCGACATAGAAGTCGGCGGTTGAGGCGTTGCCGCGCAGCGTCGGCGCATCGCGGTGGCCTTCGCCCTGGCCCATCTGCACGCCCGGCACATATTGGACGACATCGGCCATCGACCGCATCATCTGGTCGTCGATGAGATCGCGGGTGATCAGCGAGATCGACTGAGGGATATCGAGAAGAGGGGTGTCGGTCTTGGTCGCGGACGCCGTATGCTCGCTCGCATATTCGACGCGCTCGCCGGTGACGATCAGCTGATCCTCGATCATGGCGAGGCGCATTTCCAGCGGCTCAGCCGCCGCCGCTTGTCCGCACACTATGAATGTAGCGCTCGACAAAAGCGCCGTTCTGCTTAAACCCCTCATCTCATCCTCTTCTGTGGCGTATTTTTGATATTGAGAACCATTCGCAATAAATCCCCCATAGCCGGGACGGCGGCTAGTTGCAAGTGATTATCAAAAGCGGATG
>MEMM01000130.1:0-745 GCA_001767925.1 Alphaproteobacteria bacterium RIFCSPHIGHO2_12_FULL_63_12
CCGCGCGGATGAAAGCCAAAGAGCTCGCCGGCCGCGTTGTGACGCTGAAGCTGAAGACCGCGGATTTCAGGACGATCACCCGTCGGGCGACGCTGCCGCGCCCGTCGAACCTCGCGCGGACGGCGTTCGATGCGGCAAGGCCGATGCTCGCCGAGAGCCTCGGCGGGCGCGCCTTTCGGCTGATCGGCATCGGATATTCAAGCCTTGCGCCCGCAACAGTCGCCGCACAGCCCGACATGTTCGCCGGAGCGGAAGAAAAAATCAGGCGCGAGGAAACCGCGATCGACGCCATTCGCCGCAAGTTCGGCGACGACGCCATTGCGCTCGGACGCAACTATGCGAAAAAGCCGAAAACCTCCCCCATCAAAGACAGCGACGGAGACGCAGATGACTAGAACCGCAAAACGGCTCGCCGAAATCGGCCTTGAAATCCCTTCGCCGGTCGCGCCGGTCGCCAATTATGTTCCCTTTGTCGTCAGCGGACGGCACTTGTTCATCTCGGGCCAGGTCTCGATCGCGCCGGCGGGTCTTCTCAAGGGAAAGCTCGGCGCCGATTTGACGGTCGAACAGGGCGCGGAGGCGGCGCGCGCCTGCGCCGTCAATCTCATCGCGCAGATGAAAGTCGCGCTCGGCGGCGATCTCGACCGCGTCAAGCGCATCGTCAAGCTGACCGGCTTCGTCAATTGCACGCCGGATTTCACCGATCAGCCGAAAGTCATCAACGGCGCCTCCGATATCATGGTCG
>MEMM01000130.1:782-15630 GCA_001767925.1 Alphaproteobacteria bacterium RIFCSPHIGHO2_12_FULL_63_12
TGGCCGACGGCGCCGACAGCGCAACGATGACGGCGCGCGTCTGCGGCGCGATCGCCGATATTCCCGCAGCCGACTGGGATCGACTCGCCAATCCCGCCGGGGCGCCGGAGAACCCGTTCGTCTCGTACGCCTTTCTGTCGGCATTGGAAAACTCGGGGTCGGCCGCGTCCCCCTCCGGCTGGACGCCGTCGCATCTCGCGCTTGAAAAAGACGGCCGGATCGTCGGCGTCGCGCCAGCTTATCTGAAAACGCACAGTTACGGCGAGTATGTCTTCGATCATCATTGGGCCGAAGCGTTCGAACGCGCCGGCGGTCGGTATTATCCAAAGCTGCTCTGCGCTTCTCCGTTCACGCCGGTTCCGGGCCCGCGCCTCCTCGCGCCATCGGCGGAAACCAGAACCGCGTTGGGCGCGGCGCTGGTCGACCTCGCGCGAAGAAGTGGCGCTTCATCCGCACACGTTAATTTTATCGGTGAGGATGACGCAGCGATCCTGGAGGCGCGCGAATGGCTGATCCGTTGCGGCGTTCAGTATCACTGGTTCAATCGCGAATATCAAAGCTATGACGACTTTCTCGCGGCGCTCTCCTCGCGCAAGCGCAAGGCGTTGAAGCGCGAACGGCGGGAGGCTGGCGAGGGGGTGACCATTCGACGCCTTTCCGGCGGCGAACTCGGCGAGAGCGATTGGAATGCGTTTTGGGAATTCTACCAGGAGACCGGCGGGCGAAAATGGGGGCGGCCCTATCTGACGCGCGCGTTCTTCGCGGAGATCGCCGAAACGATGTCTGCGAAAATCATGATGGTCGTCGCTGAAGCCAACGGACGCCCGATCGCCGGCGCGCTCAACTTCATCGGCGGCGACGCGCTCTATGGGCGCTATTGGGGACGGATCGAGGATCGCCCGTTCCTGCATTTCGAGGTCTGCTACCATCAGGCGATCGAATTCGCGATCGAGCGCGGACTCGCCCGGGTGGAGGCCGGCGCGCAAGGCGAGCACAAGATCGCCCGCGGCTATGAGCCGGTCCTTACCCGCTCCGCCCACTGGATCGCTGATCCGGGATTTCGCAAGGCTGTCGCGCGCTATCTCGATGCGGAGCGGCGCGGGGTCGCCGATGAGATGGCGATAATCGGCGAAATGACGCCGTTCCGGCGGCCCCCGGAACCCGGGACGCATTGATTCGCCCGGCATCTGCGGCCAGAATCACCGCAAAGGATGGCCGCCCGACGGGCCACGGATGATAATCAGGATACTCAACGCATGAATCGCATGTTCACCCTTTCGGTCGCCGCCGTCGCGGCGACGCTCGCCGCCTGCGCCAAATCGCCCGCGCCGGCCGATGAGAGTTCGCTTCGCGCGCTCGACGCCGCTTATGTTGAAGCTTGGCTCACCGCCGACGCTGCGGATCAGGAAAAAGCCGTCCTCGCGCTCTTCGACCGCGACGCCGTTATCATGCCGGGCGGCGGTCTACCTTCCGAGAACGGCGTCGGCAGCCTGAAGAATTTCTGGTTTCCTGACGGCGCGCCGCCGACCGCCGTCACGCATTTCACCCATGATATCGACGAGATCGAGCTATCCGGCGATCTCGGCGTCGTGTCGGGACGCTATACGCTGAGCTTCACCTATGAGAACCAGTCGATCGCGCAGGCCGGCAATTATCTGTTCGTCGCGAAGAACGGTGCGGGCGGATGGCGCATCAAGCGCATGATCTGGAACGACCAGCCGCTGACGGAGGTCTAGGGCTCCCATGTCGCTGTCCGCCCCATACGATCCGAACAATATCTTCGCCAGGATCATCCGCGGCGAACTGCCGGCGATCAAGGTCTTTGAAGACGACGAGGCGCTCGCCTTCATGGACATCTTCCCGCAGAGCGAAGGGCACACGCTGGTCATACCGAAGAAAATCCGCGCGACGAATTTTCTCGACGCCGATCCCGCCGCGCTTGCGATACTGATCGCGCGCGTCCAGCGGGTCGCCAAAGGCGTCGCCAAAGCGCTCAACCCCGATGGAATCCGCGTCGCGCAATTCAACGGCGCGCCGGCGGGACAGACTGTCTTTCACCTTCATTTCCATATTATCCCGATTTTCGACGGCGCCGAGGTCAAGCGCCATGCCGGCGAAAAGGCCGACATGGCGGTTCTTGAAGCGCTGGCGGAAAAAATCCGCGCCGCTATCTGACGACGTGAGGGGCGGCGCTCCCGCATTGTCTTAGCGCTCGCCATTGGGGATAAGTCATGAAGTTCATCGCCGCCATCGTCATAATCGCACTCAGCGTTCCTGCCGCCAGCGCGCGCCCCTATGACGAGATCATGGAAGACGCGCGCGCCGCGTTCGAGGCGGATGATTTCAAAACAGCGGCCGAACGCCTCGATGAAGCGCAAATTGCGCGCCCCTATTCGCTGTTTTTGACGCGTAACCGCGTGCTCGCCCGCATTCTCGACGGTCGTATGGGGGAAGCGATCGCCCTCGCGCGGGAAATCGCCGATCGGGGCCTCATTCTCGAAACGCCGCCGAACGAGGCTTTCGACAGGATGCGCGCCGAGCCCGCTTATGCGACCGTCGATGCGCAGATGTCGGAAAATGCAAAGCCGAAAGGCGCGGCGCAAATTTACGCAGACTATGTTCAACCAGACCTCCTGCCCGAAGCGATTTCATCGGCCGGAAAGAAAATGCTGATCGGCTCGGTGAGAACCGGCGAGATTTTCAGCGCCGGCGCAACGCTTGCGCCGCTGGCGCGACTGAATGGCGGCGTCTTCGATATTGAACAGCGCACCAGCATCGTTTTCGTCGCCGTCAACAGTCAGCTCGCCTTCGAAAGGCGCGGCGATGCTCCGCCTTTCGCAATGGTCGCCGAACTCGACCCGCAAACGGGGTCAGAAATAGCGCGCCATGCGCCCGGCCCCGGACCGAGCCTCATCGGCGATATCGAAGTTGCGAAGGACGGCCGGATTTTCGCGAGCGACAGCCTCACTCCGCGGATCATCATCTTCGATCACGCAGGGCCGACCAAAATCAGCCGCATGGCAGGCCGCGAACTTACCGACCCCCGTTTCGTCAATCTGCAAGGGCTAGCGCTCGACGAAAAGCGCGGCCGCCTTTTTGTCGCCGATTATCTTGCGGGTCTGTTCGTGATCGATATCGCCACCGGGAAGGTCGAGCCGATCGCCAATCCGACACGCGCACATCTCGGCGGCGTCGACGGGCTTTATTATTACGACGGCGATCTCATCGGCGTTCAGAACGGAACTGCGCCGCAACGCATCATCAGGATCGACCTCGACCGGCGCGGAACAACCGCAAAGTCGCTGAGCGTGTTGCAGCAAGCCTTGCCTGAATGGCGCGAGCCTACCCACGGCGCCGTTATCGGCAAGGATTTCGTTTATATCGCGACCAGCAACTGGCCTGCTTATGACGATGACGGGAACTTGCGCGACGGGGCGGGGCTTGAGCCCTTGCGCCTGATGTCGGTCGATCTCGACTAGCGCAAAATGCGCAAAACCGGAATCAGCTCCATGCGCTAGTCTTTTGATTTGTCGCGTGACTTTGCAAAAAACCGGTTCCCACTTTTTTGCGTCACGCTCTAATTAACAGTCGCGGTATTTGTCGTGAAGACCGCCGCCGGCGCGGATCATCGGCAAGATTTTCGCGATCCGCTTTTCTTTGGTCGCCGCCTGCTTGGCTTCGTTGACATGATCGGCATATTCGCGCTGCCTTCCGGGCGTCAGCGCCTTGAATGCGGCGCCGGCTTTCTTGTCCGTCGCCAGCGCCATCGCCAGTTCGGGCGGCATGATCAATTTTTTCGGCGCTGTCTTGGCGACGGCAACGCCCGATTTGGCGAGCGAGATCGCTTCCTTCAGATAGCGTGCAATGATCGCCGGCCTTATGTCGCCCGACGACATCATGCGCCACTGACGCATCGCCTTGGTGCGGCCTTCCTGGGCGTTGACGAGAACTTTTTCAGGGTCCGTCAACAACGCACCCTGAAAAAACCAAAGGCCGAAATAGGATTTGAACCCGCCGAGCCCGACGACGTTGACGCCGCCGATCGTGTAACAGGGCGCGCCCCATTTGATTTCCTCGTCGAGACCGGACGCGAGCAGCGCCATTCGCAGGGCCGTCAGCTCGGCGCGCCAAAGCGGCGCGTTGTCGAAAAAGTCATCGACATCAACCGCTTTGCGCATCGGCTCTCCCGCCGCCTGTTACGTCAGGGTGCGACGAGCGCCGGAATAACCGGCTCCTTCTTCGTCGCATCCGGAATGAACTCGAAGGCTAGCTTTTCCGCGTCGCTTTCGTCGAGCATCACCCTGACAACGCCGCCATTTTTCAACCGGCCGAACAATATCTCGTCCGCAATCGGCTTCTTGACATATTCCTGGATGACGCGCCCCAGCGGGCGGGCCCCCATTTCCTCGTCAAATCCGCGTTTGGCGAGCCAGCGCGTCGCTTCCGTCGTCAGCTCGAAGGTGACGCCGCGGTCGGCGAGCTGGGCTTCCAGCTGCATGATGAATTTCTCGACGACGCGATCGATAATCTCGGGCGTCAGGCCGCCGAAGGCGACAGTCGCGTCAAGCCGATTGCGGAACTCCGGCGTGAACATGCGCTTGATCGCGGCTTCCGTCTCGTCGTGTTTCTTTCCGCCGGCGAAGCCGATGGCGAAACGCGCCGCATCGGAGGCGCCGGCGTTCGTCGTCATGATGACGATGACGTTTCTGAAGTCGATCTTCTTGCCGTTGGTGTCGGTCAACGTGCCGTTGTCCATCACCTGCAGGAGGATGTTGAAGATCTCGGAATGGGCTTTTTCGATTTCATCGAGCAGCAGCACGGCGTGCGGATGCTGGTCGATCGCATCGGTCAAAAGGCCGCCCTGATCGAAACCGACATAGCCCGGCGGCGCGCCGATCAGGCGCGACACGGTATGGCGTTCCATATATTCCGACATGTCGAAACGAATGAGTTCGACGCCGAGAATGAACGACAGCTGCTTGGCGACTTCGGTTTTGCCGACGCCGGTTGGACCGGAAAAGAGATAGGAGCCGATGGGCTTGTTCGGCTCGCGCAGCCCGGCGCGCGACAGCTTGATCGCCGCCGCCAGCTGCTCGATCGCCTTGTCCTGACCGAAAACGACGCGCCGCAGGTCATCGCCGAGCGTTCTGAGGCGCTCGGTGTCGCTCTTCGAAACCGATTTCGGGGGAATGCGCGCCATTTTGGCGACGATCTCCTCGATATCCTCAACATCGATGATCTTTTTTCGTTTGTCGGGCGGAAATAGCATCTGACGCGCGCCGGCTTCGTCGATCACGTCGATCGCCTTGTCCGGCAATTTGCGGTCAGTCATGTATTTCGACGACAAATCGGCCGCAGCCTTGACCGCCTCGGCCGTATACTGAACGTGGTGATGTTCCTCGAAATAGGGCTTCAACCCGGTCAGGATTTTCACCGTGTCGTCGAGCGTCGGCTCGTTGACGTCGATTTTCTGAAACCGGCGCGCCAGCGCCCGGTCTTTCTCGAAATGCTGGCGGTATTCCTTGTAGGTCGTCGACCCCATGCAGCGCAGCGTGCCAGATTGCAGCGCGGGTTTCAGGAGGTTCGACGCATCCATCGCGCCGCCCGACGTCGCGCCGGCGCCGATGACGGTGTGAATTTCATCGATGAAGAGGATCGCGTCCTCGTGATCCTCAAGCTCTTTCAGGACGGACTTGATCCGCTCCTCGAAATCGCCGCGATAGCGGGTTCCCGCGAGCAAGGCGCCCATGTCGAGCGCATAGATCGTGGAGTTCGCCAGAATCTCCGGGACCTCCTCGTCGACGATCTTGCGGGCGAGGCCTTCGGCGATGGCCGTCTTGCCGACGCCGGGATCGCCGACCAGCAACGGATTATTCTTGCGACGCCGGCACAGCACCTGGATCGAGCGCTCGATCTCGGCGCCGCGGCCGATCAGCGGATCGATTTTACCCTTGCGGGCCTTTTCATTGAGGTCGACGCAATAGGCCGCGAGGGCGCTTTCATTCTTGGCGCCGCCCTGCCCGCCTTCTTCTTCGCTGGTTCCGCGCGGCGCCTTGGGCTGGCTTTCGCCAGGACGCTTGGCGAGGCCGTGCGAGATGTAATTGACCGCATCGAAGCGCGTCATGTCCTGCTGCTGAAGGAAATGCGCCGCGTGAGATTCGCGTTCTGCGAATAACGCCACCAGAACATTGGCGCCAGTTACTTCTTCGCGCCCCGAGGACTGCACATGGATGACCGCGCGCTGGATGACGCGCTGAAAACTTGCGGTCGGCTTTGCCTGTTCCTCGCCGTCGGTTTTCAGGTTCGAGAGGTCGTTTTCGATGAACTCATAGAGATTGCGGCGCAAGGTCTCGAGATCGACATTGCAGGCGCGCATCACCGCGGCGGCGTCCTGATCGGTGGTTAGCGCGAGGAGAAGATGCTCCAGCGTCGCCAGTTCATGACTGCGCTCGGTGGCGATCGCGATCGCGCGGTGGAGAGTTTCGTCGAGATTTCTGCTGAAGGACGCCAACCTATTCCCTTTCCATCGTGCACTGGAGCGGATGCTGATTGCGCCGCGACAGCTCCATCACCTGCGCAACTTTCGTCTCCGCCACCTCATATGTGTAGACGCCGCACACGCCGACGCCGCTTTGATGCACATGCAACATGATTCGGATCGCATCCTCCGGTCCCTTGTTGAAGACCGCCTGCAGCACCCAGACGACGAATTCCTGCGGCGTGTAGTCGTCATTGAGGAGGAGCACCTTGTAGAGCGACGGGCGCTTGGTCTTGGGCGCCGTTTTCGAGACGACGCCGACGCCGAAGCCTGGACCCTGATTGTTGTCTTCCTCATTCGCCATCGATTGAATCCGGTCTCCTGTCCGCGCGCCGTTCGGGCTCGCATTAAGTATGTAGTGAAATGTGGTTGAAAAGAAGGAAATTGAAAGGGCGCAGAGGGCGGAATCCGGTCCCGCACGCAGACTTGAAATTGAAAGCGCCCGGACGGTCGACCCGCCGGGCGCTTCAAATTGGCACGCGTTAACGATCAGGCCCCGAAGGGGCGCTGACTTAGGCGCGGTAAGACTGAACCAGCTCGACGAACTCGCCATAGCGCTTGGTCAGCGGGTCGGAGGCTTCCTTGGCGACGCCCGTCCAGTGCTCGGCGAGCTTCGACGCCTGTCCGAGGTTCTTCTCGAACGCGGTGCGGACGAACTCGTTTTGCAGCTCAAGCGCTTCCTGGAGGCTTTTCGAAGTGGCCGCGGCCTTGGCGGTCGCAACGCCTTCTTCGAACTGCTCTTTCACGAAGCTGGCCTGGGTTGAGGCCGCTTTTTCAAAGCCCTTGGCGAAGACGCCGGCCGACGCCATCATCGCCTCAACCGAGCTCTTCTGGAAATCCGCCCACGAATTCATGCCTTTAGCAAGTTTCTCGTAGCCGTCCTTGAAGGTATCCGGGCTGAACGCAGTCAGCGCTTCAAAGGATTCCTCGCCAGCGGTCTCGGCGGTTTTCTTGGCAGCCATGATCGTACTCCCTTATGAATTTATGAAAGGCGGCCCTAAGCGGGATATCGCCATTGTGCAATGCAACATAAGCATCTGGGTCCACACCGTCAAGTGAATTTTGTGCGACGCAGCATCAACTTTTTGGGGTGTCCGGCAGGTCTACGCATTTTTAACTTTAACCACTTGTTTACTGACCCAAGCGACGATCACGGCTCCGCCGCAATGAAATATCTGGGGGCGGCATACGCCTTGCTGGGTCGGGTCAGGCAAGCGTTTGTGTGAGACGGGTTCGATCGGGCGAATATCTTGGCGGCGGGTTCCACAATTTAGTTGCTAAGCGCCCTCGGTTTTACGAGGCTTGGGTGATGACGGCAGGTTTGCGTAGCGTTGTTTTTTTGTTGGCGGCTGTGTCGATGGCGCTCCTCGCGCCGTCCGAAGCGGCTGCGGCCAAGCGGAAATCGTCCGCAGCGCCGAAATACGCGGCCCTCGTGATCGAGGCCGACACCGGGACCGTGCTTTTTGAGCGCTATCCGGACGCCAAGCGCTTCCCCGCCTCGCTCACCAAAATGATGACGCTTTACCTTCTTTTCGATGAACTGGAGGCGGGCCGGCTGACGCTCGACAGCGAGCTGACCGTTTCGAAACAGGCGGCTGGGCAGCCTCCCTCCAAACTCGGCCTCACCGCCGGGTCGAAAATCGACGTCGAGACCGCGATTGAAGCCCTCGTCGTCAAATCGGCCAACGACGCCGCCGTGGTCGTCGCCGAGGGGGTTTCAGGCTCGGAATGGAAATTCGCGCAAGCGATGACGACGAAAGCGCGTGCGCTCGGCATGCGCAATACGACATTCAAGAACGCCTCCGGCCTGCCGAATTCGACGCAGGTGACGACCGCGCGCGACCTCGCGGTGCTGGGACAGCGTCTTATTCAGGACCATCCGGACTATTTTCATTATTTCGCGACCAGGGAATTCGCCTGGAACGGCCGCGTCTACGCGACGCACAATTCGCTGGTGAAGACTTTCGAAGGCGCGGACGGGCTTAAAACCGGCTATACGCAGCGTTCCGGCTTTAATCTTGTCACGACCGCCGAACGCGATGACACGCGCCTGATCGGCGTCGTTCTCGGCGGCCGCTCGGTGCGCACGCGCGACCAGCATATGAAGGACATTCTGACGACCGCGTTCGCCGATGTCGCCTCCAAGCCGACACTGATCGCCGCGCTTCATCGGCAAACGCCGACGCCGCGGCTGAAGCCGACGCTGGTCGCAGAACTGGAGCGCCGGAACGCAACGCCGACCGTCGCCGGCAATGAAAGCTTGCGCAAGGAACTCACCATCGCTGCAGCCTCATTCGGTCCGATTGGCGGCGCTGATAAAGCGGCGCGTAGCGAAAACGATGTGCTTGGCGCGTTGATCGCCGCCGCCGACAGCGATGATTTCAACGAATATGAGCGCGTTCGCCTCTCCGCCCTGACGCCATCCGACGAGATGCTTGGCGAAGGCGATTTCGACGACCTCAGCCGCTGGAATGTCCAGATCGGCGCTTATTCGTCGAAGTCGATGGCGCAAACAGAGCTTGAAGCCGCGGCGATCGCCGCCGGCCTGACGCAACAGCAGCGTGTTGTCGAGCCGATGCCGAAGGGTGACGGCCAGACAATCTATCGGGCGCGCTTCACCGCCCTGTCAGAGGCCGAGGCGCAATCGACCTGCGACAAGATCCGGAGCGCCAATCTCAGCTGCTTCGTGTTGCAGGATACCGCCGTCCAGTAGACTTCCGCGCGAACGGACTGCGCCTTGCATGAAGCCGGCGGCTCGCGCCGTCGCGCGGCCCGGGATGCTTCATGACGAACGCCGCAATTTCGCCGATTACGATCGCCCAAGGGTCTGCCCGGCCCGAATGGAATAGCGCGCGCCTTGCGTTCGGCCTGCTGGTCGGGGCGTTCGCTCTCGCCTTTCATGGCTCGGCCGTGACCATGTCGATGATCTGGCTGTCGTCATCGGTTTATCATCATGGAATGTTCGTTGCGCCGATTTCCGCCTGGCTGATCCTCAGGCGAAAGGACTGGCGCGTCGCCGCTCCCGTCGCGGATTATCTTGGCGTCGCCGTTCTTGCGGCGGCGGCGGTTGCGCAGCTGATCGCGCAGGCGAGCGGCGTCGACCTGATCGGACATGCGTCCCTCGTCATCGCCATTATCGGCGCCGTCATCACCGCCTTCGGCCGCGCGCTCGCGGCGCGATGGGCGTTCCCGCTCGCCTTCCTGTTTTTCATGGTTCCCTTCGGCGAGGAAGCAACGCCGATTTTGCAAGGTTGGGCCTCCTCCGCGATCGCCGCCGCGTTAAATTTTTCAGGCGTTGAGACGGCGCGCGACGGGTTCATGCTGACGACCAGCGCCGGGCGGTTTGAAGTCGCGGCCTCCTGCGCCGGGCTGCGCTTCCTGCTCGCCTCGGCGATGATCTCCCTCCTCATCGCTCATCTGGCGTTTACGGACTGGCGCAAACGAGCCGCCTGCGTGGCGTTCGCGCTGACGGCCGCGATCTTCGCCAACTGGCTGCGGGCCTATCTAATCGTATTGGCCGCGACGATCACCGACCGCCGGATCGGCGTCGGCCCGGAACATGTCATTCTCGGATGGATTTTTTATAGCGCGCTGATCGTCGGCCTGATCGCGCTTGCAAGACGTCATGCTGACAGAAACTTCAGCCCGGCGCACGCGGCGCAAGCCGCAACGCCGCGACAAGCCGCAAAGGCGGCGACGCCGCTCGGGTTGATGCTGATCGCCGCCGCCGCGCTTTTCAGCGGCGCTGCGCTTTCGACCAATAGCGCCCGCGCCGAATTTACGGCCCCCCTCGGGCTTCATGCCGAAGGATTCATAAACACTGGCGCAAGCGCTTTATGGCAAGCCTATGCACCGAACGCTGACGAAATATCGACCAACAAGTATCTGTCGGAAGAAGCCGTCGTGATCGCCTCCATCGCCCGCTTCACGCATGACCGCAAGGGCGCGGAAATCGGCGGGATCGACACGCGCGCCGCTGATGGCGATCAATGGCGGCGCGTTTCGGTGTCGAGCACTCGGATGAGCGTCAACGGCGTCGCCCGGCACGTTCGGGTCGAACGGCTCGAGGACCCGGCCGGCCGCAAGATCGATGTCGTCGCGCTCGCCTATCTCGGCGGCAAAACCTACGCTTCGAGCGCCGCGCTGAAATTCGCCATCGGCGCCAGAAAACTTGCCGGCCGGACGACCGAGGGCGGCGTCATTTTCGTGGCGGCGGAAGAAAGCGAAAATGTCGACGCGGAAGATTCTCTCCGGCAATTCCTCGCCGGGATGGAATTGATCGACGCCTCGCGCTCGTCAACTCCCGATCAGGACTAGCCCCGATCATGTGCGGCGTCGCCGGAATTTTCGATCTCAAGGGCGACCGCCCGATCGATCAATCCGCCCTGAAGCGGATGACCGACGCGATCGCTCATCGCGGACCCGACGGCGAGGGATTTTTCTTCGCGCCGGGCATCGGTCTGGGCCATCGCCGCCTCGCTATCATCGATATCGAAGGCGGCGCGCAGCCGTTCATCGCCAGCGACGACGCCAGCGTCCTCAGCTTTAACGGCGAGATTTACAATTACCGCGATCTTCGCCGCCGCCATGCGGAACGCGGCGTTCGCCTCAAGACGCGATCAGACACCGAAGCGCTCGCCGAAGGGTTGCTCCGCGAGGGATGCGATTATCTCGGCAGTCTGCGCGGCATGTTTGCATTCGCTTTTTGGAACGCGGCCGAGCGACGGCTGACGCTGGCGCGCGACCGCTTCGGCGAAAAGCCGCTCTATTACGCCGAGACGCCCGACGGCTTCTTGCTCTTCGCCTCCGAGATCGGCGCGATCCGCGCGTCGGGTCTCGCGCCGCTCATTCATTCAACGCAGGCGCTGCACGATTATTTCTTCTTTGGGTATGTGCCGGACCCGAAGACGATCTACAAAAACGTATACAAACTTCCGCCCGGATCTGTGCTTCACGCGCGTCGCGGCGAACCCATTGCGACAAGCCGATATTGGCGGGCCCGCTTCGAGCCTGACGAGTCGCTGACGCTGGAGACGGCGCGACGATCCTTGCTTGAGATTTTCGATGACGCCGTCGCATCGGAACTGGAATCGGAAGTCCCGCTCGGCGCCTTTCTCTCCGGCGGCGTCGACTCCGCGTCGATCGTCGCCTCAATCGCCCAATCGGGGCGTTCGCTCACCACCTGCACGATCGGCTTTGATGACGAAAAAAGCGATGAGCGCGCCGACGCGCGCGCGACCGCGGCGCGTTATGCGACGACTCACTTCGAGGAAGAGGTCAGTCTCGACGCCTCATCGCTGATCGATCGCATCGCCGGCGTTTACGGCGAACCCTTCGCCGATGCGTCAGCCTTGCCGACCTATCTCGTCAGCGCCGCCGCGCGAAAGCACGTAACCGTCGCGCTTTCCGGCGACGGTGGCGATGAACTATTCGGCGGATACCGTCGCTATGCGATGTTTTCCAACGAGGAGACGTTAAGGCGCATGGCGCCGCCCTGGTTGCGTCAGGCGACATTCGGGGCCGTCGGCGCAATTTATCCCAAACTCGACTGGGCCCCCCGCCCGCTCCGGCTGAAAACAACCTTGCAGGCATTGGGCGAGCGAACGATCGACGCGTATGCGCGGGCGGTTTCAACCTGTCTTCCCGACAGGCTCGTGCGCATGCTGTCGGCTGATTTCACGGACGATCTTGGCGGATACGATTCGGCGACGCCGATCCGCAATGCTGCAGGCGCTGACAATCTCGATCCCGTCAGCCTCGCCCAGAAGATCGATTTCGAAACCTGGTTGCCCGGCCGTATGCTGACGAAGGTCGATCGCGCGTCGATGGCGAACGGTCTTGAAGTGCGAGCGCCGTTTCTCGACCACCGCCTCGCAGAATGGGCGCTTCGCCTGCCGCCGCGGCTGAAGCTCGGCGCCGGCGGCGGAAAACTCCTGTTGAAAGCGGCGCAGGAAGACCGCGTCGACAGGGCCATTCTCTATCGCCCCAAACGCGGTTTCAGCCCGCCTCTCGCCAATTGGCTGCGCGATCCCTCGGGTCCCGTCCTGCGCCTTCGCGAATCGCGACTGTGGTCGGATACCGGATGTTTTTCAGAGCCGGAAATTCACGCGATGATCGAGCGGCACCAGCGCGGCGTCGCCGACAATTCGCAAGAACTCTGGATGCTCATCATGTTTGATGCGTTTTTGCGTCACGAACAGGCTTGAGCGGCCGCAGCAATGATCGCACCCGCATCCGCAGATTGCGCCGCGTCACGGCGATAGTCGCGAGCGTCTCGCCTTCGTCGCCGAGCCTGCGTTTGTAGTCGGCGTCGCCGCCCATCATATCGTAGACCGAAAATCCCGCCGCGCGGTATAAATCCGCGCCAAGCGTATGACAGACGAAACCCGGCGTTAGCTGATTATCGGATTCATATTTGAAGCCGCTTTGATAATTGTAGACCCGGCCGCGCTCGATGAAATTATAAAGTACGCCGATCGTCTCATCGCCGACGGTCAGGCGCACGAAATCGACATTATCAGGGTTGTTTCCGGTCAACCTCTCATGAAACAAGCTGAACGCGTGCGCGCTGAACGCGCCGCGCTTACCCCGGCCCGACCAGGTCTGTGCATGTAGCCGCATCAGCTCGGTCCAGGCGATCGCCCGGTCGGCGGCGCTCGTCGGGCGACTGACGGCGACGGGGCCGCGCTCTTCATAGCGCTTGATCGAGCGGCGAATTTTTGATCGGAGCGACGGCGAAAAATTCGTCATCACGCTGGCGTCGGCCGCTCTCGTCAAGTCGAGCGCGAAAGTCGGCTGTCGATTGATGATGTCGACCGCGCAATTTCGGGCGCCCGCGGCGCGGGCGACGCTCTCGGCGAGTTGCGGCGTCGCATTCCGGAAAATAATCTCGTCGGCGTTTGTCATGCCGTCGATCAGCGCGCCGATCGCCGCTTCCCGCGCGCCGTCAGGCGCCGCGCGCGCGACAAGAATGTCGTTATATTCGATATAGACGCGATCGATCGCGTCGACGCCGGTTTCCTGCAATCTCGCGCTGCGCATCATTGGAAACGGCTGCGGCGCCGGCGCGCTGGCGATCGCCATAGCGTAAAGGCCGCGCAAATCGTCGAATACGCGCACGACCGCGAATTTTTTCCCGGCGGGCGCGCTGTCGAACAGCGCTTCCATCCATGCGGGCGACAGGAAAAACCGCGCATCTGACAGAGCGTAAAGCCGGCGCCAGTCGTCAAGCGCCGCCTTTCGTTCCTGCAGGATCGAAAAGTCTGAGCGCATCACCGCGCCCTTGCCAATGCGGCGACATAGAGCCGCCGGAACGCCTCTGTCATCGGCGCCTGATCGAAGCGGCGCGCGCGATCGAGATTAGCGGCGCCCAACGTGCGGCGAAGCTCAGCGCTGTCGATCAAGGCGCGAAGCTGGGCGGTGAACGCGCTCTCGTCTTCGCGATCAATGATAAAGGCGCGGCTTTCCTTACCGAGCATGTCCGGAATATCGCCGACCGCGGTCGCAATCGCCGGAAGGCCCGAAGCCATCGCCTCGATCAGGCTCGTCGGCATTTGCTCGGTGTCGGAGGTGATCGCGAAAATATCGAATTTCGCGAGCGCCTGCGCGACCGTCGAGGTCGCGCCCGGAAGAGATATATCGCGGGAGGCGCTGCTGCGCGCGGCGAGGTCCGCGAGCATTTGGCGTTCCGGCCCATCGCCGTAGATGACGAGGCGCGCTTCCCGCCCCTCGCTCGCGGCGGTGAAACAGCGAATGAGGCGCGCGAAGTTTTTCTCCTCTCTCAGCGCGCCGATCGCGCCGACGACCGGCGGCCCGGACCTTAGTGTCCGGCTTGCGTGAAAGCGCGCGATGTCGACGCCGACCGGAATGCGCACGACGCGCCGCGGCGCAAGCCCCCAGCGCTCGACGGCGATCCGTTCCAGCGTGAGCGACGGCACCACGGTGATCGCGTCGCCAAGGAGAAAGCGTCGCGCCAGCGCGCGCGTCCGCTTCAGTTGTCCGCCAGCTTCGTCCGCGCCGAACCCGTCTTCGTGATGGACATGCGGCAGGCGCGGCCCGGTCCTGTTGGCGATCACCGCCTCGATCGATCCGAAATTATAGGTGCACAGGATGTCGGCGCCGCTTGCTGCAATCGCCTTGCGCAGCCGCATAATGTTCCGTGGCCGGACAAACCCCGACTTTTCGATCGTCAACGCCTCGACCGGAGGGGCCGCGGCTTCAAACAGCGCGGTCGCTCCGGCGTCGCCATCGAGCGAAAGGATCTTATGAGAGAAATCGCGGCCGAACGCGCCCGCGAGCGCCGCGAGCCGG
>MEMM01000130.1:15657-37661 GCA_001767925.1 Alphaproteobacteria bacterium RIFCSPHIGHO2_12_FULL_63_12
GAAATCGCAGGATCAGACGCCAATTCCGCCCCTCCCGCGGGCCCGCAATCAGGCCAAAACGTCCGTATACAGCTCAGAAGGCGCCGGCTCCGGGCTTTCGAGCGAGAAATCCGCGGCGGCCTTGACGATCGCCTTGATCTCGTTGTCGATTTCCTTCAGCTCGGCTTCGGTCGCGAATTTCGCGTCGAAAATCCGCTGCTCGCAGCGCTTGATCGGGTCGTTATGCTCGCGGATTTTGTCGACTTCCTCGCGCGTCCGGTATTTGGCGGGGTCGGACAT
Source organism: Alphaproteobacteria bacterium RIFCSPHIGHO2_12_FULL_63_12 (assembly GCA_001767925.1). GTDB lineage: Bacteria > Pseudomonadota > Alphaproteobacteria > Caulobacterales > Parvularculaceae > Amphiplicatus. Next base: position 15,937 of record MEMM01000130.1, read on the forward strand.
CGAATGCCCGCGATAGCGATAGGTCTTCATTTCGAGAATATAGGGCCCCTCGCCGGCGCGCGCGTGATCGATCGCCTGACGCGCCGCCTCGCGAACTTCAAGAACGTCCATGCCGTCGACTTCCATGCCGGGAATGCCGAAGGCGGCGCCGCGCCGGTAGAGATGCGTGTCTGAATGGGCGCGCGTCACCGCGGTGCCCATCGCATATTGATTGTTCTCGATGATGAAGACGGCGGGCAGCTTCCACAGCTGCGCCATGTTCATCGCCTCGAAGACCTGCCCCTGGTTCGAGGCGCCGTCGCCGAAATAGGTGAGGCTGACGGAGTTGTTCTTTCTATATTTGTTGGCGAAGGCGAGACCGGCGCCGAGCGGGATCTGCGCGCCGACGATGCCGTGGCCGCCGTAGAAATTCGCCTCGCTCGAAAACATGTGCATCGAGCCGCCCTTGCCCTTGGAATAGCCGCCCTCCCGGCCGGTCAACTCGGCCATCACGCCGTTCGGGTCCATGCCGCAGGCGAGCATATGCCCGTGATCGCGATAGCCGGTGATCGTCTGGTCGCCCGGCTTCTTCACCGCCTCGACGCCGACGACGACCGCTTCCTGGCCGATATAGAGATGGCAGAATCCGCCGATATGCCCCATGCCGTAGAGCTGGCCCGCGCGCTCCTCGAAGCGGCGGATCATCAGCATGTCGCGGTAATATTTGAGAAGTTCGGCCTTCGTCCCCTTGATATTGCTGCGCGCCGGCGACGCCGGCTGGCTCTTCGGGGCTGATTTGGCGGGTTTTGCGGCCATGCGGGTCTCCGGCGTTGTGGTCCGCTTTTAGGCAAGGCGCCGGGGGAGGTCCAGATCGTTTGCCCGATCAGGACGTCGCGCCGGCGCGCTTGTTATCCGCCCGCCTTCTCGATCGCCGCGCTCTGGAGAACTTCCTCAAGCTCGTCGCGGGGAATGACGAGATCGCCCTCCTCCACATAGCCGAGAACCGTCCGAATTTTCTCGTCCGCCATGTCGGCGTTCAAGGAGCGCGGATTGAGCTGTTCGGCGATAATCTCGAGCCGGCGGCGTTCGGCGGCAAGGCTCGCGACCTCGGCGGATTTGGCCTCCACCTCCGCCCGCAGGGCCGTGAGCGCCCGGTATCCGGTGGCGCCGATGAGCGCGTCATAAGTGAAATAAAGGGTCCAGCAGGTGAGGAACGCCGGCGCGACCACATCGAGAAACAACCGCCATAAAAAACGCATGACCCAGATCGCCCTCAGCGCCGCCGCGCGGAACGCAGCGCATCCAGCGCGCCGCCCCTCTTGTTGCGACTCACCTGAGTCGATTTTGGGTTAATTTAGCGTTAACGCGATTTTGCGCGGTAAACCGCGGCGACGGACGCTGGCGAGGGGCCTGCTCTTCGCGCGCGCGTCTCTGGTCATTTTTTCGCACGCCTGTTGAGGCGCAGCCGCGAAAGGCGCCCTCTTCGCTTTCCTCATGGGGGCGCCCCTTTTTCAGGAGGCCAGGCGGCGCCGATCCCCTCTTGGAGGTTCCCCGCGCCGTTCCTTCGTACAGCAAATCGCGCCGTCACGAAGAAGAATATTCTTTTGTCAAAGAGCCTTGAACGTTAAACGCGCGAGCGGCGCCGATTCCGTCGCTCCCGGTGAAAATAATTTTCGCACCGCGTCCGCGCGCAGTTTTCTTTTCCGCTGATTGTTCATTTTTCCGCGTACAGATTGACGCGCCGCCGCAAAAGGCGCCCTCTTGGCGCGCCGAAGGGGGCGCCCCTTTTTCACTCGGCTGAGCAGCGGCGCGGCCTCACATAGAGTTCGCGCGCCGTTATTTTGCGCTTACCCGCGCAGGAACGCGCCGCCGGCGTAGCGCGCGGCGTCGCCCAGCTCTTCCTCGATGCGGAGCAGTTGATTGTATTTCGCCGTGCGATCGGCGCGCGCCAGCGACCCCGTCTTGATCTGACCGCAATTGGTTGCGACCGCGAGGTCGGCGATGGTTGCATCTTCGGTTTCGCCCGACCGATGCGACATCACGGCGGTATAGCCGGCGCGGTGCGCCATATCGACGGCGCGCAGCGTTTCTGACAAGGTTCCGATCTGGTTGACCTTGACGAGGATCGAATTGGCGCAGCCTTTTTTGATCCCGTCGGCGAGGCGCGTTTCATTGGTGACGAAGAGATCGTCGCCGACCAGCTGGATGCGTTTGCCGAGCCGGTCGGTCAGCGCCTTCCATCCGGCCCAGTCGTCTTCCGCCATGCCGTCTTCGATCGACACGATCGGATAGCGCTGAACGAGATCTTCGTAATAGGAGACCATGTCGCCGGCGGCGAGAATTTTCCCTTCGCCTTCGAGATGATATTTGCCGTCCCTGAAAAATTCCGTCGACGCCGCATCGAGCGCGATGAAAACTTCGTCGCCGGGCTTTCTTCCCGCCGCTTCGATCGCCTTCATGATGAAGGAGAGCGCGTCGTCGGTCGATTTCAAATTCGGCGCGAAGCCGCCCTCGTCGCCGACATTGGTGTTGTGGCCGGCGGCTTTCAGACCTTTTTTCAGCGCGTGAAAAATTTCCGCGCCCCAGCGCAGCGCCTCGGCGAAAGTTTCGGCGCCGAGCGGCATGATCATAAATTCCTGGATGTCGATCGGATTGTCGGCATGCGCGCCGCCATTGACGATGTTCATCATCGGCGCCGGAAGCGTACGCGCTGAAACGCCGCCGACATAGCGATAGAGCGGCAAGGACGCCGCTTCCGCCGCCGCCTTGGCGACCGCGAGCGATACGCCGAGGATCGCATTGGCGCCGAGGCGCGATTTGTTCGGCTCGCCGTCGAGCGCGATCATGGTTTCATCGACGCCGATCTGGTCTTCGGCTTCGAGCCCGCACAGCGCGTCGAAAATTTCGCCATTGACCGCCGCGACCGCCTGACGGACGCCTTTGCCGCCATAGCGCGCGCCGCCGTCGCGCAGCTCATGGGCTTCATGCGCGCCGGTCGAGGCGCCGGAGGGAACCCCGGCGCGGCCCATCGAGCCGTCTTCGAGCACCACATCGACCTCGACCGTCGGGTTGCCCCGGCTGTCCAGAATTTCGCGGCCGATAATGTCGACGATGGCGGTCATGGAAATCTCCTCAGCGCATTCGGGTTTTGCGCCTCATAGGAGCGCCGGGAAAGCGATTCAAGCCGCCGGGCGGTTTGTGCGGCGAATGAGCGGTTATCATTGAGGGCGGACCGCAAAACCCGCTCATGGCGCGGTTGGCGCGACTGAGCGGGAAGTGACGGCGTATCACCGAATAATCCAGCCGGCGGTTCTCAGTCCGGCTTGGTATTGCCGGAGTCATTATTCCGGGGCGAGTTAACCCGGCGCCCGGTGTCGCCGCGATCATAGGGGCGGCTTTGCGGCGGCGGCGAACTCGCGGGCGGCGGGCTCGACGGCGGCGGCGTGTAGGTCGGCTGTTGCGGCGGCGGGGTATAGGTCGGCTGCGGCGCGGACGGCGTCACCCGGCGCGGCTCGCGCGGCGGGGGCGTGTATCTTGGTTGCGGCGCGGGCGACGTCGGCGATCCCGCCGGCGCCGAATTGTTGGGGACATCACGCCGGTAATAGCGGTTGGGTTTGCGCGGCCGGTCGATTTCGCGTTCGCCGGACGGAATGCGCGGCTCACCGCGCGGGTTGGTATTGGGCGGCGGGTTGCCTTGCGGCGGATGATTATTGCCGCCGCCATTCCAGCCGCCGTCATTGGGATGATGACGCTTTTTCCGGTAGCCGTAGCGGTCGTAATTGTTATACGAAAAATAATAGCCGCTGCCCGGATACCACGAGCCGTATTGGCCGTACCAGGGCGACGAATAGCCATAACCCGACCCATAGCCGTAGCCGTAACCGGACGCGTAAGGCGAATAGGCCTGATCGAAACAGCGATCGATGTCGCGGTCGCAATGCGACTGACAGGCGACATATCCGCCCTCGTCGGGGATATCTTCGCACAGCCGGTAACAGGCGCTCGCCTCGCTTTCGCAGGACGAGAACGCCGACTGATAGGGATAGGTCACGCAGGACGCCAAAAAGAGCCCGCCGACCGCCGCGCCTCCAAGCGATAAAAACTTTTGCATCTTGTCCTCTGGATCCCGTTTCCCGCGCGCCAGCCGGCCTGCGCCCCGCACCCCACTCGGCTGATGACCTGATCGTTAAGATGAATCGGCGCCGAATTGCGGCGAAAAGCGGACGGCGCCGCCGTAATCCGCCCGAAATTTTCGCACGACAAAAAAGCGCCGCCCGTGGGGGGCGGCGCTCGCAATTCAGCGAACCAGAAAAGCTGACTATTCGCCCTTCGGCTCCAGCACCTTGCGGCCTTTGTAGCGGCCGGATTTCAAGTCGATATGATGGGGACGGCGCAGCTCGCCCGACTCCCGGTCCTCGACATAGGACGGCGCGGCGAGACGGTCATGCGCGCGGCGCATGCCGCGGCGCGAGGGCGAGGTTTTCTTCTTCGGAACGGCCATGGGGCACCTTTAAAGCTCTTGGCGCGGACCTGCCCCGGTCGGCAGCCGCTTTGGAGCGGGCCGTTTAGCGGAACCGGCCGCCCCGCGCAAGGCCGTATGGTTGACCCGCCTTTAAGCCCGGCGTCGAAATTCGCGGCGACGGTTTCAGCGGGTTGTAACAAGGTTACGCTACCGTAATTCATGGTTGCGGGGGCAGCGGGAGTGGGGTTTTTGTGCGGTTAAGGGTGATTGTCGGCGTCGCGGCGGTCTTGATGGTTCTCGCCCCGGCGGGAAGCCGGGCCGAAGCCTTCGCCTCCTACTGGTCGACCCTGTCCGACGGGGAGCAGGACTTCGTCGATCACGTCGCCGCCGGCATGTATGGCGAGGAAAGCGGCCAGCGCGCCGGCAGCTATGGCGCGCTCAACAGCGCCAGCAAGGCGCGCTACCGCGCCCGGGCGATCGAAGTTCTTGGCGTCGAGAACCGTCCCGCGCGCTCGAACAAAAAGGGCGCGGACATCTAGCGCGCCTATTTCCGGTTGGTCTTGCCGGGTAGAATTCCCATATATTTGCAGATGATCGACAAGATCACTTCGTCGGCGCCCGCGCCGATCGAGGCGAGACGTCCGTCGCGATACGCCCTCGACACCGGCGTTTCCTCCATGAAGCCCATGCCGCCCCAATATTGCAGGCATGAGTCATTCACTTCTCGGAGCAAGCGTCCGGCCTTCAGTTTCGCCATCGACGCCAGCATCGTCACATCCTCGCCGGCCAGCATTTTCCCGACCGCGTCCCAGGTGAGCGATCGCAGCGCCTGCACTTCGGTTTTCAGCTCCGCCATGCGGAAATGGACGACCTGATTGTCGAGCACCGATTGGCCGAAGGCCTTGCGCTGACGCGTATAGTCGATCGTCGAGTCGATCGTCCGGTCCATCCCGACAAGGCCGGACAGCGACCCCCACAGGCGCTCTTCCTGAAACTGCAGCATCTGATACATGAAGCCCGCGCCTTCCTCACCGATCCGGTAGCGCTGGGGCACGCGCACATCTTCAAAATAGAACTGCGCCGTATCGCTTGATCTCATGCCGAGCTTTTTCAGCTTGCGCGCGATTTCAACGCCCTTGCGGTGTTTGCCGTCGTCTTCTTTCAACGGCAGGCAGATCAGCGTCTTGTTGCGGTGCGCCTGATCGTCCGACGTGTTGGCGAGGAGGCACATCCAGTCGGCCTGGGTGCCGTTGGTCGTCCACATCTTGCCGCCATTGATGACGTAATCGTCGCCGTCCTTTTTCGCCGTGGTCTTGATCGAGGCGACATCGGAGCCGGAGCCGACTTCGGAAACACCGAGACAGGCGACATAATCGCCGGAGATCGACGGCCGCAAAAAATCTTCCTTGGCGGCGTCAGAGCCAAAGCGAGCGAGCGCCGGCGTCGCCATGTCGGTCTGCACGCCGATCGCCATCGGCACGCCGCCGCAATTAATGTGTCCGAGCGTTTCCGCGACGACCGCGCCGTAAGACCAGTCGAGGCCCATGCCGCCATATTCGACAGGCTTGGTAACGCCGAGAAGCCCGAGATCGCCGAGCCCCTTGAAGACGCGGTGCGCGGGGAAAATTTCCGCCTCTTCCCATTCGTCGACATACGGATTTATTTCCGCGTCGATGAATTTTTTCAGGGTCGACCGGAGTTGTTCGTGTTCGGCGGTCAGCTGCATATCGGCGCCTCTTTACTGCGCAGTTTCGTTGACAGCACTTGCGCGATGGGACGAGGCTTCCGGCCTATGTCGGAGCAAGCACCCGGTCAAGCGTCAGCGGCAGAAGACGGCGCGGACGCCCAGATATACAGCCGCCGCCGCGAGAAAAGCGAGGCGATGCGGCGGCGCGTCTGCGAGGCGGCGACCGCGCATATCGCTGAATTCGGCTATCATCGGACGTCGGTCGGCAAGATCGCCGAGCGCGCCGGCGTCAGTCAGGGCGCGTTGCAGCACCATTACCCGACCAAGGATGATCTTGTCGCCGCGCTCGCCGAACGCGTCCTGGCGCAATCGGTCAAATGGTTCTCATTTGCCCGGATCGAACTCGCACGTGACCCCGACGCCTTCGGCGAAGTCGTGCGCCGGTCATGGCGCGAACAATTTTGCAGCGACGAATTCGCGGCGCTTGTGGAAATCCTGACCGCCTGCCGGACTAACGCGGCTCTCCTCGCCCGCATTGCGCCCGCGCTGGCGGGCTGGCGGAGGCTGATCGACGCCGAACTTGTCGAGTTGTTACCGTCAACGCCGCGAACAGCGCAAGAATTGGACGCCATCTTGTCGATCTCCCGGGCGATGATGACCGGGCTGCTGATCCATGACCACCTCGTGAAAGACGACGCGCATATCGATTTCCTCATCGACCAGTGGATCGCGCTGGCGCGCCGCTGACGCCTTTTTCGCGCGCCGCCAGACTTACGGTTCTTCAATCGTCATGTTGGGGATTTTCTCCCCGCGCTGGCGATATTGCTCCCACTCCCCCGTCATCCAGTAGCGCTCATCGACGAACCATGTCCGCATTTCATCGCTGACGGAATCGGCGACGAGCAGCTGCTGCTCATCGGGGCTGGCGGCAAATGCGGCGAGATCGGCGATATTCTGCGCCGAGAGTTCGATCACATATCCAAGCTCGATCGTCTGCAGCGCCGACATCGCCGGGGCGCCGCGCCACATCCTTGCGGAAAACTCAAGCGGATCGACTTCATCGGGCGCGTCGACCGCGCTCAAATCCGGCGCCGCGAGACCGCCGACGCCGTTCACTCTGTGGCAGATGACGCAGCCGTTTGAGATGAACAGAATTCTTCCGCGCCGCGCGTTCATCTGCGGCGTCGGCGCAAAGACCGGCGTCGGCGGCTGGCTGAGCGCGATGTCGCGGGCGCTCGGCTCATAGGCGGGCTCCGACTCCTCGACCGGAGCGACGGCGCCCGGCGCGCTGTCGACCGGCTCCCTGCCACAGGCGGCGAGCGCGAGCGCGACAATCAGGACGACTTTCTTCATGGCGTAAACCCTTTCGCCGATAGTGAGATGTTGAAAATTATTGTCGCGCCCGCCGTCATCGTCCAGATTGATCTGGGTCAACCGCCCGCGCCGACTTATCCGGAAACCCGCCGATGACCAACCAGGAAACCATTCTCGCCGCGCTGAACGCATCCGCCAGCGACTATTTGCCAGGGCTTCTCGGCGTGCGGTTCACCGCGGCCGGCGAGGGATGGCTGGAGGGGGAGCTGACCGTTCGCAAGAACCTGTTGGCGCCGAACGGTTTCCTGCATGCGGGAACCGTCATCACGCTCGCCGACACGCTTTGCGGCGTCGCCTGCGCGCGGGCGCTGCCGGACGGCGCCAAGGGCTTCACCACAATCGAGCTGAAATCGAACTTTCTTGGAACCGCGCTTGAGGGCGTCATCGCCTGCCGGGCGACAGCCAGACATCTCGGCCGAACAACGCAATTGTGGGACGCGGAAGTCACCGACAAGGCGAGCGGGAAAACCCTCGCGCTTTTTCGCTGCACGCAGATGGTGCTCTGGCCCAAGCCCTCAGGCGGCTGACGCCTTCAGGAACGCCGGCCGCGCTGAAATTCGCGACCACCATTGCGCGACTTTCGGCGTCATCGCCTCCGCCACGCCAAGCGTCGTCGCAAAGTAGAGCGCATAGCCGACGCAGATATCCGCCATCGTAAATCGGCCGGCGCAAAGATAGTCGCGATCTTGCAGCCGCGCCTCGACGCTCGCCCACCGCCCGAGAAACCATTTCCGGTAGTCTTGCGCGACTTGCGCGCTGCGCCGCTCTTCCGGCTCCAGCGCGGTATATCGAAAGACAATCGTCAGCGGAAAAGTCAGCGTCGCATCGGAGCGGTACATCCAGTTGAGATAGTCGCCATATGCTTCTTCGCGCGAGCTCACCGCGAGCGGCGTCGGCCCGTATTTCTCGGCGAGATAATGACAAATTCCCGTGCTCTCCGTCAGCATGACCTCGCCGTCGAGAAGCGCCGGCACGGTCCCCAGCGGGTTCACCTCCTTGTAGGTTTTCGCAAAAATGCGCGGCGGAAACGGCAAGGTCTCCAGCTCGTAGGCGAGCCCCATTTCCTCCAGCGCCCACACGCAGCGCAAGGAGCGCGCGCCTTTGCAATGATAGAGTTTCATTTTCGCTTCCCGTCGTCGGCCAGTCGAGCGCCGATACGCGCCGATCCGGAATCCTTGCCGCTAATGGCGTGACGCCGCAAGTATGGAAGCCAGCTTTCGCGCCGCCCATAAAATGCCAAAGGTCATTGACCGATCGGTCGCGGAGCGAGACAATCCAGCGATGCGCGCCCTCTCCTTCGATCTGACCCGCCTCCCCTCGCCGCACCTGACGCCGAGCCATGACGCCTGGCGCAACAGCGTGCGCGCTTTTGTCGACAAGGAAATAGCGCCTCATGTGAACGCCTGGGACGAGGAAGGTAAGTTTCCGCGCGAACTCCACCGCCGCGCCGCGGATATCGGCCTTATCGGGCTCGGCTTTCCGGAAGCATATGGCGGCCTGCGGGACGGCGTCGACATTTTCCATTCGCTCATCGCCTCGGAAGAACTTGCGCGCGCCGGGTCCGGCGGCCTCATCGCGGGGCTGATGACGCACGGCATCGGTTTGCCGCCGATCCTCGCGCTCGGCTCCGACGAGTTGAAAGCCCGGATCGCGCCGGACGTCCTTGCCGGGAAGAAATTGATCGCCCTCTGCATTACCGAACCATCGGGCGGCTCGGACGTCGCCAATCTGAAGACGCGCGCCGTCCGCGACGGCGACTGCTATATCGTCAACGGAGAAAAAACCTTCATCACGACCGGCATGCGCGCCGATTATCTGACCGTCGCAGTGAGGACCGGAGGGCCCGGCGCGGCCGGATTGTCCTTCCTGTTGGTCGACGCCGACAGCCCCGGCGTCACGCGCACGAAACTCGACAAGATGGGCTGGTGGATGTCCGACACGGCGACGATCAATTTCGCCGATGTGCGCGTCCCCGTCGAAAACCTTGTCGGCGCGGAGAATTCCGGATTCGCCGGCATCGTCGCCAATTTCAACGGCGAGCGGCTCGGCATGGCGGCGCAGGCGATCGCCTTTGCGCGAGTTTGCCTCGAAGACGCCGCCGACTGGGCGACGCAGCGCCAGACCTTCGGCAAGCCGCTCTCAAAACATCAGGCGATCCGGCACAAACTCGCCGAGATGGCGCGCCATATTCACGCCTCCTCAGCGCTGCTCGACAATTGCGCGTGGCGGGTGAAGAACGGCGAGACGCCGGTCGCCGAATTGTCGCTGTTGAAAGTGCAGGCGACGCGCACGATGGAATTTTGCGCGCGCGAGGCGATGCAGATTTTGGGCGGCGCCGGCTTCATCCGCGGCTGTCGCGTCGAGCGCATCTATCGCGAAGTGCGCGTGATGGCGATCGGCGGCGGGTCGGAGGAGATCATGCTTGATTTGGCGGCAAGGCAGATGGGGATTTAGACTGGCGACCGATCCTGAATCTCTAGGATAAGGTCATAAACGACCCTTACGCCCTGTATTCGTTCAAAAATAAACGGGTGCGGCGGACCGAATGATTGCGGCGCCCAAGTGAGATATGAAAAGAATCCGTACCCCTCGCCAAATATGATATTGCCAGCTTGCGATCCATTGACTTTCACTCTCAAACTTCGAGTGATTGGTATTGAGTCAATCTCGGCACGACTCTCTCCTTTTTTTAGGATGATCGCTCTTTTGTTGGTTACGGCATATCGTGTCTTCACACGCCTGTTGCGGTCGAAGACAAAGCGTCCGAACGTCGTGGTCAAGCCGACGATGACAAATAGCGGACCTATAATCAGGAACGCAAACGCCTCCGGTTCGAGTTTACCGCCCCCAAACATCTTTGGCGCCAGTTCAAGATAGACGATCAACGTCCAGAAGATCGCAAACCCTGTCCAAATAATGCTAAATGGCACAAAAAATATATCGTAGGTTCGAAAAATTACGCCGCCCGGCGGCCGACCCTGCCAAAGCAATTCCTCGCCTTCGCGCAACGCGAATCCATCATGTTCCATAGAAGCCCCGCTTCTAAATTTTAAAGCTTCCGCAACGTCGTCTTCAAAATCTTGCCGCTCGGATTTCGCGGCAGGACGTCGATGAAATCGACGCGCCTCGGCAATTTGAAGCTCGCGATCTTCGGGCGCAGGAATTCGATCAGCTGCTCCGCCGTCACTTCGGCGCCGGGGCGCTTGACGATAAAAGCGCGCACCAGCTCGCCCCATTTTTCATCCGGCATGCCGACAATCGCCGACTCGAAGACCGCCGGATGCGCGGCGAGAAGGTTTTCAATCTCGGCGGGGGATATATTCTCCCCGCCCGAGATAATCATGTCTTTGACGCGATCGACGACATAGAGATAGCCGTTTTCGTCGATCCGGCCGGCGTCGCCGGACCAGTACCAGCCGTCGCGAATGACGGCGTGCGTCGCCTCTGGCTTCCGCCAGTATCCGTCCATGATAAAGGCGGATTTCGTCACGATCTCACCGACCTCACCCTGCGGCATCTCCTTGCGCGTTTCGGGGTCGCGGATTTGCACCTCGCAGCCGGGCAGCGCCTTTCCGGCCGACACGCGCTGTTTCAGTCCTCTCGCGTGATCTTCATGCGCCAGCGTGGTGACGCCGCCGGTCGTCTCGGTCATGCCGTAAAACTGCGTGAAACGCGCTTGCGGCATCATCGCCATCGCAGCATCGAGCAGGGCTTCCGGCATCGGCGCCGCGCCGTAACTGACCTGCGAGAAATTCGTCAGCGGTAAATTCACGGTCTTGGCCGCCTGCAGGATCATCATGATCATCGCCGGCACGAGGAAGGAGTTGAGCGGAAGGCCGCTTTGCGCTTCGCGGACGATCGCCGCCGGGTCGAACTGGCGATGCTGGATCACCGGCATCGAACGGGACCAGGCCATGAATCCGAAATTGACGCCGGCGATATGAAAATGCGGCAAGGGATGCAGGATGGTTTCATTGTCAAAACGCGGCGAGATGATTCCCGCTTTGAGGCCGGCTTCGCCGACTTCGTAATAGCAGCGGTTGGAGAGAACGACGCCCTTGGGCAGGCCGGTCGTGCCGCTGGTGTATAGTTGCACGACGACATCGTCGCGCGCGGGCGTGAAGGACGGCCGCCGCGCCTCCTGCGCGTCGATCATTCGATCGAGGCAATCTTCGCCGCCGCTTTCAAGGATCATCGTGCGCGGCAGGATGAAATCGTCGACCGACCGCAAGGGGTCGATGAACATCTTCTCGCCGACGAAGAGCGCCGGCTCCGCATCGGTGATGATCTGCGCGATTTCGGCCGGTGCAAGGCGCCAGTTGACCGGCGTCATCACCACGCCGATTTTCGCAGCGCCGAGCAGCGCGTGCCAGAACGTCGCGACATTGCGCGCGAGCCAGCACAGCCGGTCGCCGCGTTTCAGCCCCAGCGCGAGGAGCGCCTGCGCCGCGCGATTGGCGCGCGCGTCCATCTCGGCGTAGGTCCAGCTTCGCCCTTCGAAGATCAGCGCCGTTTCATGCGGCAGACGCTGGGCCTGCTCCTCGATAACGCCGGAAAGCGTCGGCGCGTTGAATATCCGGCGTTGCCCTGTCATTCGCGTCGTCCTCCCGTCGCCCTGCGACTATGCCGCAGGCGGAGCAAAACGCCAAATGGTTCTCTCAGGCCTCGACGCTGTCCCGGTCGATTTCGACAAGGCGCTGATCGCGGATGACGATGATCCGGTCGAGACGGCGCGCAAGGCGGCTGTCATGCGTCGCGACCAGCGCCGCAAGGCCTTCGGCGCGCACGATCTCCAACAGGGCGTCGAAGACCTTTGCCGATGTTTTCGGGTCGAGATTGCCGGTCGGCTCGTCCGCCAGCAAAATCTTTGGATGATTGGCGAGTGCGCGCGCGATCGCGGTGCGCTGCTGTTCGCCCCCAGATAATTGCCCCGGCTGGTGATTGAGGCGCTCGCCGAGCCCCATCGACGTCAAAAGCCGCGCGGCTTCCCGTTCGGCGTCGCCGCGCTTTTCGCCGCGAATGAGGCGCGGCAGGGAAACATTTCCGAGCGCGGAAAACTCCGGGAGAAGATGGTGGAACTGATAAACGAAGCCGAGATAATCGCGCCTGAGGCGCGTTTTGGCGGCGTCGGGAAGCGTCGAGGTCGCCTTGCCGCCGATAAAGACTTCGCCGCCCGACGGGGCTTCGAGCAGCCCCGCGATATGAAGAAGTGACGATTTCCCCGACCCCGAAGGGCCGAGCAGCGCGACGGTCTCGCCGCGATGCAGTTCGAAATCCGACGCCTGCAGGATTTCAAGATCCCGGTAGCGGCGGCTGACGCCCTGAAGGCGCAATACGGTGACAGCGTCATTCATAGCGCAGCGCCTCAACCGGATCGAGGCGCGCGGCGCGCCAGGCGGGATAGATCGTCGCCACGAACGACATGAACAGCGACCATCCGACGATAAGGCCGACTTCCCTCCACTGCATCTTGGCGGGAATCGCATTGAAATAATAAACGTCCGACGGGAAAAGGTCCGTGTTGAGAATAGCTGACAGGAATTTCTCGATGGCGTCGATGTTCCAGACGAACAGCGCGCCGCCGACAGCGCCCGCGATCGTGCCGATCACGCCGATCAGCGACCCCGACAGGAAGAATATCCTCATGATCGATCCTTGCGTCGCGCCCATGGTGCGCAGAACCGCGATATCGCCGGTCTTGTCTTTGACCAGCATGATGAGGCCGGTGATGATGTTGAGCGCCGCCACCGCAACGATCAGCAGGAGGATCAGCCGCATGACGCTGCGTTCGGTCTGCAGCGCGTTGAAATAGGACTGGTTCTGCTGTTGCCAATCGCGCAGCTGCATATCCGGAACCAGCGCGGAGATCGCCTCCTTGTAGGATTTCACCTTTTCGGGTTCGGCGACTTTCAGTTCGATCTGCTGCACGGCGTCGCCAAAACCGAAGAAAATCTGCGCCTGCCGCAGCGGCATGAAGCCGATGAACCCGTCATATTCGGAATTGCCGACTTCGAAGATCGCGCCGACCGTATAGGTTTTTTTCTGCAAGGTGGGCCCGAACGGCGTGTCGGCGCCGCGTCCCGAAATCAGCGTCACCTTGTCGCCGGGACCGACGCCGAGCGTCCACGCGATGCGATTACCGATCGCAATTTCGTCGCCGCCATTCTTGCCGATGCCGAAATTGTCGAAGGAGCCGGCGACAACATGGCTGCGTCCGGTTTCGGGGTCGACGCCGGTGACGTAATTGATGGCGATCAGGTCTTCGCGGCGCACGCCCCTGATGATGATCCCCGTTTCATTATAGGCGCTGGCGTAGACCGGCGACTGTATCAAGGGGAGCGCTTCAGTGACGCCAGGCGCCTTGCGCAGCTTCTCGATCAGCTCTTCATAATTCGCGATCGCGCCGTCGCCCTGGACGAAAATATGGCCGTTAACGCCAAGAAGCTGGTCGAGAAGTTTGGCGCGAAACCCCTGCATCACCGACATCACGATGATGAGGACAGCGACCGCCAGCATGATCCCGCCAAAGGCGATCAGCGAAATCAGCGAGACGCCTTTACCTGACTTGGTGGCGCCGAGATAACGGCGCGCGATCATCCACTCGAAAAACGAGAAGGGCGGCGTCGAGGCTGGCGCCGAAATCGGCGCCGGGGCGGCGGATGAACTCATGAAAGAAACCCGGTTTTTTCTGATCCGGGTCCTATCTTAATTCGCGCGGATGGCCAAATCGCGGCAGATCAGGAAAGCTTGGACGCCTTGCAGGTCCTTAACCCGACCAGCCGGTATAAAGGACAAAATCCCGACAGCGCCGTCAGGGTCATGATCACGCCGACCGCCAACGCGCCATATTCCCAGGCCGGCCGCTCGCCGGTGAAAAACACGTAAAAGGCGGCGGCGGCAATCGCGAGCCGGACGATCCGGTCCAGCATGCCGACATTGCTTTTCATCGATCGCTCCTCGTTGCTCAGCGCCTATCCAAGGCGCTGTCAGAAGATGCGCCTTTCAAGCGGGGCGGACTTGATCGACATCAACAAGGCTGATCAGATTTTCAGCGCCGAGCGCACATCCCGCTTCAACATATCGAGAGCGGCGTCGAGCGAGACTTCATCGCGATGACCGTCGGCGCGGCGCTTGACTTCAACCTTGCCGGCTTCGAGCCCGCGCGGTCCGATGATCAGCTGGAACGGCAGGCCGATCAGGTCCATGCGCGCGAATTTCTCGCCGGGGCGTGATGCGGTGTCGTCATAGAGAACATCGACGCCGGCGGCTTCGAGCGCCGCATACGCCTTGGCGCAGGCGCCGTCGGTCCCGGCGTCGCCCTGCTTGAGATTGATGAGACCGACATGGAACGGCGCGACCGCAACCGGCCATTTGCACCCCGCCTCGTCGTGATACGCCTCGATCAGCGCCCCGGCGAGGCGCGACACGCCGACGCCATAGGAGCCCATCTCCACGGGGCGATCCTTGCCGTCGGGCCCCGTGATCATCGCGCGCATCGGCGCTGAATATTTCTCGCCGAAATAAAAGATATGGCCGACCTCGATGCCGCGCGCGGCGATGCGGTCGCCCTTGGCGACTTTCGCTTCAAATTCCGCGGCGTCGTGCTTTTCCTCGGTCGCGGCGTAATAGGACGTGTAGCGATCAATGACAGGCTGAAGATCGCTGTCGAAATCGGTGTCGGCGCCCGGAACCGCGAGGTCGAGAAGTTTTCGGTCGCAAAAAACCGCGCTCTCACCCGTTTCGGCGAGCACGATGAATTCATGGCTCAAATCGCCGCCGATCGGGCCCGTGTCGGCGCGCATCGGGATCGAGGTCAGCCCCATCCGCGCGAAGGTACGCAAGTATGCGACAAACATCTTGTTGTAGCTCGCCCGTGCGCCGGCGCTGTCGGCGTCGAATGAATACGTGTCCTTCATCAAAAATTCGCGGCCGCGCATCACGCCGAAACGCGGACGCACCTCGTCGCGGAACTTCCACTGGATGTGGTAGAGCATCTTCGGGAGATCCTTGTACGAGCGAACGCCCGCACGAAAGATCTCGGTGATCATTTCCTCATTGGTGGGGCCGAACAGCATCTCGCGATCGGCGCGATCCTTGATGCGGAGCATTTCCTTGCCATAGGCCTCATAGCGCCCGCTCTCGCGCCACAACTCCGCCGACTGAATGGTCGGCATCAGCATCTCGACCGCGCCCGCCCTGTCCTGCTCCTCGCGGACGATTTGCTCGATCTTTTTGAGGACCCGGAAGCCGAGCGGCAGCCAGGCGTAAATGCCGGCGCTCTCCTGACGAATCATGCCGGCGCGCAGCATCAGCTGATGCGAGGCGATCTGCGCCTCCGAGGGCGTCTCTTTGAGAACAGGCAGGTAATAGCGGGTGAGGCGCATCAGGGGCTCCGGGTGGGACGGGAGCCGTGTCTTAAAAAGGCCCGTGGGGCTTGTCCATCGAAAGCCCTAACGGCACCCCCGGCCGCCGCGCCGGCGGGAAGGCGCGCCTTCAAGATCGAAACGGGCGAGGAGGCGAGCCGAAGCCCAGCCCGGCGCCTGCAACGGATAAAGCACCAGAATATGGTCAGCGGAGGCCCGATCCGGGTTCAGATCGATCGCTTCAACGCCGGAAAGCGTGATGATTTTCGGGACGTCCGCCGCGAAGGGACAAGGATCCGGGCGCACGACAATCGTCTCGGCGGTCGCGGAGGCCGTGAGGATATTGACCCACATTGCGGCGATCAGGATGCGGCGCGGCTTCATGGACAGCGCCGGTGCAGCGATTATGCCTCGTTAACCCTATCTCGCCCCAGACTGATCGGCCAATCGCGAGAGCTGCGTGCAGCCGGCGCGCATGCCGCGTCCGGGGAACGCCTGCCGTCGATTTCGAGATTTATGGTGCGGCCAAGAGGACTCGAACCTCCACGATGTTACTCGCTAGCACCTCAAGCTAGTGCGTCTACCAATTCCGCCATGGCCGCATGTCGATAGAGGCGCGGGGGATAGCAAATGCCCAAGGGCGCCTCAAGCCCCTTAAACGTAGTCGCGCTTACCGGCTCGCGACTTCCACCGCAATGCGATCGCCGATCAGCTTGACCTTGCCATCGGCTATTTTTTTGCCGTTCGCGAGGATCGAGATCGGTTTCAGGGCGTCCCGGCCGAGCGGGATCACAGCTCCCCGCCCAAGGGAGAGCGCGGCGGCGAGCGGCAATTCGGCCGACCCGACGACGATTGTCAGCTCGACATCGACCTGTTCGACAGCAGCCATAGGCGGTGATAACCCCAGCGACGCAACAAGTCAGAGCATCGGCTCCTTTGGTTAGAACGGCGTTAAATCAGGATTTCTGGCGGGATCAGCCGGTCGAATGGGCGGTTTCCGGGGGAAGAACGCCCTACCCGGCTGCCTCGGACGCGATGGAGCGGCGGGTTGCCGAAATCCGCGCCGGGACCGCCCGCGAGCTGGTCTGGCTGCTCGAACACCCGCCCCTTTACACCGCCGGAACAAGCGCCAGGGAGGCGGACCTCCTCGACCCGCGTTTTCCGGTCTTTCGCTCGCCCCGCGGCGGGCAATACACCTATCACGGCCCGGGCCAACGCGTCGCTTATGTGATGCTGAACCTTGCCGAACGGACCAGGGACGTTCGGGGATTCGTCGCTTTGCTGGAGGAATGGATTTTCGGGGCGCTCGGTGATTTCAACATCAGGGGCGAGCGCCGCGACGACCGCGTCGGCGTCTGGGTCGACCGGACCCGGCCCGGCGAGCCGCGCCGCGAAGACAAGATCGCCGCCATCGGCATCCGCCTTCGCCATTGGGTGAGCTTTCACGGCATTGCGCTGAACGTCGAGCCCGATCTGTCGCATTTCGGCGGCATCGTCCCCTGCGGCGTATCCACGCCCGGATTTGGCGTCACCAGCCTTGTCGATCTGGGAATTCCCGCGACGCTCGATGACGCCGACGCGGCGCTGCGCCGCTCATTCGAACGGATTTTCGGGCCGACGGTCGATGCGCCGTCGCCAGGGTGAACATTCGGTCATCGAACCAGCCGGTTTGAGATATGACAAGCTCGTTCGACGCCATTATGGTGAACCCGAATCGGCAATCGAAGGAGCTTCCATGACCCGCCTGACCAAATTGTCGTTCATGCTTTCCGTCGCGCTCGCCGCACTCGCCGCTAGCAGCGCCCATGCGCAGGACGCCGCCGCGCCGGAGCCGCAAGCGCCGGCCGAACAAGCAACGCCGACGGAGGCGCCAGCGCCGGCTGAGGCGCCCGCCATCAATGAAGACGAAATGGCCGATTTGCTGAATTCGCAGCAACAGATCAAACAGGACGTGACGCTCACCCGTTCCGTGAACGGACAGGTGGTCGAAACGAAAACGGAAACCGTGATTTATTCCAAAGACGATCCGATCCGCGGCAGTGAGGCCGAACCGACGGCGCTCGAAAAGCTGAAAGCCCGGTTCGATGGTGAGGCGCTGACCCGCAAAGAGGCGCTTGAAGAAGCAAAACTCGGTTTCGTGGTCGGCGACCTTGATCGCGACGACGCAATGACCGCCGAGGAATTCGTCTATCTTGTCAAGGTCTGGGATGGCGCGGACACCGCCGAGGAAGATGCCGAAACAATCGCCGATCCCGTTTCCCTGCTCGATCAGGAAGATGCTGGCCATATAAGCGGCGAATTGGCGCGCGCCAAATTCGCGGCGATGGCGGGGAGCGATCTGACCATCGGAAAAAGAGCGTTCACACGCAAAATCATCGAGGATTTCGAAAACAATGATCTCGACAAGGATGATTTGTTGCGCGGCGATGAATTGCTGAACTTCCGCAAGGCGGTTCGCGGCAAGCCGACCCACGCCGAATAGGGCGGCGCCTGCCCTACTAAACCAGCGACAAAAACCGCGCGGCGTCGAGGAAATCGCGTTTCAGCGCCTCTTCCCGCGCGGCGGCTTCCTCGTCGACGCCCCAGCGTTCCGCCTGAAACGCCTCGTCAATGCGCGATGCCGCGAATAGTAGTTCTGCGGGAAACGCGCGCCGCAGCAGCGCCAGGCCGATAACGGCCGATCCCGAGATTTCCGCCGCCGTCTTGACGCCCAGCGCCTGTTCAGCGGTCGCCGCGTCCAGCGCGGCCCGGGCGGCGGTGACGGCGACTTGCGGCTGCTCGATGAAGCCGACGCCGGCGCCGGTTCTCAATCTGACGCCGATCTCCGACGCCGCCCAGTCGAGGAGCGGCTCCCACGCCGCGCTTTGTCGGCGGGCGAGTTCCGCCGGCTCCGCGGCGCGATAGCAAACGAGGTCCGACTTCAAAAACGCCAGCGTCGCCTCGCGCCAGATTTCCGCGTCGACGGCGCCGCAATCGCACGCCGTCATCGCATATCGGGTCATCGGCATTCGCGCGAAATCGATCTGGTCGCCCTGCGCCATCCATTCGGCTGCGACTGCGTCGGCGAGCGATTGGGCGGCGGCGCGCAACGCGCCGCCCTTGCGGGTCTTCGCCGTCCTGCCGTCGAGGTGGATGACAAAGCCGCCCGCGTCGCGCTCCGCCGTCGCCGCCTTGTAAAATCGCTTTGGCGCGCGCGACGGGGTTTCGCCAAGTTTCGTCATCTTTTCGGCTTCTTGCGCGACAGATCGGGCCAGACGATCTCCGCCTCGGGGTCGAAGCCGAAGAGCTCCCATGTTTCCTTCATGCGACCGGTCAACGGCGCCGTCAGCGTGATCAGTCGGCCGCCATCGGGATGCGGAAAAGTCATCTCGCGACAGAAAAGCTGTAATCCCTCCGGCGCGCCTTCGACAAACGCATTCGGGCCGCCATATTTCCGGTCGCCGACGATCGGCGTTCCCATCGCCGCGCAGTGAACGCGCAACTGATGGGTGCGGCCGGTCAGCGGCTTTAGTGCGACAAAGGACGCCGGCCCGGCGCTGTCGAGCACGGCGTAATCGGTGATCGCCTTTTTCGCCTCTTCGTCGTCCGCCGGCGTCATGCGCTCTTGATCCTTGTCGCCGATACGGACCATTTTCTTCGCGATTGGAAGATTGATCGTCCCTTTCGGAATCTTCGGAACGCCGGCGCAAAGCGCCCAATAGGTCTTGACGACGTCATGGCCCTGAAACGCCTTGCCGAGCTTGGCTGCGGCGATGCGCGTTTTCGCCAGGATCAGCAGGCCGCCGGTATCCGCGTCGAGGCGGTGAACAAGACGCGGCTTCTCGCCATTTTTCTCGAGCGAGGCCAGCATGCCGTCGATATGGCGCGGCGTTCTGGCGCCGCCCTGCACCGCGAGGCCGAAGGGCTTGTTGATCGCCAGGATCTCGTCGTCTTCATATATCGTCAGGCTACGGAGGAAATCCGCGTCTTCCTTTTTCGGCCGAAATTCCGATTTCGGCGCGGCCGCCTCTTCGCCGATCGGGGGCACGCGGATCGCCTCGCCGGCTTCGATCCGCCGATTGGCCTTGACCCGCCCGCCGTTGACGCGGATCTGGCCGGTGCGCAGCAATTTTTCGAGCGCGCCATGACGCACGCCCGGATAATAGGTCTTGAACCAACGGTCGAGGCGAAGACCATCATCCTTTTCTTCAACCACTCTGGTCTCAACGCCGCTCATGAAAACGCCTTCCCTGCGGCGAGGCCCGCGAAGAGGCCAAGGATCGACAAGATCACGGACGCCGCCACATAGGCGCCGGCGATCGTCAGCGACTTCTCGCGATAGAGCGTCACCGCATCGAGCGCGAAAGTCGAGAATGTGGTGAACCCGCCAAGGACGCCCGTCGTCACGAACACGCGCATCACCTGGCTGTGCGGTTCCCTGGCGACGAGCCAGGCGATGAACAACCCCATCGCCGCCGACCCGACGACATTCACCGTCAAAGTTCCCCACGGGAAATTCGGACCGAGGAGACGCAAGGAGAGCGCGCCGACGCCATAGCGCGCCACCGCGCCCATCGCGCCGCCAGCGCCGACCGCAAGCCATAGATGGGGGCTGCTCATTTCTTCTCCGCAGGTTGAAAGGGAGCCAGCAATAACCCGATCACCGATTTGTCTTCAACGCCCTCAAGGCCGATTTTCATTGCCGGCGTCCGGATCGTCCGCGACCGGGTGCGAAAAAGCGGGTCCCACAGGCTGATAATCGCCGCATAATTCGAATTGGTGTCCGCCGCGACCGCGTGATGGTGAACCCAGTGTATCGAAGGGGTCACGATCACGCGGGAGAGAGCGCGCTCGACCGCCGCCGGCAATTTGACGTTCGAATGATGAAACAGCGATTCCGCCAGCAGCAGCGTTTCAAAAATGACGACATGATCAAAGGGAACAGCCAGCAGCGTGATCGGCGCCACCCGCAACAAGGCTGAAATCGCGACTTCTCCCGGATGGAACCTTACGGCTGACGTGGTGTCGAGATGTTCATCGAGATGATGAACGCGGTGAAACCGCCGCAATATCGGAACTTCGTGATAGGCGCGATGCAGCCAATATGTCCAAAAATCGAGCAGCACGATATCCGCGACGAGCGTTGCGGCCGGCGGCCATGCGGACGGGCGCGACCACAACGGATGATCCGTCGCGATGGCGGTCAATGGAAGCACGATCGCCGGCGACAGCGCGAGCAGCAAAACCCAGAGCACGCCGTTCCTGAGCAAGCGCGATGGGTCGCGGATCGAGGGGGCTGATGAAAAGGCGCGCTCGGCGCCGAACAGGCCGGCGAAGACGATCGCGCCGATCCATGCCTTGTTGGCGACGATCGCCTCAGTCAGCATCGGCGAACC
Source organism: Alphaproteobacteria bacterium RIFCSPHIGHO2_12_FULL_63_12 (assembly GCA_001767925.1). Lineage (GTDB taxonomy): Bacteria > Pseudomonadota > Alphaproteobacteria > Caulobacterales > Parvularculaceae > Amphiplicatus. The sequence continues at coordinate 37,177 of MEMM01000130.1, forward strand.
GCTTCCAGTCCGGACGGTCGAAGGCGATGTCGAGCCGCCGCATGCCGATATGCCCGTAATAGGTGACGGCGCCGGGCGCGGCGAGCAGAAGGAAATGCGCATAGGGGCCCGCGGCCTTCGCGCTTTCATCCAGCAGCCGTTTGCCGATGCCCTTTCCCTGATGCGCGGCATCGACCGCGAGGTCGCTGCAATAGCAGCAAAATGAGAAATCCGAGACGCAACGCGATACGCCGACGATGACGCCGTCAGGGTCGCGCGCGGTGACGATGATGTCGGCGTTCGCGAGCATTTTCTCAATTCGCGCGCGCTCCTTGACCGGACGTCGCTCGGCGAGCGTCGATCGCATCAGGACGTCGATGAATTCATCGGCGCCGAGATCGGGTTCGAGGGCGTAATGAAATTGTTCCAATGATGCGTCTCCCTCTTGTGTCCATCCTTCCTGTCGCGGCTAGCGGCCGCTCTTCAGGATGAGGGCGTAAAATGGC
>MEMM01000131.1:0-672 GCA_001767925.1 Alphaproteobacteria bacterium RIFCSPHIGHO2_12_FULL_63_12
GGCCGAGCTCGCCGTTTGGCCCGGCGGCGTGCATGCGTTCGATATTCTGGACATCGCCATCGCACGCGAAGCGCGCGCGCGAATGGCCGACTTCGTTAGCGCGCGTCTCGACGCGCCGGCCGGATGATCGAAGAGGCGCCGATATCCTCTCCGTAAGCGGAGGAAATGCATGTTGAGACGCGTTTCAACCTATGAAGAGGCAAGGCGGACCTTTCGCTGGGACATACCGGCGAACTACAATATCGCGGCCGACGTCGTCGACCGCCATGCGGCGGCGACGCCGGACGCAGCGGCGCTCATCTGCGAAACGGAGACCGGCGCGGTCGCGACCTATTCCTTTCGTCAGATCCACGGCCTCGCCAATCGATGCGCCAACATGCTCCGCGCGCACGGGGTCGCGCGCGGCGAGCGCGTCGCGATCCTGCTCAGCCAGCAGATCGAAACAGCGATCGCGCATGTCGCCGCCTGGAAGCTCGGCGCGATTTCAATTCCGTTATTCACCGCTTTCGGCCAAGACGCCCTGCAGTTCCGCCTTGCCGACAGCGGCGCCAAGGCGCTGGTCACGGACCTTGCGAACTATCCGAAAGTCGCCGGCCTGCGCGGCGGCCTGCCCGGCCTTCGCCGCATTTTCATCGTCGACGGCGAAGAGAGCGGCGCTCCTTCCTTCTGGTC
>MEMM01000131.1:680-1859 GCA_001767925.1 Alphaproteobacteria bacterium RIFCSPHIGHO2_12_FULL_63_12
CGCGGACGATCCAGCGTTCCTCGTCTACACCTCCGGCACGACCGGCCAGCCGAAGGGCGCCCTGCATGCGCATCGCGCAATGATCGGGCACATGCCCGGCTTCGACATCGTTCATGAGTTCTTCGACCGGCCGGACGATCTTTCCTGGTCGCCCGCGGACTGGGCGTGGATCGCGGGGCTCATGGACGTGCTGTTCCCGACATGGTTTTCGGGAAAGCCCGTCCTCGCCTTTCGCCCGCCCGGCGCGTTCGATCCCGAACTTGCCTTTCACACGCTGCGAAAACACCTTGTGCGAAACGTCTTCCTCGTCCCGACCATGGTGAAGCTGATGCGCCAGGTTGCAAATCCGCCGAGGGCGGCGCTCAACACCATTCTTTGCGGCGGCGAAGCGGTCGGCGCGGAGTTGCATGATTGGGGCCGCGCGCATTTCGGCGTCCCCCTGAACGAAGGCTATGGGCAGACAGAGTGCAATCTCGTGCTCGCGCATGCGCCGGCGCTGATGAAACCGAAATTCGGCGCGCTCGGGCTGCCGCCGCCCGGCCATGTCGCGGCCATCGTCGACGACGACGGCGTAGAACTGCCGCCGGGCGAACAGGGAAACATCGCCTTCCGGCGGCCCAATCCCGTCATGATGCTTGGCTACTGGAACAATCCCGAGGCGACGGAGAAGAAGTTCGCAAAGGACTGGCTCCTCACCGGCGACGTCGGCTGGCGCGACGAGGACGGCTATTTCTGGTTCGTCGGCCGGGCCGACGACGTGATCACAAGCGGCGGCTTTCGCATCGGTCCCGGCGAAATCGAGGACTGCCTCCTGAAACACCCGGCGGTCGCGGCCGCCGCGGTCATCGGCGTTCCCGATCCGGTGCGGACGGAAATCATCAAGGCTTTCATCACGCCGGGACCCGGATACGCGCCGGGCGACGCGCTTGAAGCCGAGATTCGCGGCTTCGTGCGCGACAGGCTCGCGCGGCATGAATATCCGCGGCTCATCGAGTTCGTCGACGATTTGCCGACGACGGCGACCGGCAAGGTCATGCGCCGCGTTCTGAAACAGCAGGAAACCGCCAGGCGCAAGGCGGAGGCAAAAACGCCGTAGCCGGCGTTCGCGCGGGCGCGGCCGTGCGAAACGGCGGGCCGGCGCCCAGGAAAGAAATATAAGGAGGAAACCACTCATGAAAC
>MEMM01000131.1:1911-16725 GCA_001767925.1 Alphaproteobacteria bacterium RIFCSPHIGHO2_12_FULL_63_12
CGCCCTTCAATCGCCGCAAGACGCGCTTGCGCAAGACTCGTGCTCGTCCACGGCGTGTCGTCGAACCAGTATGTTTGGAACGACTACGCATTCTGGTTTGAACTCGAAGGCGTTCCGACCTTTCGGCGATCCTACAACTTCTACCAGTCAAACCGAACCACGGCGTCTCTGGTCGGCGAATGGGTGCAAGAAGCCCGCGCCATATTCGATGCGGACAAAGTCGACATCGTTGCGCATTCGATGGGCGCGATGAGTTCGCGATATTACCTTTAATATCTCGATGGAACGCAATATGTCGACGACTGGATGAGCATCGGCGGCGTCAATTACGGTTCGACGGCGCCGCTTTTGTGCGGCGGCAGCCTGTCGCTCATCACCGTCCGCCAGGAAATGACCATAGGGTCGTCATTCCTCGCTGAACTGAACAGCGGCGACGACACACCGGGGCCGGTCAATTACGGCACCATCTGCTCCTATTGCGACGAACTGATCAATCCCGACTGACCTGCTCCCTGAAAACTCCCTCATTTTGAGTTAGAGTTTCCGGCGCTAATTTCCCGGCTGGGAAGGAGCGTGAGGAGCATGAAGGCATCGAAGTTTTCGGACGCGCAGAAGGCGTTCATCGTGCGGCAGGGCGAGGACGGAACCCCGGTCGCAGAGATTTGCCGGAAGGCTGGGATCAGCCAGGCGACCTACTTCAACTGGAAGAAGAAATACGCCGGGATGATGCCGTCGGAGATGAAGCGCATGCGCGAGCTCGAATCGGAGAATGCGCGGCTGAAGAGGATTGTGTGTGCATCGGCACGAAAGCGGAACCCTTCTCCAATCGCGTGCAGTGCATTGATCGGATTGGATAAATATCAATTTGGACGGGGTCCCGATCGGCGCCGATCCGGACCCCGTCTGAATCTCAAATTTTAATTACGAATCAAAGCGTTGGGGTTCGCTTACAGGAGGGGTCAACTTTGGAAGCCGGTTCACAGCTTATCGGCTCCGCACACAAGTTTGCTCTTACCTGCGACATGTTGAACCAGTTGAAACGCCTTGGAACCGAATTCGAGAGGCGGGAAATCTAGTTCCCCGGCTAGTTCCCAAGGCGCACGCCGGAAAAATGATCCGAACCCGGATCAAAAAAACATAATAAAATTCGTTAGTTATGGTGGGCGGTGACGGGATCGAACCGCCGACCTACTGGGTGTAAATCACTTCGCACAAGATTCGTCGTCAGCTGGCAAGTTGCCTGATCAGTATTGCACTTCACCGCTGTCGATTAGCTCAATGCGATCGACTCGGCTTCACGACAGGCAGCCCGCCGTCGCGCCGCTATGAATTTAGGGCGAAACACCTCTGCGTGTTGACCAAGCTTGCCGCAGCTTTCGCTAATTGCATAGCAATTGCTAGCGATTTGCTAGCGGGCCCACGTCGGCGGTATCTTGGCGAAAACTGCTGACTGATAACTGATTGAATTTTATATAATATCTGGAGCGGGTAGCGGGAATCGAACCCGCGTCTTTAGCTTGGAAGGCTATTATCTACCAAAATTTGGCCTCAAGCGTGCATAAGCCTTTTCTCCGCGTTTGTCTATATATTACAATGCATTATAGCCTATCATGAGATGTTGATGGCTTTTCGATGATGCTCAAAAATGCTCGTGAATCCCGTTCAACTTCTAGCTATTTTCTAGCTGGAATTTGCTCCGTCTGCGTCGCATAATACGGAATAGGCGGCGCTATTTGGCGTCCCATTTCGCACTTCGCAGGGAACCGCATGGCCCAGGCTCGGCATGAGCAGAAGATCACGAAGCGCGCGGTCGATGCGTTCACGGCGACGTCCGGCAAGCGAGCACGATTATGGGATTCCGAATTGAAAGGTTTCTGCGTTCAAGCATACCCTACGGGGCGAAAAGTCTATGTCGTCGGATACTCGTTCGGCGCGCGCTATCGATGGATCACCATCGGCAAGCATGGCGATCCCTGGACGCCGGAAACAGCGCGGGAAAAAGCGAAGGCAATTCTCGGCGATATCGCCAACGGTGTTGATCCTGCCGAAAAAAAGGCAGCCGCTCGCGAAACAGCCTCGATCCGAAAGCTCACTGTTGCGCACCTGATTGATCGTTATCTCGAAGAGGGGCCGATCGACAAACCGGACAAGCGAGCGTCGAGTTGGGCGAACGACCGATGCTACCTGACGAACCACGTCCGACCGCTTCTGGGTTCTGTGCCGATTGCAGACCTTCGTCCGCGAGACGTCTCGAAATTCCAGAACGACGTGTTGAAAGGCGTCAGCGCCAGGGCGAGACCGAACAAGCGGGGTCGTAATTTGACCGGTGGAAAAGGCGCCGCCGTTCACGCCGTACGAAGTTTGTCCGCCGCCTTGGGATGGGCGGTGCAACGGGAACTCATTGACGGCAATCCGTGCACAAAGATTGAGAAGCTGCAGGACGGCGCGCGACAACGCTACTTAACCGATGAAGAAGCTCGGCGCCTTTTCAAGGCGATCGATGATCTCTTGCGGTCGGGCGAATTGACGCAGGCGCAGGTCGACTGCATTTCGTTGATTTCGTTTACTGCGGCGCGAGCAGGTGAAATCAAGGGCCTGCGATGGGAGGAAGTTGATTTTGAGCGCAAGTTGTTGCTGCTTCCCCCGCTTCGTCACAAGACGGGCGGAATGAACACGCCGAAGGCTATTCCCCTTACGGACTCGTGCCTCGAGATATTGCGGCGCCGGTCACATACGAAAAAGGATGGCGAGTTCGTGTTCGCGTCTCCGAAAAGCAAAAGCGGATACGTTCAGAATATTCGACATTCCTGGAAGAAAATTACGGAGCGCGCCGACCTTCAGAATTTTCGTATTCACGATTTTCGCCACGCCTATGCCTCCTTCGCGATCAATTCCGGTCAGTCGCTCAAGAATATCGGCGCAAATCTGGGCCACCGGAAGGCTTCAACGACCGAGAGATATGCTCATTTGCTGGTTGAGAGCCGTCGACCTGTCGCTGAAGGCGTCGAAGCCGTCTACAAGCGAGCTCGGTCCGCTTCATAGCGCGTCATAGCCTATTGTGAGGTCGATTGGACCAAGCATCGGCTTATGAAATCGTCCAGATCGCAAACGCGATAATAGACGGTGCGCGCGCCCATTTTCACGAATTTCGGTCCGGTCCCGCGACAACGCATTGCCGCAAGTTTTGACTTTGAGAGTTTCAATCGTCGGGACGCGGTATCGGGGTCGACAAGATCGTTTGGGGACAACTGGCGCCAATCTTGGCCGATCCCCTCAAGATTCTCGCTACCACCGCTTCGCTTTTCGACGATTGCACTATCGACAATCTCTGACAGAAACGTTTGGGGGTCGAAATTGTTCTCTCGCGCGATTTCCAGTATGCGACTCCGCAGCTTTGCGGGCAATCGCCTCGACAGTGGTTCAGACATGCTCACACTCTTCGATTCCTGCTCTGACGGCAAACTCATTCCTTCGTTCTAGACCTCGTCCATACCAAGGCACTCGTGTCGCCCCCATTCGAAAACAGCGCCGCGCGTAGCGGCGCGGCGAAGCTCGGGTCATCGAGTTCGACGCGCAGGAACTCCTGGGGCTCATCGCCCTTGCTCTTTGCTTTCCAGGCTGCGCCGAATTCGCGGTCGCCGGCGACGATCTTGAAGTCCGGGGCCTTGTCATTGCCGTTCTTGTCGTTGGCGATGAAGGCGGCCTTGACGTTGATGGTCATGGTCCGGATGGTTCCGGCATAGCCGTCGTCCGTCTTCTTGAATGCGCCGATGATAGCCATGGCTTACTCCTTTTCACTGGCGGGTTGACGAAGGGTTTTGCGGGCGCGCCGGAAGGCCGCGTCCGAGTTCAGGAACCGCTCGATCATTAGACCTGCGAGTTCGCTCGCCGGGGTCTTCTTTCCGAATTCCGCGGCGTGGATTGCGGCGTAGTCTGCGAGCATGGCGTGAATGTCGGGCGGCAGCGACAGGGTGATCCTGACGGACTTTCGCTCCGGGACGGCGCCGATCTTGAGGCTCATCGCGCCGCCCTCCTCTCTTCATAAGGGCGAAGCACGAGATCCCTGTGAACGATGACGCGCAAGGGCCAGCCTGGCCGCACCTTGATCGTTGGCTGGATGTCGAGGTTGCGCTGCACGATTTTCTGGCCGGACTGATTGGCGGAGCTTTGCGCCGACTCCCTCAGCGCGCGGACAAGATCGCTTTCGGATTCACCGAAAGACAATTCCGTGCCGACGCCGAGAAGCGTTGACAGCACAATGCCTTTCAGGATGCGGAAAGTGTGGAAGTCGACTTGGTCGGTGAGCCCCGAATAGCCCGCGACATCGCTTGCCGGCATATTGTCGATCAGGATCGACGCGCCGTCCGGATAGATGATCCGCGACCACACCAGCAGCGCGCGGGACTGGCCGAAGGCGATGACGCTGTCATAGCGGCCGATAAGCTTCGCGCCCTGCGGAATGAGGACGTAATAGCCGGTGACGCTATCATAAACATTCTGCGTCACCTGCGCGATCACCGTTCCCGGCAGATCGGAATTTACGCCAGTAATGAGGCTCGCCGGGATGACGGTCCCCGCCATCACTTCAAACGGCGTGATCGGGTCTTCGATTACGTGCGGATTGTCGGTCGAGGACTCCGTCCCCTGCCCGAGGAAGTCGAGCTTGCGGATTTGCCGGCCCGGATCGTCGTCGCGCTCGGCGCCGAAGGGGACCGGCGCAGACACGGGTCCTGGGAATTCGAAGGGCGATACTGGGACGGTGTCGATCAGCTGCGATGGTTTCGCCGCCGCGCTCGTTCGAGCGGCGAGCTGGAAAAAGACGCCCGCCTCTCTCGCCTCCGTCGCGATTTGCGCTTCGCGCAAGGCGGCTTCGCGCGCGGCGTCGGCTTCGGGGGAATTGCGGAACGGGGTCGGCGACAGGGCCGCATAGTCGGGACGCTCGAGAAAGCCTTCATCGCCTGATGCGGCGAGCGATCGTTCGGCAAGGAGGAGCGCGGCGCCGAGGTCCCCCGGCAGGGGCGCACCTAATTGCGGCTTCACCTCGGCGTAGGATTTGGGGAGCGCCTCGAGGCCTTCGGCTTTGGGCTTGGTCTCGACATTATAGAGTTCCTTGGGCGCGGCCTCATCAAACGCGCGCGGGGGCTTCAAAGCGAGGCTCGCCGCGGCGAAGATGAGAAGGCCTGCGCCGCCGGCGGCGACTATCAGCGCGTTCCTGTTCAACCGCGTGACGGCGCGTGGGCTCGCGCGCAAGCGCAGCGCGTCCGGCTCGTCCTTACGCATCTTATCCTGGCGGACGGCGCTCATCTCAGATGCGCCCTTTGAGGTCCGTGCGGAGGATGCGCACGACCGACTGGCGTTTTTCGCCAAGGCGCAGCTCCGCCGCCGAAAACAGCCGGTCGACGACATAATAGTTCCCGCGCATGCGGTAATTGACGAGCTCGGGCTTGCCGTCGTGCGACAACACGAACAAGGGCGGCACCTCCCCTTGCGCGATCGCCTCGGGGAACTGGATGAAGACCTGCTCGCCATCGTCGAAGGCGCGAACGGGGCGCCAATGCGGACGGTCGCCCTCGATCTCATAGCGGAACTTCAGATGGTCGGGATTGATCGAAGGGGCGACCACAGAGTCTGCCGCCGCTTTCGCGCGACTGGCGTCTTCGCGGCGCTTCACCAATTGGTCCTGCGGATAGGTCCAGGAGATCGCCGCCATATAGGTTTCGCGGAAGGAGCGCATTTCGAGGTGATAGGCGCGGCGATCTGTGGCGATGACGAGATTGGTCGAGAGATCGGGCGCAATCGGCTTGACGAGAATATGAACTCGCTCGCCCGCTGCGGTCCCGCTTGCCGTGTCGCCGACGACCCAGCGCACGGTGTCGCCGGCCGACACGGAGTTCAGTCGTTCGCCCGGTTCAAGCGCGATGTCGGTCACTTGTTCGGGCGCTGCATAAAGCCGGTAGAGCGCGCCTTCCATGAAAGGGTAGACCTGCACCGCGTTCACGAAGCGGGCGAGATCGGGCTCGACCTTGGCGAGGCTGTTCGCCGTGTCGATCTGTTCGAAGGGTTTTAGTTCTGGTGACGGCGCTTCATTTTCCTCGACCGGCTTCAATTGTCCCGGCAAGGGAAAAGGCGTGGCGGTCTCAATGATCTCGCGAACGGGCTTGCCGTCATCGAAGCTGACGATCTTCGCCGGGCGCATCGGCGCCGCATCGAGCGCGATGTCGGGATAGGCGGTCTCGCACCCCATGAGCGCGAGCGACGATAGGATAAGAATTAAGCGCGTCATGAGGGGTCTCCTGCGCTGAGGTCTTTCGACCAGTTGAGCCCGTGGACATAAAGGCCGAGCGGATTCTTCGAGAGCGCCTCCGCCGTTCGCGGCGGCGACAGGACGATGGTCAGATGCGCGGTGAAGCGTTCGACCTTTTCGAACTGGCCGCCAGCGTAGGTTTTCTCGGACCAGCGGATTTCGAAGCTGTCGTCGGAGGCGCGGACGACGCTCGTCACCTCGACATTGACGCTGCGCCGCCCGACTTCGGCGAATGGATCATGGTCGCGCGCGTAATCGTTCAACGCCATCGCGCCGCGATCGGTCGCGTAATCATAGGCCTTCAGCCAGTTCGCGCGAACGATGACGGGATCAATCGAGACCGACCGCACATCGCGAATGAAATTCGCGAGCGCATAGGCGATGACGGCGTCGGACGGTTTGTAAGCTTCGCTCGCCGGACCGATATTGCGAACAGCGCCCTCGCCGTCGATCTCGACGATGTAAGGCGTGACGATCGACCGGCTTGATTGCCAGATGAGCCCGCCGCAGGAAACGCCGGCTACAGCCAAGGACGCGAAAGCGGCGGTGCGCCAGTTCGCGGCCTGGACCCGCGCCGAGCCGATGCGCTCGTCCCATAGTTGATGGGCGCGCATGTAAGGCGTCTCGGGCGGAGGGGTTTCGCCATAATGAGTGGAAGCGCGTTTGAACATCACTCGTGATCCTCTCTGAGGCGCGGCGCATCGGCGCTGCCGCCGCGATCGCCCGACGCGATCACATGTGTCGCGGTGAGACCCGCATCGCGCACGCCCTGTTCGCGGCGGAGCCGCTGCGCCCAATCTGGGGCGCCGCCTGAAGCCGCTGTCGCGTTCGTTCTCGACGATCCGCCGAGCTTGCCGCCGGTCGCGGTGAAGGCGGCGCGCGAACCAGCATCGAACGCATCGCCCGGATGGCCGAAGGCGCGCGACACCGAATCCTTGACGCCCTGCATGACGGAAGCAGCGCCTGCCGACGCGACGCCTGCAGCGCCGGCCGCCGCGCCGCGCATGCCTGATTGTCCGGAGGCCGCCTTGCTGAGGGTCCATGCGGCGTTGGCGCCGCCGGCCATGGAGGCGCCGGCCCTCACCGCCGATTGCCCGGCGGATGCGACGGCTCTTGCGCCGCCGGCCGCCAAGGCGCCGGCGCCGAGGATCGCCGCGCCGGCGCCGGCCGTTGTGGCGACCGCGGCGCCCGCGCCCAATTGCGGCGCGCCGGAAACGAGACCCGTCGCGATGCCAGGTCCGAAGATGCCGAGCGCCAACAGGGCGAGCGAGGCCAATATGGTCGCCGCCGCGTCTTCGAGCGTGATCGCGCCCGGCGTGAAACTCGCGGTGACGGACGAAAAGATTGTCGAGCCGATGCCGACAATGATGGCGAGCACCATCAGCTTGACGCCCGACGCCATGACATTGCCGAGGACGCGCTCGGCGAGAAACGACGTTTTGTTCCAGAGCGCGAAGGGAACAAGGACGAACCCGGCGAGCGTCGTCAGCTTGAACTCGATGATGGTGACGAAAAGCTGGATCGCCAGGATGAAGAAAGCGAAGAGAACGATCAGCCACGCCAGCAGGATGATTGCGATGGTGACAAAGTTTGAAAAGAAGCTTGGGAAGCCGAGGAGCGCATTCGCCTCGCCAAGGAGCGGATACGCCGCCTGGTAGCCGGTGTCGGCGACGAAGCCCGGCTGCATCAGTTGCGCGGCCGTGATCGGCGAGCCCGTCGCGACGAGGCCAAGGCCGGCGAAGCTCGCAAAGATGATATCGGCGAGGAGCCGGAAATTATTGATGATGAAGGCGAAGGCCCCGACATAGAGGACCTTCTTGATGAACGCCCCGAGCACATTGTCGACGCCGTTCATCGACCAGAAGAGACCGGCGAGGACGATGTCGATGCCGATCAAGATCGCGGTCAGGAAGCCGACATCGCCCTGCAACAATCCGAAGCCGGAATCGATGTAAGCGACGAAAGTCGCCGTGAACTGGTCGATGACATTCAGATTGTTCATGACCGCGTCTCCAATCAAATTCCGTTACGGGTAGATGATCCCGTCGCCGATGAAGCGGGCGTTGGCGATGCGCGCGCGCTCCTCGGTCTGCAGCTGCCGCGCGCGATCGAGCGCGTCGGCGCGCGCGGCGACGGCGAAGAGTTCCGCCGCCTGCATCGACTGTTTCACTTGCAGCGCGAGGAGCTGGTTGCCGGCCTGCGCGGCTTGCAGATTGCCGACAGCGGTCTCGCTCTTCGAGACGATCGCATCGAGGTCGGTCATATCGGCGGAGATCGTCTCGGCGATCTTCGCCTGCATGATCATCGAATCATGAAACGCCCGCGACGCCTCCTCCCAGTGCCGCCTCGCGTCCGACGCCATCGCGGCGTTCGAAAACGCCGAGTAATCCTCCGGGAAGAGCGCCCGGAACGAGGCGTCGATCGAGGCGACGTCATAGGCGAGGCCTTTCGCGGTCCTGATCAGGGTTTCGATCTCGACAAGGCGCTGATTGAGCTGGACTCGCGCCGAAAAGGGCAGGCTTGTCAGCTCCTTCGCCTCATTGACCAGCATCTGCGCTTCATTGGTGAGCTGCTTCACCTGGTTGTTGATCAGGGTGAGCGTGCGCGTCGCGGTGAGGAGGTTCTGCGCGTAATTGGTCGGGTCATAGACGATGCCGCCGAAGAACTGCGCGTTGGCGGTTCCGCTGGCGGCAAGCGCCGATGCGATCGCGATGACGCTGGCAGCGGCGAGGTTCTTCATTCGGCGGCCCATGAGCAGCTCCTTTCAATGATTTGGTTTTCGGCGATAAGATCGGCGGCCCAGGCAAGGCCCTTGGCCCGCAGGAATTCGGCGGCGAAGTCGCCGCCCGCGTCGTTCAAAATCCTGTCGATGAGTTTTTGCGTTTCGGGATCCGACGCGCCGCAAAGGGCGAGCGCGACGGGGCCGAGCCCCAATTCGAAGAGGCGATTGCCGATCGAAGACTGGTAATAATAGTGACGCTTCGGCGTCGCCGTGGCGATCAGCTCGATCTGCCGATCATTGAGCCCGAAGCCTTCATAGGCGGAGCGAATGCCCGCCTCTCTTGCGCGCGCATTGGCGAGGAAGATGCGCGACGTGCAGCTTTCGATGATCGCCGGCGCGATGGACGAGTTTTGAATATCGCTCAAGGATTGCGTCGCGAAGACGACCGAGACGTTCTTCTTGCGCAAGGTTTTGAGCCAGTCACGCAGGCGCTCGGCGAAGAGCGGATGGTCAAGAAACACCCAGGCCTCGTCGATCAGAAGAAGTGTCGGCCTTCCGTCAAAGCGCGCATCGAGCCGGTCGAAGAGCCAGGAGAGCGCCGGCGCGACCGCCGACGGCCGCCGCATGAGGCTCTCCATCTCAAAGCCGATGATTTCGGAGAGTTGCAGGGTCTCCTCCTCGGCGTCGAAGAGGCCGCCATGGGCGCCGTCGAGCGTGAAGGGTCTCAAGGCGTCGCGAAGGTCGGCGCGCTGCAGGAGGAGCGTGAGGCCGGTGAGCGTCCTTTCCTTGACCGGTGCTTCCGAGAGATTGCCGAGCGCCGACCAGACCGCGTCCCGGATCGCGGGATCGAGCGCGACGCCCTCTTGTGCAAGAATGCCAAGAAGCCAGTGCTGCGCCCGCGCCCTGCCGGCCTCGCCATCGATATCGCGCAAGGGCTGGAAGGCGAGCGCCGCGTCGCTCCCCAAATCATGGAACGCGCCGCCGAGCGCAAGGATCGCGGCGCGCATCGACTTGCCCTTGTCGAACGCGAAAACCTGCGCATGCCTATACCGGCGGAATTGCAGCGCCATCAAAGCGAGGAGCACGGATTTTCCGGCGCCCGTGGGCCCGACGATCATCGCATGGCCGACATCGCCGATATGGGTCGAAAGCCGGAACGGCGTCGTCTCATGCGTCGTCGCCTGAATAAGCGGCGGGGCGTTCAAATGATCATTCCGCGCCTCGCCTGCCCAGACCGCCGACAAGGGGGCGAGATGCGCGAGATTGAGCGTGTGGATGAGCGGCGCCCGGATATTGGCGTAGAGATGGCCGGGCAAGGACCCGAGAAAGGCGTCGACGGCGTTGACGCTTTCGCGGATGGCGACAAAGCCGCGGCCATTGAGGACGCGTTCGATCTCCTTCGCCTTGTCGTCAGCGAGAGAGGCGTCAACATCCGAAACGACGATACTGCAAGTCAGATAGCCGAAGGCGACGTCATCTTGCCCTAGCTCCTGCAGCGCAGCGTCAGCATCCGCCGCCTTGTTGTCGGCGTCGGCGTCGAGAAGGACGCTCTCTTCGTTGAAAAGCGTCTCCTTGACGATCGCCGCGATCGATTTGCGCTTCGAGAACCATTGCCGGCGGTACTTCGCAATCTCTTTCGACGCTTGCGGCTTGTCGAGGGCGATGAACCGCGTCGTCCAGCGATAGGGAAAGCCCAAACGGTTCAGCGCGTCGAGGAAGGCGGGTTCCGAGGCCGGCGGGAAGCCGAGCACCGAGACGACGCGGAGATGTTCGTCCCCGAGCATCGGCTCGAGGCCGCCGGTGAGCCCGCAATCGGCGAGGAGCGCGTCGAGAAAGATCGGCGTTTCCGGCGCGGCGACTTCATGGCGTCTGGTCGAGATCGCGCCATGCAAATAGGTGAGCGTCCCGGAATCATCGAGCCTCTCGCATTCGGGTAGGAGCATGGCGAGGAGATCGATGGCGCGATCGGTCTCGCGGGTGAAGTGAGCGAGATGCTCGTGCGCCGAGGTGGGTTTCTCGCCGCCGTCGCGAGTCAGGAACACCGCCTCGCCTTTCCTGGTCCGATCGCTCGGCGGCGCCCAGGCGAAGGTCAGGTAACAGGCGCTCTCGAAATGCGCGCCGCCCGTCTCGAATGCGGCGCGCCGTTCTTCATCGACGAGCCAGGCGACGGGATCCGCAAACTCGGATGAAGGATAGTCATTCGCGGGATTGCGCGCCGCTTCAAAGAACAGCGCCCAGCCGGAGGCGAAGCGTTTCAGGACATTATTGACGCGCGCCGTGAAGGAAAGGAGTTCGCTCTCGCTAGCGCTCTCCAAATCCGGCCCGCGATAGCGGATCGTCCGCTGGAAGCTCCCGTCCTTGTTGAGGACGATGCCGGGCGCCGCCAGCATCGCCCATGGCAAATAATCGGCGAGGCGTTTGGGGCGCGTCTGGTATTCGCGCAAATTCAGCATGAGAGATAGCCTTTGTGCTTCAAATGCCGCAGGCCGACCTCGATGAAGGCGGGGTCTTTTTTTGCGGCGTAGACCGCCGCCGCCTGGCCGATGACCCAGAGAAGGATCCCCGCGACCCACATCTGCAGCCCGAGGCCGACCGCCGCGGCGATGGTGCCGTTCAAAATCGCGACGCCCCTTGGCGCGCCGGCCATCATCATGGGCTCGGTCAAACTGCGATGAACGGGTACGGAGTATCCTTCCAGCATCTCATCTTTCCTTCAGATCAGCGCGCCGCCGCCGAAGGAGAAGAAGGCGAGAAAGAAGCTCGTCGCCGCGAAAGCGATCGAAAGCCCGAAGACGATCTGAATGAGACGCCGGAAACCGCCTGACGTGTCGCCGAAGGCGAGCGACAGGCCGGTGATGATGATAATGATGACGGCGACGATGCGCGCGACCGGTCCCTCGATCGAGGCGAGGATCGACGCGAGCGGCGCTTCCCAGGGCATGCCGGAACCGGCGGCGTGCGCCTCTGCCACAAGCGCGAGACTGGCGGCGACGAGCGCTGAGCCAAGCCGGATTGAACATCTTGTTGCAGTCATAAAGTCGCTCCTTCGCTGACGATTGAGAATTGCTGGGGATCGGCCGGCGCCAGGCAATAGCCATGGAGGGGGTCATGGCCCTTGACGCGGAGAATGTGCTCGACGCGCCGATGGTCCCCGCGCCGGCCGATATGGACGATGAGATTGACCGCCTCGCCGATGAGCGCGCGGGGGATTTCATGCGCCCGCTCAGCGGTCAGTTGCTCGAGCCGTGAAAGCGCGGCTTCGGCGGAATTCGCATGAACTGTCGCGATCCCGCCCGGATGGCCGGTGTTCCAGGCCTTCAAAAGATCGAGCGCTTCGCCGCCCCGCACCTCGCCGATGATGATGCGGTCGGGGCGAAGCCGCATCGTCGACCGGACGAGCGTCTCGAGGCTGACGCCGGGCGCGGTCCGCAAGGCGACGACATCTTCCGCGCTGCAAAAAAGCTCGCGCGTATCTTCGAGGATGAGGATCCGCTCGGCCTGCCTTCCGATTTCGGCGAGCAGGGAATTCGCGAGCGTCGTCTTGCCCGTCGACGTGCCGCCGGAGATCAAAATGTTCTCGCGCCGCGCGAGCGCTGATTGCAGGATCAGCGCCTGGCCGCGCGTCATCGCCTCCGCCGCGACCCAGTCGGCAAGGCTCATCGCGCGCCTTGCGGGCTTCCTGATCGAAAGGGCCGGCGCGAGCGAGACCGGCGGCATGACGCCCTCAAAGCGCTCGCCCGTTCCAGGGAGTTCAGCCGAAACGATCGGATGCTCGCGGTCGCAAGCGGCGCCGATATGGCTCGCGATGAGGCGGATGATCCGCTCGACGTCGCAAGCCGGCATGATCGCGTCTTGCCGCTCGCGCCCGACCCCGAGCCGCTCGATGAAGAGCGCGCCGCCCGGATTGGCCATGATCTCGGAGACGCTCTCGTCTTCGAGCGCCGCGCCGATCACGGGCCCGAAGGCCGTTTTCAGCATGGCGGCGCGGCGGTTCGCCGTCGCTTGGGCTGATCCCGCGCCGCTCATGACGCGACCCCGAGTTTCGGCGCAGAATTCGCGCGGACAAGGTCGATGCGGGCGAGCACGTCGTCGGTGTAGCTTTCCTTCCCGAGGAGCCGCTCGCTCACCTGGCCGATGAAGCGATCGAAGCGCTTCCTGCCTGAAGCTTCGGCGGCGTCGCGCGAAGCGTCCGGCAAAGGCGGCGTGATGCAGAGATAATAAAGGATATAGAGCGCGAGGGTCTCGGTCTGCGCGGTCGTCTCGTCGGCGATGCGCTCTGAGGCGCGGGCGAGTTTGTTCATCCGCTCGCTGAGCAAAACGAGCTCGGAGTTTCGCGCCTTGTCGCCGAGATGCGTCGTGATCGCCGCCTCGACGACCCCGCTCATGCTGGCGCCGCGATCCTCGACGGCGCGCGCAAGGAGCAGCTCCGCCTCGGGGGTCAGATAGATCGAGACGCGGCGCTTCTGGGTGCTCATGAGTAAACCCCGTTCAGCATGCCGTCGCCGCGATCGAGCGCGGCGCGGCGCGCGCGCTCCAGTTGAAGGCGCTCGAGCTTCCTCGCTTCGGCGAGGCCGTCGCTCTCGTCGGGCGTTTCGGGTTCGGCGTCAGCGGTGACGCCGCGCGCTTTAGGATTCGGATCCAGTTCCGGCGCTTGCTGCAGGCCGCTTTCGTCATCGGCGGCGGGCAATTCCGCGTCTTCCTTATCCTCGATCGCCAGCAGCGGATCGAATTTGGCGGTAACGCCCGTCCAGTCATTGGCGCGCGGCGTTGGCGCGTCGGGATAGAAGCCGGCGCCCGCCTCGATGGTCGCTGGCGGAAGCTTTCGCGAAGCGAAATTTCGGTCGTTGTAATATTGAAGCTTCCTGGCGCGTATCGGCGCCGATCCCGCGACCATGACGATCGCTTCGTCGGCGGGGAGCTGCATCACCTCGCCGGGGGTCAGGAGCGGCCGCGCCGTTTCCTGCCTTGAGACCATGACATGGGCGAGCCAGGGGGCGAGGCGATGGCCGGCGTAATTCTTCTGCGCGCGGAGCTCCGTCGCCGTGCCGAGCGCGTCGGAGATCCGCTTCGCCGTGCGCTCGTCATTCGCGGCGAAGGCGACGCGCACATGGCAATTATCGAGGATCGAATTGTTCGGCCCATAGGCCTTTTCGATCTGATTGAGGGATTGCGCGATCAGATACGCCCGCACCCCGTAGCCCGCCATGAAAGCGAGCGCCGACTCGAAGAAATCAAGCCGCCCCAAGGCGGGGAACTCGTCGAGCATCATGAGGAGCTTGTGGCGCTTCATTGACGCGGCGCTCTCTAGCTCTTCCGTCAGCCGCCGGCCGACCTGGTTCAGCACGAGACGGATGAGCGGCTTCGTCCGCGAGATGTCTGAGGGCGGGACGACGAGATAGAGCGAGACCGGGTGCTCGGCCTCGATGAGATCCGCGATGCGCCAGTCGCAATCGCTCGTCACCTGCGCGATGGTCGGATCGCGATAAAGGCTCAGATAGCTCATCGCGGTCGAGAGGACGCCGGACCGCTCGTTCTCGGATTTGTTAAGGAGCTCGCGCGCGACCTGCGCGACCACGGGGTGCACTTTCGGCGCGCGCTTCGTGCCGAGGTGATTGGTCGCCTTCATCAGGCCGAGCGTCTTCTCGAAGGTGCGGCTCGGGTCCGAGAGGAAAGACGCGACGCGCGCGAGCGTCTTTTCCTCTTCGGCGTAAAGGACATGGAGAATGACGCCGACGAGGAGCGCGTGGCCGGTTTTCTCCCAATGGGAGCGGCGTTCAAGCGAGCCTTC